>CALEXZ010000115.1 GCA_937926195.1 uncultured Actinomyces sp.
AGCCCCCGCCGCCGCCGGCGCAGCGGGCGCCGCTGCGGGGCCTGCGGCAGGCGCACCGCAGATGACGGAGCCCCGCTCCTCGACGCGCCGCGGCCCCGGCTGGGGCGGCGTCGTCGCCACCAGCCTGGCGACCGCGATGCTCGCCTGCGGCGGCACCGTCGCCGCCGTCCACTACCTCGACGTGACCCCGGACACGGGTGCCATGTCCTCCTCCCAGCACACGGGCGGCACCACCCAGGCCGTCACCCAGACCGGCTCCTCGCCCGACTGGGAGACCGTCACCCAGGCCGTGGCGAACTCCGTCGTGTCGATCACGGTCGCCACGGCCTCGGGCACCGCCGTCGGCTCCGGCGTCGTCTACGACGCCGAGGGGCACATCGTCACCAACCACCACGTCGTCGCCGGAGCCACGACGATCCAGGTCACCCTCGCCGACGGACGCATCTACGACGCCGAGCTCACCGGCTCCGACGCCGCCACCGACCTGGCCGTCGTCCAGCTCGTCAACGCACCCAAGGACCTCACAGTCGCCCGCTTCGGCGACTCCGAGAGCGTCGTCACCGGCCAGGACGTCATGGCGATCGGCAACCCCCTGGGACTGTCCTCCACCGTCACGACCGGCATCGTCTCCGCCCTCGACCGACCCGTCGTCACCACCCAGGAGGAGACCGACTCCTCGCAGGCCCCCGGCGGGGGCCTCGACCCGGATGCGCCGTCGACCTCGACCACCTCACAGGTCGTCACCAGCGCCATCCAGATCGACGCCGCCGTCAACCCCGGCAACTCCGGCGGCCCGCTCTTCGACGAGACCGGGGCCGTCATCGGCATCACGAGCTCGATCGCCTCGCGGGGCTCGGAGAGCGAGGCCGGGTCCATCGGCATCGGCTTCGCCATCCCCTCCAACCTCACGACCAAGGTCGCCGACCAGCTCATCGCCACCGGCACCGCCACCCACGCCTACCTGGGGGTGACCGTCTCCAACGGCGAGGCCCGCACCGAGACCGCGACCTACGCGGGCGCCCTCGTGGGCGAGGTCGAGTCCGGCTCCCCGGCGCAGGAGGCGGGACTCAAGCCGGGCGACGTCATCACGGCCATCAACGGCAAGGCGACGAGCCAGTCGGCGGCGCTGACGGGCTTCGTGCGCCAGTACTCGGCCGGGGACACGGTAGCGCTCACGGTCGTGCGCGACGGCAAGACGCTCGAGCTCACCGCCACCCTCGCCGAGCGCAAGGACTCCTGAGGCCGCACACGCGCACCGGGGCACGTCGCCCACGGGCGTCGTGGCGCCGCGGGGAGCCGACGGCGGCTGAGACGGTCCGCGGCACCGGGGCACGCCGCCCGCGGGCGTCGGGCCACCGGGCGGCGCCCCCTCGGAGCCCTCAGAGGGCCCCGAGGGCCGACAGGACGGGCTGCATCTTGGCGCGGGTCTCGGCGAGCTCGTCGAGCGGGTCGGAGTCGGGCATGATGCCGCCCCCGCCGAAGACCCGCGCCGGCTGCCCGGGCCCGGCGCCCCCACCGCTGAGCGCCGCCGAGCGCAGGGCGATGCACCACTCGCCCTCGCCGTGCCAGTCCACCCAGCCGACGGGCCCCGCGTAGCGGCCCCGGTCCATGCCCTCACACTCGTCGATGAGCGCGACCGCCGCCGCCGTCGGGGTCCCGCCGACCGCCGCCGTCGGGTGCAGGGCCCCCACGAGGGACAGGGCGCCGGTGTCCCCGGCCACGACACCGGTGACGTCACTGGCCAGGTGCAGGACGTTGGGCAGCGTGAGCACGAAGCGCTCAGGCGCCTCGACCACCGAGCACAGGGGCTCCAGCGCCTCGATGGCGGAGGCGCGCGCCAGCGCGTGCTCGCGGTTGTTCTTGCCGTCGGCCTCCAGCCAGGCGGCCAGGCGCGCGGCCTGCTCCGCCCGCTCGGTCTCACTGCCCGCCCGACGGCGGGCCGTGCCCGCCAGCACCCGGCTGCTCAGGCGCCGCCCCTTGAGACGCACGAGCAGCTCGGGGCTCGCCCCCACCATCCCGTCGACGCTGAAGGTCCAGCACGAGGGGTAGCTGTGGGCCAGGCGGGTGAGGATGTCGCCCTTGGGCAGGCGGTCGGCGGGGGTGACGAGTACGTCGCGGGCCAGGACCACCTTGTGCGCCTGGCCGGCGCGCATGCGCTCCTGCACCAAGCGCAGCGAGGCCAGGTAGTCCTCGTCGCTGCGCGAGCCGACGGCGATGGTGGCCGCGGGGCCGGGCGCGCCGGGCTCCTGCCGGGTGGGGCGGGCGCCGTGGCGTGCCCTGTGTGCCAGGACCTCGGCGACGACCTCCTCGGCCGGTACCGGCTCCTGCCCCTCCGGCGCTGCCGTCGTCACCCAGGCGCCCGCCTCGTCCGCTCCCACGAGGACCCGCGGGACGAGCAGCACCGAGCGCTCGGCCGAGCGCGCGGAGAAGGTGATGGCCCCCAGGGCGACGGGACCCGTGCCCGGGCGCACGAGCGGGTCGCGCCACCAGCCGGAGTAGACGGTGTCACGCCAGGCGGCACGCAGGGCCTCGATACGCGCCGACCCGCTCGCCTCGATCCGTGCCAGCTGTCCCCAGCCGACGAGGCCGAGCCCGTGGCGCACCCAGCTGACGACGTCGCCCCGGTGCGCGAGCAGACCCACCAGACCCTCCGGCTCGTCCAGGCCGAGGGCGCGCACCTGCGCCGGGTCCAGGCGCTGGGTGAGGAAGGACAGGCGGGGCACGGTCGGGTGGGCCGTGTCCGCGTTGATGGTGAGCGGGGCGGGGGGCTCCCGGTGACCTGCGCCCACGGCTCAGGTGGCCGGCCGCGTGGCGCGGTGGACCGCCACGATGCCGCCCGACAGGTTCTTGTAGGCGACCGCGCGCCAGCCCGCCTCCTGCATGAGGGCGGCGAGGGCCTGCTGGTCCGGCCAGGCGACGATGGACTCGCCCAGGTAGGAGTAGGCGTCCGTGTTGGAGGACACGAGGCGTCCCAGCGCGGGCAGGGCGCTGCCCAGGTAGAAGCGGTAGGCGTCACGGAAGGGCCCCCAGGTGGGGGTCGAGAACTCGGCGACGACGAGGCGCCCGCCCGGGCGCGTCACCCGCCTCATCTCCTCCAGGGCCCGGAGCGTGTCCTGGACGTTGCGCAGCCCGTAGGAGATGGTGACGACGTCGAAAGTGTCGTCGGCGAAGGGCAGCGCCATGGCGTCCCCCGCGACGAACTCGATCTCGGGGTGGCGGGCCTTGCCCTCGGCGACCATCCCGGTGGAGAAGTCGCAGGCGATGACCTCGGCGCCGTCGGCCGCGTACTCGACGCTGGAGGTGCCGGTGCCCGCGGCCAGGTCGAGCACCCGCATACCGGGCCCGGCCGCGACCGCCGCGCGGGTCACGCGGCGCCACATGCGCACCTGCCACAGGCTCATGATGTCGTTGCTCAGGTCGTAGCGGCGTGCGACGGTGTCGAACATGCCTGCGACCTCGCGGGGGTCCTTGGCGAGGGTGGCTCGGCTCATGGGCTCATCATGCCGGACGTCGCCCCAGCTCCGTCTGGAGCCGCAGCAGGTAGCCGTCGGGGTCCTGGACGAGAAGCTGGCGCACCCCGATGAGCACGTCCTCGGCCCGGTACCAGGCCTCCTCGGGCTCGAGGAACAGCGGCCAGCCCGCCTCGGTCAGGCGCCCGTGAACGGCCTCCAGGTCCGGCACCTCGATCTCCAGGTTGATGCCCCGTCCCAAGGGAGGCTCGGGGGAACCGGTCAGCCACGTCCGCCCGACGTCGAGACGGTCGAGCATGACGTGCGCGCGTCCCAGAGCCAGGTAGGCGAAGCCCTCCTCGCGGCGGGTGTACCTGATCTCGAAACCGATGAGACGGCACCAGAAGTCGAGGGAGACGTCGAGGTCGCTCACGCTCATCTCGGGGACCAGGGCGGGAACGTCGGGGTCCTCAGTCGGGGGCTCGGTACTCATCCTCCGAGTCTGTCGGCTGCACCGGACGCGAGCAACTGGGATCCAGGTCCCGAGTTCTGGTCGTGAAATAGATAAGGGTCGCGGGACCTAAATCGTGACGGCGCGCACAGGTGCCGATTTCCCCCGTCCGCGACCGGCCCGCGGCAACTCAACGGAAGATGGTCCCACGGGAGCCTCGGTCGGAGGCTTGGGGTTGCCTGGGTACATTCACGTGAGGCCCCTCCTGCCCGGGGCGCGTCGAGGACCCCGCGACGAACCAAGGACCCCCGAGGAGGTGCACAGGACCGTGAGCGCCAGCCAGAGCCCCCGCTCCCACGTCTCACGAGCCGCCGCCCGACGGGGCCTGACCAGAACGGTGATGGAAGCATGAACCCCTACGTCTCCCTCCTCATCATGGCGGCAGTGGCCTTCGTCGTCGCCGTCGGCGGCCTGGCGCTGAGCGCCATCGTCAGCCCCAACAAGCGCAACCGGGTCAAGACCGCCAACTACGAGTGCGGCATCGACCCCACCCCCGCCAACACCGAGCACGGGCGCTTCCCCGTCGGCTTCTACCTCGTCGGCATGACCTTCATCATCTTCGACGTCGAGGTCGTCTTCCTCTACCCCTGGGCGACCGCCTTCATGGAGCTGCGCGTCTTCGGCCTCGTCGCCGCGGTCCTCTTCATCGCCCTCATCACGGTGCCCTACGTCCTGGAGTGGCGCCGCGGCGGACTCGACTGGGACTGACCCGCACCGCCCGACGCCCGCACCGCCCGACGACGCACCCACGAAGAACAGCGAGCACAGCATGGACAAGACTGAGTACAAGGCCTACCGGGCCAGGATGCTCGACATCCCCTCCAAGCGCGGAGACCTCTACGCCGAGGCCGCCGAGGCGGTCCAGAGTCCCGGCTTCCTGCTGACCAACGTCGAGAAGCTCGCCGGCCTCGCCCAGGCGCGCTCCCTGTGGCCCGTCACCATGGGCCTGGCCTGCTGCGCCATCGAGATGATGGCCACCGCCGGACCCCGCTTCGACCTGTCGCGCTTCGGCTGGGAGGTCTTCCGCGCCTCGCCGCGCCACGCCGACGTCATGCTCGTCTCCGGCCGCGTCTCCCACAAGATGGCGCCGATCATCCGCAACGTCTACGACTCCATGCCCGAGCCCAAGTGGGTCATCTCCATGGGCGCCTGCGCCTCCAGCGGCGGCATCTTCAACAACTACGCCATCGTCCAGGGATGTGACCACATCGTCCCGGTCGACATCTACCTGCCCGGGTGCCCGCCGCGCCCCGAGATGCTCATCAACGCCATGCTCGAGCTCACCCGCCAGATCGAGAAGAAGCCGCTCTTCCGTCACCGCGAGGAGATCGCCCGCGCCGTCGAGGCCGCCGCCCTCGCCGCCACCCCGCTGTCCGAGATGAAGGGGGAGCTCGCGTGAGCACCGCACCCCAGAGCACCGACGCCGTCGAGACCCCCGCCCCGGCGGTGCCCGAGGTCGCCGGCCGGCCCGTGCGCCCCGAGCTGCGCCTGGAGGTCATCGCCACCCACGCCGGCCACTTCGGCGCCCACGACGCCGGGGACACCACCGGCTACGGCGGCACCACCGGCGTCGTCTGTCTCGCCCCCGCCGCCGTGCGCCCCTACGGCTCCTGGTTCGACGAGGCCGTCGACGCCCTCCTGGAGGACCTCGCCGCCCAGGGCACCGAGCCCGCCGACGCCGTCGAGAAGGTCGTCATCGAGCACGACCAGCTCACCCTCTTCGTCACCCGCGAGCACCTGCTCGACGTCGCCCGCCACCTGCGCGACGACCAGGACCTGCGCTTCGAGCTGTGCCTGGGTGTCACCGGCGTGCACTACCCCGGTGACACCGGGCGCGAGCTGCACGCCTGCTACGAGCTCGTCTCCCTCACCCACGGCGGGCGCCAGATCCGCCTCGAGGTCGCCGCCCCCGACGGCGACGCCCACGTGCCCTCCCTGGTGAGCATCTACCCGGGCAACGACTGGCACGAGCGCGAGGCCTGGGACCTCATGGGCATCGTCTTCGACGGCCACCCCAACCTCACCCGCTCCGCGATGCCCGACGACTGGGTCGGCCACCCGCAGCGCAAGGACTACCCGCTCGGCGGCATCCCCGTCGAGTACAAGGGCGCCACCACCCCGCCCGCCGACTCCCGGAGGTCGTACCGCTGATGAGCACCGCTTCCATGCGTCCGCGGGCCAGCCGCCCCGCGCTCGACTCCCTCGCCCAGGGAGCCCCCGAGTGGACCGCCGAGGGCGGCGACTGGCAGGGCATCGCCGAGCAGATCGCCGCGCGCGACGAGCGCGACCGTCTCGAGCACGACCGCATCGTCGTCAACATGGGCCCCGTCCACCCCTCCACGCACGGCGTGCTGCGCCTGCTGCTGGAGATCGACGGCGAGAAGGTCACCGAGGCCCGCGTCGGCACCGGCTACCTGCACACCGGCATCGAGAAGAACATGGAGTACCGCACCTGGGTCCAGGGCGAGGCCTTCGTCACCCGCATGGACTACGTGGCCCCGTTCTTCCAGGAGGTCGGCTACGCCCTGGCCGTCGAGGAGCTGCTGGGCATCACCGACCAGGTCCCCGAGAAGGCGACCGTCATGCGGGTCATCCTCATGGAGCTCAACCGCATCGCCTCCCACGCCATCGCCATCGGCACCGGCGGCAACGAGCTGGGCGGCACCACCCTGCTCACCATCGCCTTCCGTCTGCGCGAGAACATCCTGCGCGCCTTCGAGATGGTTTCCGGCCTGCGCATGAACCACGCCTACGTGCGCCCCGGCGGCCTCGCCCAGGACGTGCCCGAGGGCTTCAGCGACTTCGTGCGCTCGACGCTGCCCGACATCAAGCACGATCTCGGCGAGCTGCGGGCCCTGCTGCTGGAGAACCCCATCCTCAAGGACCGCTTCATCGGCACCGGGGAGATCTCCCTCGCCCACGGCCTGGCCCTGGGGCTCACCGGCCCCTGCCTGCGGGCCGCCGGATACCCGCTGGACATGCGCAAGATCCAGCCTTACTGCGGCTACGAGACCTACGACTTCGAGGTCCCCACCTACGAGCGCTCCGACGTCTACAACCGCCAGCTCGTGCGCTTCGAGGAGTGCGACCAGTCCCTGCGGATCGTCTCCCAGGCCCTGGAGCGCCTCGACGCCGTCGCCGCCCGCGGGGACGACCTCTCCAACACGACGATGGTCGCCGACCCGACCATCGCCTGGCCCGCCCGCATGGCCATCGCCTCCGACGGCCAGGGCCAGTCCCTGGAGCACGTGCGCGAGATCATGGGCACCTCGATGGAGTCCCTCATCCACCACTTCAAGCTCGTCACCCAGGGCTTCCACGTGCCCGTCGGGCAGGTCTACCGCACCGTCGAGCACGCCAAGGGCGTCCTGGGCGTGCACGCCGTCTCCGACGGCGGCACCCGCCCCTACCGGGTCCACTTCCGCGACCCCTCCTACTCCAACCTCCAGTCCCTGGCCACCATGGCCGAGGGCGGCATGATCGCCGACCTCGTGCCCGCCCTGGCCTCGATCGACCCCGTCCTGGGAGGCGTGGACCGCTGATGACCACCCAGCAGACACCGAGCACCACCACCGGAGCCTTCGGGTACGCCCCCGAGGACGAGGCCCGCCTGCGCGGGGAGTTCGCCGAGATCACCGCCCGCTACCCCGCGGGCCACGAGCGCAGCGCCCTCATCCCGATGCTCCACCTCGTCCAGAGCGAAGACGGCTACGTCGCCCCGCGCGGCATCGCCCTGTGCGCCGACGCCCTGGGGCTGACCCGCTCCGAGGTCTCCGCCGTGGCGACCTTCTACAGCCAGTTCCGCCGCCACCCCGCCGGCGAGTACCACGTGGGCGTGTGCACCAACGCCCTGTGCGCCGTCATGGGCGGCGACGCCGTGTGGCGGGCCGTGAGCGAGCACACGGGCCTGGGCAACGACGAGACCAGCGAGGACGGGCGCATCAGCCTGGAGCGCGTGGAGTGCAACGCCGCCTGCGACTACGCCCCCGTCGTCATGGTCAACTGGGAGTTCTTCGACAACCAGACCCCCGCCAGCGCCGTCGACCTCGTCAGGCGCCTGGAGGCCGGCGAGGACGTCACCCCCACGCGCGGCCCCGAGACCCTGCCGACCTTCCGCCAGAACGAGAGGCTCCTGGCCGGCTTCGAGGACGGGCGCGTCGACGAGGGCCCCGGTGCCGGGCACGCCAGCCTGCGCGGCCTGCGCCTGGCCCGTGAGCACGGCTGGACGGCCCCCGCCTCGGTCGAGGAGGAGAGCAAGTGAGCGAGCAGCACAGCCCCGAGGTCCAGGCCCCGGCCTTCACCGCGCCCGGCACCCTGACCCCCATCGTCAGCGACCTGTGGGACAAGGACCGCTCCTGGACGATGCGCACCTACCGCGCCCACGGCGGCTACGAGGCACTGGCCAAGGCCAAGACCATGAGCACCGACGAGCTCGTCAACGCCGTCAAGGCCTCCGGCCTGCGCGGACGCGGCGGCGCGGGCTTCCCCACCGGCCTCAAGTGGTCCTTCCTGCCGGCACCCGACGGCGGCCCCCGCTACCTCGTCGTCAACGCCGACGAGTCCGAGCCCGGCACCTGCAAGGACA
>CALEXZ010000116.1 GCA_937926195.1 uncultured Actinomyces sp.
ACACGGTGATCCACCCACACGCAGGTGATCCAACCACCAGCACGTGGTCCACCCACACGCAGGTGATCCAACCGCCGATCCCAGAGCGGACGGACCACCTGCCCGCAGGCGGATCACCTACGCACAGACGGACAACGCGAGCACCAGGACGGACCACCTGCTCGCAGGTGGACAACCTGTGTGCCGACGGATCACCCAGGGGCGTCCACACGGTGATCCACCCACACGCAGGTGATCCAACCACCAGCACGTGGTCCACCCAGACGAGGGTTATCCCCCCACGAGGGCGCTCCAACGGCCAGCACGTTGCCCGACGGCCAGCGCACCTCAGCCGGCAGCCGGCACCGTCCGTCGCCTCCTGGCGGTGGCTCAGGCGCGGCGTCGTCAAGCCGTCAGCGCCGCACCGCCGCCAAGAAGACCGGCGGCGAGCAGCAGCCCCCCGAGGCCGGCACCGGTGCGCGCCAGGGGCCGACGAGCACCCGTGGCCCCGGAGCCGGTCGGCGTTCCCACCGCCGTCGCGTCTCCCGACGTCACGCTGGCGGAAGCCGTCGGCCCGGAGGGCATGACGCACTGCCCGCCGGAGAAGGTCCCGCCCGCGGCCGCGCACTGCGCCACAGAGTCACGCGGGTCGAGCCCCACCTTGATCGGGTCGTGGTCCGAGGAGCGGTAGGGATCCGCCGCGTAGAGCTAGGTGACGTTGTAGTTCGCCCGCGAGTACTCGTAGGCGATCGACTCGTCGGCGTTGACGTCCCACACCCGCGCCCCGGCGATGAGCTCAACTGCCGCCGCGTTGAGCAGCACGTGGTCGAGCGAGCCCAGACGGCCCGAGTACTGGTAGGAGTGGCCGACCCCGTCGACGACGTCGTTGATGAGGGTGTACCCGGCGGCCTCCATCGTGGTGATGGGGTCCTCCTGGGCGTAGGAGTTGAAGTCGCCGACCAGCAGCACCGGCCTGTCGTTCCACTGCGCGGCCCAGGCGACGAGGGCCTGCGCCTGGGCGACGCGCTGGGCGTTGTTGGCGCCCTGCCCGTCGCCGGAGTCCGCGTTGCCCGCGCCGGGCAGCACCGAGCCCTTGGACTTGAAGTGGTTGACGATGACGACGAAGGCGTCGACGTCGTCGGCCCCCACCGCCTTGAAGGCCTGCGCCAGGGGCTGGCGGGCCGTGCCGGTGAAGGCCTCGTCGTCGAGGATGACGGACTCCCCCACCGGCGTGACGACGGCGGGCTGGTAGATGAAGGCCGTGCGGATGGAGTCCTCGACCTCCGCCGAGGGGCGCGCGGCGGGAGAGGGCACGTAGGCCCACTTGTCGTATCCCGCGGCGGCGTTGAGCGCGGCCACCAGCTGAGCGAGCGAGGCGTCACGGTCGTGGCCGAACTTCGCGGAGTTCTCGATCTCCTCCAGGCCGACGACGCTGGAGTCGAGCTCGTTGATCGCGGCGACGATCTTGTCCTGCTGCTGGAGGAAGGCCTGGGTGGAGTAGGCGCCGCGCACCGTGCAGCGGTTGGCGGTCACGGGGTTGCCGTCGCGGTCGAGGTAGGCGCGGCAGCCGGCCTCGTCCTGGCCGAGGTCCGTGAAGTAGTTGAGGACGTTGAAGGAGGTGACGGAGACCTCGCCACCGACCTGCGGTGCGGCCGGGCGGCTCACCTGCCAGTCGATCGGCGAGCCGGTCAGACCGTTGACCTGGGTGAGCGGCTGGAGGTTCCAGCCATGGCGGTAGTCGAGGACGACGTCGGAGGTGAAGGTGACGGCGTCACCGGCCCGCAGGGGCTTGTCCGCGGTGAGGTACGGCAGCGGCTGGCCCTTGGCGGTCGCGTTGGTCGTGTAGTTCCAGGAGGAGCCGTCGTCGAGCAGGACCTCCTTGGCGCGGTTGGCCTCCTCGTAGGCGACGGCCGCGGCCCCCGGGGCGACGACGTCGGTGGCCTGGTAGAGGGGCTCCGCTCCGACGGCGAGGCCGACCTGGCCGTACTGGTTCGTGGTGTAGGTACTCGTCACCGTCCAGGCGCCGGTGGGCCGCAGGAGCATCGCCTCGTAGGGCTCCTTGTCCGTGTCGGTGGCGGGCCAGGCGGTCTCGGAGACCTCGGTGGGGACGACGGGCGCGCAGTCGGTGACGAGGACGGTCTCGCTCACGCCGCTGAGCTGAGTCAGGCCCTGGTACTCCGTGGCGGTGCCGGTGACCTGGACGCACTGGCCCGGGGCCAGGCTCGTGGCGCCCGCACGGTCGTAGACGAAGAGTCCGTCGGAGGCCTGCCCGGGGCTGCGGGGGACGCCCCCGGACCCGGGGGCCTGGATGTAGAAGCCGGAGAAGCCTCCGGTCGGGTAGACGGCGGTGACGACACCCAGGGTGGTGACCGTCTGGTCCGCGTAGGGGGTCTGCTCGCCGGTGCCCTGGATGTCGGCGATCGGCGTGATCGGCTGCGCGGGCGCGGAGGCTGTGGGCGCAGGGGAGGGCTCGGGGGTGGGGGTCGGGGTGTCGAGACCGACGACGACGCCGGGGGTGGGGGCGGCGCCCGTGAGGTCGGCGGCGTTGTCATCCGTGTCGGTGGCGCCCGCACGCTGGTAGGACAGCGCGTTGCCAGAGACCGCGGTCGCGGCCGCGGTGTCGACCGACGCAGCCGTGCCCCAGGAGACGAGGTCGACGACCTCCGGGTCGCCGACGTTGCTGCCGATCGCGAAGGTGTGCCGCGCGGTGCCTCGGACCAGGGCGAAGGTGCCTCCGGCGGCTCCGGGGTTCGCGTCGCAGGAGGCGTCGCCGGTGATCGCCTCACCGGTGGAGCCGTTGGAGCCGACGACGATGACGTAGGTGGAGCGCGCGGCGACCGTGCCGCTCAGGGCGCAGGTGCTCGACGCGGTGCCGCCGCGGGCGGGGACGTACTGGAGGGACAGCCCGTCCAGCGCCAGCGGGGAGGAGGTGGGGTTGGCGATCTCGACGAACTTGTGCTGGTAGGGGGCGCCGGACGAGCCCCCGCGGGTGAAGACCTCGGTGATGACGAGGGCGGAGCCGTCGGGGGCGGCCTGCGCGGTCGGCAGCGAGAGCCCGACGGCGGCGAGGACGACGGCGAGGGCCGCGATGGCGACGTTGCGGGAACGGGTGGTTAAGGGGGCGCGCCGACGTCGGATGCTCAGACGACGGTCCTTCATCTTCGAGGGCATGGTGCTCCTGACAGCGGCTGGGGACGGGCAGGCAGACTGTTCCCAGCGTCTCATCTGGCGCGTGAGCGCACGCGGGTTCCGCGGGGGCGTCTCTCCACACGGACAACCTGTGTTCCGCCGGACAACCCTCACGCCGTTGGACAACCTGTGTTCCGCCGGACAACCCTCACGCCGTTGGACAACCTGTGTTCCACCGGACAACCCAGGGGCGTCCCGTGGGTGATCCATTGGGCACCACGTTGTCCAACGCCAAAGACGTTGTCCGCACGACGGCAGGTTGTCCTGCCCGCCCGGCCCGACGCCGCAACCCACCCGGCCCGACGCCGCAACGTACCGCCCCCACGCCCGGCGTCACGGGCAGGCGCCGCGGTGTGTGATCCTGGCACCACATATCGCACACGGGTACCGTTGCGCGCAGCGTCCGCCACTCTCACCGAAGGCCCCCTCCCACATGACCCAGCAGCAGCCCCCGACGGCAGCGCCCGGCTCCCAGCCCACGCTCGGCGAGCTCGTCGCCCGCATCTCCGAGAACATCACTGCCCTCGTCAAGGGCGAGATCGACCTCGCCAAGGCCAAGGGCAAGCGCATGGCCCTCAGGCTCGGCGTGGGTGCCGCGCTGCTCTCGGCCGCCGCCGTGCTCGCCCTGTTCGCCTTCGGGATGATCCTGAGCTCGATCGCCTGGGCGATCGCCGAGGTCCTGCCCCCCTGGGCCGGACACCTCATCGTCGCTCTCGTCCTGCTCGTTATCGTGGCCGTGCTCGCGCTCCTGGGCGTCAACCGTCTCAAGGCCGCCCAGGCCGACGTCCCCGCCCCGCAGGAGAACCTCAAGGCCGACGTCGCCGCCGCCCGGGCAGCCCTGCAGGAGGGTCTCGAGAAGGGGTCCGTCAAGTGAGCGCCACCGTCCCCCAGCAGCCCGCCGACGCCCCCGCTCACGACCGCCCCTCCGGCCCCTCGGCCGCCGAGGTCGCGGCCCAGGCCCGCGCCCGCAGGGCAGCGAAGGAGGCCGCCACCCCGGAGGCCATCGAGGCGGCGCTCGTCGCCCGCCGAGCCGCGCTGAATGCCGACCTCTCCGCCCTGGGCGCGCGTCTCGCCCCTGAGGCCCTCAAGGCGCAGGCGAAGAGCTCGGCCCGTCAGGCAGTCGCCCAGGCGAGGGCCGGGATCGTTTCCTCCGTCTCCACCCGGCTGCGGGACGCGGCGGGCGCCGTCGGAGTCAGCGGCTCCCGTGCGAGCACCGGTGCCCCCAGCCCTGACGCCTCAGCCCCCTGCGCTTCGTCCCCGCGCCTGACGGACCGTCTCAACCGTCTGCTCGACGACGCCCGCGACGGGGACCCGGCCGCCCTCGGGATCGTCACCGGCGCGGCCGTGCTGCTCGTCGGTGTCAGCGTGTTCGCGACCGTCAAGGCGCTGCGCCGATGAGCCAGACGCAGCAGCCCACGCCGGAGGAGATCGAGGCCCGGCTCAACGCCACCCGCGCCCGGCTCGCCGAGAGCGTCGACGCCCTGGCCGAGCGCGTCTCGCCCCAGGCCCAGGCGCGTGCGGCCGGCCAGCGCCTGGGGTCACGTCTTGCCCAGGAGCGTGACCGGTTCGTCGACCGTGTGAGCGAGTTGCGCCGTCGCGCCGAGCAGACGGTGGAGCAGGCCCAGGCCGGTGACGAGGACGCACGGCGCACGGTGGCCGCCGTCGCCTGCGGAGCCGTGGCCGTGGCCGCTCTCAGCTCCTTGCTCAGACGCGGCTCGCGCCACTGAGTGCCGCGGCGCCCGGGACCTGGGTCCCCGGCGCCGCTGGACCGAGTGGCGTTCTCCCTCACAGGGCGCCGAATAGCCATTTGCGGGGGCGTGGATATAGGCTCACCCCACGACACATTTGCCCACGTGATGCGCGCCTCGCGCGCCAGAGATTGTTGGAGGGGGTCGAGCCTATGGGGCGCGGCCGTCAGAAGGCCAAGGCGACCAAGGTCGCCCGTAAGCTCAAGTACTTCAGCCCGGAGACCGACTACGCGGCTCTCGAGCGAGAGCTCGTCAGCGCATCCAGCGGCGCCGAGGTCGACGACGAGATCGACTACGAGGAGTTGGCCGCCAAGTACAACGTGGACGACGACGAGGACGACTGGGACAGCTCTGAGACGAGTTGACCCGTGTGCTCGGCGTGAGCACCGCGCACGCATCAGCCACCGGCCAGCAACCGCTGGAGCTCCGGTCACGCACTGACGGGTGAGGGCCGACAGAGACACGTTCTCTGTCGGCCCTCACCCGTGTGTCGTGCCCGTCGGCAGGCGCGGGCCCCGGCCGGCTGCGGCAGGCGCGGGCCCCGGCCAGCAGGCGTCCGCCGACCCGGCGTCCCGGTCTCGCTCCTCAGTCGGTGAGGTAGGTGCCGTGGATGTCGACGCCACCGCCGTCGACGCCCTTCGTCCCCGCCACGAGGCGGCCCCGGGACCGGTAGCCCTCAGCGCTGTGCACCGAGCCCAGCACCCAGGCGGGTACGCCCGCCGCCCCCGACAGGCGCAGGACCTCGTCCACCGCCCCCGGTGCGACGACGGCGACCATGCCCACACCCAGGTTGAGCGTGGACTCCAGGTCGTCCCACGGCACGGCGCCAAGCGTGCGCACCATGTCGAAGACCGGCGGGACCCTCCAGGAGGCGCGGTCGACGTCGCCCACCAGGCCGGCGGGCAGGACACGCGCGAGGTTGGCGGCCAGACCGCCACCGGTGACGTGGCTGAAGGCCCGCGTCCGCATCGCCCCGGGGTCGGTCGCGCCGACCGGGTCGAGGGCGTCCACGAGGTCGAGGCACAGGGCGGAGTACAGGCGGGTGGGCTCAAGGAGCTCCTCGCCGAGCGTGCGGCCGAGCTGGGGCACGTGGCGCTCCAGCGCCCACCCGGCGTGCTCGACGACGCGTCGCACCAGCGAGTAGCCGTTGGAGTGCAGGCCGGAGGCGGCCAGGGCCACCAGCACGTCGCCCGTGCGCACACGCTCGGCGCCGAGCATCCGGTCGGCCTCGACGACGCCGGTGGCGGCGCCGGCGACGTCGTACTCGTCGGGGGCCATGAGGCCGGGGTGCTCGGCGGTCTCCCCGCCTAGCAGCGGGGTGCGGACCTGGGCGCAGGCCTGGGCGACGCCGCGCACGATGTCGGCGATGCGCTCGGGCACGACGTGGCCGCAGGCGATGTAGTCCGTCATGAGCAGCGGCCGCGCCCCCGTGACCGCGATGTCGTCGACGACCATGCCCACGAGGTCCTGGCCGATGGTGTCGTGCACGTCCATGGCCTGCGCGATAGCGACCTTGGTGCCCACGCCGTCGGTGGAGGTCGCCAGCAGGGGCCGCCGGTAGGCGCGCAGCTCGGAGACGTCGACCATGCCCGCGAAGCCGCCCACTCCCCCGACCACGGCCGGGGTCATCGTCGCGGCCACGGAGGCCTTCATGAGCTCGACGGCGCGGTCGCCGGCCGCCGTGTCCACGCCCGCGGAGGCGTAGGTGATGGCGGGGCGGGTGTCAGTGGGGTCGGTGCTCACGTGCGTGGTCCTTCGTCGGGGGGCGGTGCGGTGGTGGCGGCCGGGGAGGCGGAGCCGGTGGCCGGGGAGCCGGTGGCCGAGGCAGCAGCGGCCGAGGCAGCCGTAGCCGGGGAGGCGGCAGCGGGCGCCCCGGCGGTCGCCGTCGAGCCGCCGGACAGGTCCGGCATGGTGACGGTGAGCGAGGAGACGACGTCGCCCGCGCCGGGCGGCCGCCGTCGGACAGCGGTGGGGACCCGGTGGGCGGTCAGGCTGCCCACGGGCACACCCTCGACCGGCGGGGTGATGGGGTAGCGGCCGGTGAAGCAGGCGGTGCACAGCTCGTCGGCGTTCTGGCCGGTGGCCTCGACCATGGCCTCGACCGACAGGTAGCCCAGGGAGTCGGCGCCGATGGAGCGGCGGATCTCCTCCACGCTCATGCCGGTGGCGATGAGCTCGGCGCGGGTGGCGAAGTCGATGCCGTAGTAGCAGGGCCACAGCACCGGCGGGGAGGAGATGCGCACGTGGACCTCGGCGGCGCCGGCCTCGCGCAGCATGCGCACCAGGGCCCGCTGGGTGTTGCCGCGCACGATCGAGTCGTCGACGACGACGAGGCGCTTGCCCTCGATGACCTCGCGCACCGGGTTGAGCTTGAGGCGGATGCCGAGCTGGCGCAGCGTCTGGGTCGGCTGGATGAAGGTGCGCCCCACGTAGGCGTTCTTGATGAGCCCCTGCCCGTAGGGGATGCCGGAGGCCTGGGCGTAGCCGATGGCGGCGGGGGTGCCGGACTCGGGGGTGGCGATGACGAGGTCGGCGTCCACGGGGTGCTCGCGGGCCAGGGCCGCCCCCATGGCGTTGCGGGAGGCGATGACGGAGCGTCCCGCGATCTGGGTGTCGGGGCGAGCGAGGTAGACGTACTCGAAGACGCAGCCGGAGCGGCGCGGCTGGGCGAAACGGGTGGAGCGCAGGCCCTCGGCGTCGATCTCGATGAGCTCGCCGGGCTCGATCTCGCGCACGAAGGCGGCACCGACGATGTCGAGGGCGGCGGTCTCGGAGGCCACCACCCAGCCGCTGCTCAGGCGTCCCAGCACCAGGGGGCGCACGCCGTGCGGGTCGCGGGCGGCGTAGAGGGTGCGCTCGTCCATGAAGACGAGGGAGAAGGCGCCGCGCAGCATCGGCAGGACCCGGCGGGCGGCCTGGGAGACCGTCAGGGGCGGTGCGGCGGCGATGAGGTCGACGTCGGGCTCCAGGCCGGTGGCGCGCAGGTCCTCGGCGTCGTCCCAGCCCTCGAGGAAGCCCCTGTCGGAGACCAGCCCCATGAGGGAGGCGAGCACGGCCGTGTCCGTGGAGGAGCCGCGTCCCAGCTCGCCGCTGAGGTCCTCGCCGCTCGTGGCGCGGATGCGCTCCATGAGCTGGCGGGTGTTGGTGAGGTTGCCGTTGTGGACCAGGGCGAGGGTGGAGCCGCCGGAGACGGGGCCGAGCATGGGCTGGGCGTTCTCCCAGGTGGTGGCCCCCTGGGTGGCGTAGCGCACGTGCCCGACGGCGATGTGCCCGGCCAGGTTCGTCAGCGTCTGGTCGTTGAACACCTGGGAGACGAGGCCGAGGTCCTTGTAGACGAGGATCTTGGAGCCGTCGGTGGTGGCGATGCCCGCGGACTCCTGGCCGCGGTGCTGCAGGGCGTAGAGACCGAAGTAGCTCAGCCGCGAGACGTCCTCGCCGGGGGCCCAGACCCCGAAGACGCCGCACTCCTCACGCACGGGGGGCTCGACGAGGTCTGCGGGGTTGAGCAGGTGCGCGGGGGCATCGTCGGGGGGATGGGCGGGGATGGTGGTCTGGGTGGTGTCACCGAAGCTCACGCGGGCATCTTCCCACACACGGCGGCTGCGTCGCAGCGGGGCGCGTAATGCCCCAACGATCGTTCATGCCTTCAGGTGGCTCACAACATCCTCGTTGTTGAAGGACTTGCGGAGTACATATACGATCTCGGAGACAGTCGCACACATCTGAGCGAATGGTCCGGACTCATCCTGGACACGGTCTTCCAGTGTTGCGTCAGTCCAGGACTGATCGGCCTCGATAATCAGCACGCCCACTGGGTGATGGTCGTGCGAGAGCTGAACCCCTGCGATGCACCGGGACTTCATCCTGATCGCCTCGGCTACGTCTTGCGGGAACCGGGCCTGGGAGCACATGAAGGACACCCACTCCTCATTATTCTCCGGATACCCATCAACGAACACGAACCCCTTTGTCCACGCCCTATCAATAGCCCCATCGTACCTATCGTAACGGGAACGCCCGGGATTGGCGAGATCTGGATTTCGCGAGTAGCGAGCCAGCGGAATAAAGCAGTTCCGCTCGGCATGGCTGAGGTAAATGGTGATGCGTGTAGTTGTCAGATCGATACCAAGTTCGCTCAGTATCCGACGAGCAAGGGTCTTGATGGCGTCGCGCAACTCAGCATCACGCTCCTGAGCAAACTTGACATACTCAGCCTTCTCGCGCTTACGTTCCTTATCGATTTCACAGACATCGCGCATGAGCTCACTGCGTCGCGGCCTTTGACGAAGACTGACAACAATCCCCACCAAGACCAAAACGATCGAGGAAACTACGAATACGCCCCGCCACGGCCTTCCCAAGAACGGGGCGACCCCTAGGAGAACAGCACCGACCGTCGGCAGCACGGCGAGGAAATCACCCAGCCGCACCCCGAACGACCCAAAACGGCTCAACGACCTCTCGTGGCGAACCAGGGTCTCCGGATCGAGCATTATCGTTCAGGCGTAGGCGAGCTCACGTCCCGCACCAACCAGGACCCTAGAGCCCATGCGGCCAACCACGTCGTTCAGGAAGTTACTCGACATCCTCGCAGCGTGGGAGGGACGCTCAGCCACAACCTCCAGCGTGATCACAACACTGGAGATGCTAGGAGCGCAACGGACCTCGCCGACGAAGATGTCGTCATGCTCCCGCGCTTGCTCGCGAGCGACGGCGTCCAGCTCCCTGGCGAGAGTCTTCAGATCGCCTGCTCCCTCGTTCTCGATGTAGGCAGTTGCCTCGTAGCGCCTCACGGAAGTCCTCTTCTCATGTGTGGGTCATCCCGTTTAGACACAGTATGTGACACCGTCCCGACCACGAGCGGACATGCAGAGCATCTCGCCCATGACGGCACCGGACACACCCATGAACCACGCCATTATAGACACGATCTACTGACGTAATCTAGGTGGGAGTGTCGCCAGTGCCACCGAAGCCGGATGGAGCCCCGGACCGTCTCAGACACCGGTCCGCTTGCGCCGAGTGTGTTCCTCGAACACGACAGGAGGTGACGATGTCAGGTGGGCGACGGGCTTGGTTGGGGTTTCTAGAGGTGAGTGCCTACGTTCGCCACAGGATCCTGGGGCCCGTGGCGCCTGCTGGTCCCAAGGACCGCCGTTGGTCCCGTCTGGCGCCAGCCGAGCCCAGTTCCGACGGCGGTCGTCGCCCGTCCTTTCAACTGCCATCGCTCCAGCGTGGAGGATCGTGTCGTGGCTGACAGGTTCGTCCAGATCGTCACACAGGACGTCTTCGACCACGTGGTGGTCGACTCCAGCAGTTCAGCCGCAGTCAGCCCGCGCAAGTACGAGAGGGTCGAAGCAGACGCTGCACCAGCCGCACAACCAAGCCTGCCCAGATCTGCACCGGACTCCACGCGGAACCACTACGCTGCCCAATCGGCGGTCTCGAGGACGAAGGTCACCCGGGCAGCGACGACGTCGACCTCCTCAAGCCGCACCCGCACGGCCTCACCCACCGGCAGGGCCGGTCTAGCGCCTCGCGCTGAGTCCCGTCGGGCACCCGCCCCGGAGTCGCCCGCCCCGGAGGAGCCCGGGGAGTCGCCCGGCCGGGAGGTGCCCCGCGCCTCGTCCTCCAGGCGCACCGCCGCGACGACGGCGGGCTCCAGGAGCATGACCTCTCCGCGCCCGTCGCGCTCGGACAGCAGCACGCCGTCGAAGACCTCGCCGACGTGCCCGTCGAGCACCAGGGCCTCGATCGCCGAGACCGCCCCGTGCCCGACCGCCCGGGCGCGACGGTCGGTGACCGCCATGACCTCGGCGAGCCCTCCCAGAGCCTCCAGCACCCAGCCGGGCACCGGCGCACCGGCGCAGGCCGCCACGCACACCTCCTCCGCGTAACGGTCCACGAGGCGGCGCAGCGGCGCCGTCACGTGCGCGTAGCGGGCAGCGATGGCGGCGTGGAAGGCCTGCCCCGCCTGCGGAGCCGGGGCGATGCCCGGCCCGAAGGCGTGGTACCCGGCACCGCGGAACAGGCCCGCGGCCCGGTCCATGAAGGCTGCGTGCGCGGGCACGGAGGCGTCCAGTCGGCGCACGAGCTCGGGGTAGGCCAGCTCCTCGGGCCAGGCGACGCCCAGGGCGTGGGCGATGCGGCGCAGACGGCGGTAGTCACGGGGGTCCGCGGGCGGCATCGTGCGCAGGATGCCGACCCCTGCGCGCACCATGATGGCGGCGGCGCACATGCCGGTGAGCAGGGAGACCTGGGCGTTCCAGCCCTCGACGGGCAGCGCGGCCCGGTAGGTGAGGCGGTAGCCGTCGGCGTCCTCGTCTCGGACGACCTCCTGCTCGGGCGTGGACAGGGACACGCCGCCCCGCTGCGCCTCCTGGCGCTCACGCAGGGTGCCGACCTCCCGCAGCAGCCCGGGCAGGTCCGCGGGTACGGCGGCGGGCAGGGCGCTGGCGCCGTCGAGCGCCTCCTGGACCTGGGCGTAGGTGAGGCGGGCGCGCGAGCGCACGAGGGCCCGCTCGACGTGCGCGCTCTCCACGGCGCCCTCGGCGTCGAGCTTGATGGTCCACAGGCAGGCGGGGCGGTCGGCGTCGGGCAGCAGGGAGGCGGACCCGTGCGACAGGGCCTGGGGGTGCAGCGGGACCGAGCGGTCGGGGGCGTAGACGGTCTCGCCGCGTCGGCGCAGCTCGGTGTCCAGCGCGCCGCCCGGGGTGACGAAGGTGGCGAGGGAGGCGATGGCGTAGGTGACCCGGTAGCCGGGGGCGGCACCGTCGGGGAGCGCCCCGGCGCCCCCGCTGGCGGGGGTGATCCGCTCCAGGAGGAGGGCCTGGTCGAGGTCCATGGAGCCGGGCGGGTCGATGGTGACCAGGGGCAGGTCGCGGGCGTCGCGCACCGCCAGCCCGTCACCGTGGCCCTCGGCGAGGAAGCGCTCGGGGCCGCCGCCCTCCCACGCCAGCGAGGAGGCGCTGGCCTGGGCCAGCGCCTCCTCGGGAAAGCCGTCGGGAACCTCGTGGCGCTCACGCAGGAGGTCGAGGGCGGCGACGACGGCCGCGGGCGGGGCGGTGTAGGCGGCGATGCGTGGGCGGGGCATGGTGCCAACCTACCGGGAGGGCGGCGGCGCCCACGCGCGGCCGAGCGGGGAGCTCAGGCGGCAGCGACGGCCTCCTCGCGCGCGTCCTCGCTGCGCTTGCGCGCCGCCATCTGCTTGAGCAGGACGACCCCCGCGCAGGTGATGAGCGTGCCGCACAGGATGGACAGGACGAACCACAGGACGTTGTCGATCGCGAAGAACACGAAGATGCCGCCGTGCGGGGCCCGGGAGCCCACGTGCATCGCCATGGACAGCGCTCCGGTGACCGCACCGCCGACCATGGCGGGCGGGATGATGCGCAGCGGGTCGGCCGCGGCGAAGGGGATGGCGCCCTCGGAGATGAAGGAGGCTCCCAGCAGCCAGGCGGCACGGCCGTTGTCGCGCTCGACGTCGGTGAACAGACGCGGCCGGATGGTCGTGGCCAGGGCGAGGGCGAGCGGCGGGACCATGCCCGCAGCCATGACGGCGGCCATGATCTCGTAGGAGGCGCTCGTGGCGGCCGCCAGGCCGGCGGTGCCGAAGAGATAGGCGGCCTTGTTCACGGGGCCGCCGAGGTCGAAGCACATCATGAGGCCGAGGATGACGCCCAGGAAGACGGCCGAGCCGTTGTTGGCCATGTCGGTCAGCACGGTGGTCAGCCAGTTCATGAAGGAGGACAGCGGCCCGGCGAGGATGACGTACATGACGGAGCCGACGGTGAGGGTGACCGACAGGGGGATGACGACGACGGGCATGAGGCTGCGCAGCCAGCGCGGTGTGCTCAGTCCGGCGAGCCAGGCGGCCATGTACCCGGCGAGGATGCCGCCGATGAGTCCGCCGATGAAGCCGGAGCCGGTGGCGATCGCCGCCAGGCCCATGACGAAGCCGGGGGCGATGCCGGGGCGGCCGGCCAGACCGAAGGCCGTGTACCCGGCCAGGGCCGGCACGAGCAGCCCCATGGAGGCGCTGCCCAGGAGGGCGAAGACGGCGCCGAGGTAGGCGGCCAGGGCGGAGCCGCCCAGGGCGTGCGGCGCCGCGTAGGCGGGGTTGCTCAGGTCCGGCAGGTTCCACAGGCTGGCGGCGGCCAGGCCCGCGTCGTGGTCACCGATGACGATGTTCGTGGCGGTAGCGCCGATGTCGTAGCCACCGAAGAGGAACCCGAGGGCGGTGAGCAGACCACCGGCGGCGACGAAGGGAATCATGTAGGACACGCCGGTCATCACCGAGCGCTGGAGACGGCGCGCCCAGTGGACCTTGTCCTCGCTGGCGGTGTCGGCGTCGGCGGTGGCGCCCGCGGGCACCGTCGGGGCGGAGGGGTCGTCGATGGCGGCCAGGGCCCGGTCGATGAGAGCCCCGGCGTCGTTGACGGCGGCCTTGACGCCGACGTCGATGACCGGCTTGCCGGCGAAGCGCTCGCGGCCCTTGACGGGCAGGTCGTGGGCGAAGACGACGGCGTCGGCGCGCTCGATGACGGCGGGGTCGAGCCAGTCGACCTTGCCGGAGCCCTGCCCCTCGATGTGGACCTCGACGCCGCGCTCCTTGCCGGCCTGCTCGAGGGCCTCGGCGGCCATGAAGGTGTGGGCGATGCCGGTGGGGCAGGAGGAGACGCCCACGATGACGGTCCCCTTGCTGCCCGCGGGGGCCGCGTGCGAGGTGGGCGCCGCCGTGGAGGCGGGGGCCGCGTCGGCGGGGGCGTCCTCCAGCAGCTCGGGCTGGACCTGCTGGGTGACCAGGCGGACGACGTCCTGGGCGGTGGGGGCGGCGCGCAGGGCGTCGGTGAAGTCGGTGCGCATGAGGCCGCGGGCGAGCTTGGCCAGCAGCTGGAGGTGGAAGTCGTCGGCCCCGGCGGGAGCGGCGATCATGAAGATGAGGTCGGCGTCCCGGTCGTCGGCGGCGCCGAAGCTCACGGGCTCGGCCAGGCGGGCGAAGCCCAGGGAGGGGGCGAGCACGTGGGGGCTGCGGCAGTGCGGGATGGCGATGCCCCCGGGGATGCCGGTGGGCGCGGTGGCCTCACGGGCCAGGGCGTCGGTGGCCAGGCCGTCGGGCGAGCTGGCGCGGCCGGCGCCGGCCACGACGGAGGCCAGGAACTCGATGACGTCCTTCTTCTCCTTCCCGGGTGAGGCGTCGAGGGCGACGAGCTCAGGCACAATCAGTGGTACCTGCTGCGGTGCTGGTGACATTGTTCTTTCCTTGTGGGTCGGGCGACGAGGCGCTCGGGGTGGGGTGGTAATGAGTGCTGACGATCGATAATGAGCGGCGGCTCAGTGGTGCTGGCGACGCGGGGGCGCAGCCGCCGGGACGGCCGCGGCCCGGAGCCGGGAGCGGCGGGCGCTCACAGCGCGGTGACGACGGAGGCCAGCGAGGGCAGGTCGGCGGGCGTGGGCAGGGTGGTGCCGGGCAGGCTGGCGGCGGCCGAGCCGTAGGCCATGGCGGTGGACAGGCGCCGGGACTCGTCCCCGCCGCGCACGTCGGCCAGGACGTAGCCGGCCACGGAGGAGTCCCCGGCGCCGACCGTGGAGACCACCGGCACCCGCGGGGCGGTGGCGTGCCAGGCGCCGTCGGGGGTGACGAGCACGGCTCCCGCCGCGCCCAGGGTGGCCATGACGGCGCCGATCCCCAGGTCCACCAGGACGCGGGCGGCGGCGGCCACGGGCTCCAGGTCCCCGGCCATGGCCCCCTCCTCCAGGTCGGTGGCGCCCACCCCGGCCAGCTGGGCGAGCTCCTCGCCGTTGGGCTTGATCAGGTCCGGGGCGGAGCCGGGCAGGGCGGCGGCCAGGGCGGCCAGGGGGGCGTCGGAGGTGTCCACGGCAATGCGCACCCCCAGGGGGCGCAGGAGCCCCACCAGGCGCACGTACCAGTCCACCGGGGCGCCGGGCGGCAGGGAGCCGGACAGGACCGCCCAGTGGTGCTCGTCCGTGGCGGTGGGCGGGGCGGAGGCGAGGGCCCCCAGCAGGGCGTGCTCGACGGCGTCGACCTCCTCCGCGCTCAGGCCCGCGCCGGGCTCGTTGAGCTTGGTGGTGGTGCCGTCGGGCTCGGTGACGGCGGTGTTGACGCGGGCCGCCCCGGCCACGGGCACGGGCAGGGCGGTCAGGCCGGGCAGGCCCAGGGCGGCGATGGCGGCCAGGAGCGGGTCGTGCGTGGCGGCGGGCAGGACGGTGGTGACGGGCTGTCCGGAGGCGGCCAGCACGCGGGCGACGTTGACCCCCTTGCCGCCGGGCTCCACGGTGACGGAGGCCAGGCGGTTGACGGCGCCGCGCAGCAGCGGGCCGGGCAGGGTGACGGTGCGGTCGAGCGAGGGGTTGGGCGTGAGTGTGGTGATCATGTGGTGAGGACCTCTGCTCCGGTAGTGGTGATGGCGGTGTGGAGGCTGGTGGGTAGGGGGCGGTCGGTGACCAGGACGTCGATGGCGTCCAGGGGGGCGAAGGAGACCAGGTGCTCCTGGCCGACCTTGGAGGAGTCGAGCAGGACCACGACCCTGTCGGCGGCCGCGACCATGGCCCGCTTGGTGGCGGCCTCCTCCGGGTCGGGGGTGGACAGGCCGTGACGGGCGCTGAGCCCGTTGGCCCCGATGACGGCGGTGTCCACACGCAGGGTGGCCAGGGTGGCCAGGGCCTCGGGGCCGACGGCGGCCTGGGTGAGGCCGCGGACCTGACCGCCCAGGATCCGCACGCTGAGGTGCTCCTGGGGGGCCAGTGCCGAGGCGGTCAGGACCGAGGAGGTGATAATGGTCAGGGGCATCCCGGGCGGCAGGAGGGGGACGAGTGCGGCCACGGAGGTGCCCGCGTCCAGGATGAGGCGGTCGCCCGCCCCCAGGTCCAGGGCGCCCACGGCGACCCGGGCCATGGCCCGCTTGGCCTGCGCGTGAGACTGCTCACGTTCAATGACGGCGGTCTCGGGGGCGGCGACGGCGGAGGTGGCCACCGCCCCGCCGTGGACCTTGCGCAGAGCGCCGCGCCTGTCCAGGGCGGTCAGGTCCCGGCGGATGGTCTCGACGGTGACGCTGTGGCGCTCGGCGAGCGCGGTGACGCTGACGCGGCCGTTGACGAGGACCTCGTCGACGATGGACTCCTGCCGCTCCTCAGCGCTCATCTGCCCCACGACTCCTCCTCCCTTGGATCATCGCCCGATCGGACGCCGATAAGAGGACTATAACGCCCGATCGGACATGTAGCCACACGATTTCGGACATTCCGGCCTCTCGGTAGGTGATTTGCACCACTATCATAGTGGTAGCGCGGCGATTGTTCACCTCTTACGCCGACGGCGTGGCCAGGGCCCCGCGGCACCCCCAGATCCGCGAGAACGGTACTTGTTCGTCGCGAGAACGGTACTTGTTCGTCGTGAGAACGGTACTTGTTCGTCGCGAGAACGGACGAGGTGACCAGCCGCCACCGCGCCCTCGCAGCCCCGGGAGCACCCTCCCCAGCCGGGGCCTCCACCTGGACTCACGGACCAGCCCTGAGGCACTTACTCCCTCGCGCCATCTGCGGGCCGCCACCTGGGGTACGCGCGGACCGGCCTGCTAGGTGGCGTCCTGTGAGCTGACCTGGCCGAGCCGCCACCTGGGGTACGCGCGGACCAGCCCTTCACGGTCTTGGGCGCCTTGACGACGTCGGTCCGCTTCTGGGGTACGTGCGGACCGGCCGCAGGCCAGCCCACCGTGGGCACGGACGCGAGAGCCCCGCCACCGTACGGTCCGCGCGGTGCGCCGCCGTCACCATGGGCACGGACGCGACGGGTGACCGTCGCCCCGGACCTCAGAGGCCCGGCAACTGTCACCGTGGGCACGGACGCGACGCCGCCTGGACGCACGAAGACCGGGCGACCCTCCGCAGGGTTACGGAGAGCCGCCCGGTCAGGTCGAGGCGACCAGCGAGGACGGAGACGCCGTCCGGGCCCAGGCCGCAGCAGGACCGCCTCAGCCGGTCACGGGTCAGGCACAGGGCCCGTTCTCGCGGCCAACAAGTACCGTTCTCGCGAGCAATAAGTACCGTTCTCACGAGCAACAAGTACCGTTCTCACGAGCAATAAGTACCGTTCTCGCGGGGCGGGCTGCCGGGGCGGGCGAGGCGACAGGACCTCAGCAGCAGGACCTCAGCGGCAGGACGTCAGACGATGCCGTGGGCGATCATGACGTCGGCGACCCGGGTGAAGCCAGCGGCGTTGGCGCCCAGCACGTAGTCGCCGGGGCGGCCGTACTCCTCGGCCGCGGCCACGCAGGAGTCGTGGATGTCGGTCATAATGGCGTCGAGCTTGGCCTCGGCGGTGGCGAAGTCCCAGCGGGTGCGCCCGGCGTTCTGCTCCATCTCCAGGGCGGAGGTGGCCACGCCGCCGGCGTTGGAGGCCTTGCCGGGGGCGTAGAGGATCCCGGCGGACTGGAAGGCCTCGACGGCCTCGGGGGTGGAGGGCATGTTGGCGCCCTCGGAGACCACGGCGCAGCCGTTCTTCAGCAGGGTGGCGGCGTTGGCGCCGTCGAGCTCGTTCTGGGTGGCGCAGGGCAGGGCGACGTCCACGGGCACGTCCCACACCCGGCCCTGGGTCACCAGGCGGGCGCCGGGACGGCGCTCGACGTAGTCCTTGACGCGGCCACGCTCGACCTCCTTGACCTGCTTGAGCAGCTCCAGGTCCACCCCGGCCTCGTCGACGACGTAGCCGGAGGAGTCGGAGAAGGTGATCGGCTTGGCACCCAGCTTCTGGGCCTTCTCGATCGCGTAGATGGCCACGTTCCCGGCACCGGAGACCGCGACGGTCTTGCCCTCCAGGGCCTGGCCCCTGGTGGCCAGCATGGACTGGGCGAACAGGACCGTGCCGTAGCCGGTGGCCTCGGTACGCACCAGGGATCCGCCCCAGGCCAGGCCCTTGCCGGTGAGGACCCCGGCGTCGTAGGCGTTGCGCAGGCGCTTGTACTGGCCGAACAGGTAGCCGATCTCGCGGCCGCCCACGCCGATGTCGCCGGCGGGCACGTCGGTGGCCGGGCCGATGTGGCGGGCCAGCTCGGTCATGAAGGACTGGCAGAAGCGCATGATCTCGCCCTCGGAGCGGCCGTGCGGGTCGAAGTCGGCCCCGCCCTTGCCGCCGCCGATGCCCTGGTTGGTCAGGGCGTTCTTGAAGATCTGCTCGAAGCCGAGGAACTTGATGATGCCCGCGTTGACGCTGGGGTGGAAGCGCAGGCCGCCCTTGTAGGGGCCCAGGGCCGAGTTGAACTCGATGCGGAAGCCGCGGTTGACGTGCACCGTCCCGGCGTCGTCGACCCACGGCACGCGGAAGATGATCTGGCGCTCCGGCTCGACGATGCGCTCCAGGAGCGCGTTGTCGGCGTAATGGGGGTGCTTGGCGATGACGGGGTCCAGGGACTCCAGGACCTCGCGCACCGCCTGGTGGAACTCGGCCTCACCGCGGTTGCGGGCCACGACCTGCTCGTAGACCTTCTCGACAACGTCCTGCATTGAGGGCTCCTTCGTAGGGGATGGTCCGCGCAGGAGCACGTCGTTGGACAGGCGGTCTCCCGCGCTGGACTCGAGCATCCCATCCCGCCGGAAACTGAGACGAAACATCTCAGTCAGCGGCTCGGGCGGCGGGAGTCCGGGAGCGGGGACGACGCCGCGCGGGCCGGAGCGGTCCCCGACGCGCGGGCGCCCGGCCCCGCGGGGCTCTACAGGGCCGCGTAGTGGGCGTCGTCGACCGGCTCGAGCCACTCGTTGGAGGTGTTCTCGCCCGGGACGCCGAGCGCGATGTGGGCGAACCAGGAGTCGGCCTTGGCGCCGTGCCAGTGCTTGAC
>CALEXZ010000117.1 GCA_937926195.1 uncultured Actinomyces sp.
ACTCCACGGGGACCAGGCCGGTGAGGGCCTCGAGCCTGGCCATGGCCTGCTCGTGGACCGCCGGGGCGAAGCCGGGGGCCGCCAGGGACGGGGACAGGACCGCGACGCGGTCGCCGGGCCGGGCCTTGGGCGGAAGCAGCATCATCACGGTAGTAAAGCGGCCGCGCGAGGCAGACGGCAAGCGCCCAGCTCATGCAGCGTGACTCCCCCGGCGCCCGGCACGCGTTGAGCCCCGCCCGACCTCGTGGTCGGACGGGGCTCAGGACGACGAAGGCTGTCGCCAGGTCCCGCGGGCCTCACATGACGCCGAGGATCTCCGTGACGAAGACGAGGGTGTCGCCGCCCTTAATGCCCGCCTGCGGGACACCGCGGTCGCCGTAGCCCAGCTCCGAGGGGATGGACAGCAGGACACGGCTGCCCACGCGCTGGCCGACGAGACCGTCGTCCCAGCCGCGGATGACCATGCCGACGCCGATCTGGAAGTCCAGCGGGGCGCCGCGGTCGTAGGAGTTGTCGAAGACCTGGCCGTTCCAGCACTGTCCGAGGTAGTGGCAGACGATATGGTCGCCGGCCTCCACGACCTGGCCGTCACCGGCGTCGAGCACCTGGGCCTGCAGGCCCTCGGGGGCCTCGGCGGAGGGGAAGACGAGGACGGGCTTGGCGCCCTTGGCGCCCTCGACCGTGGGCATGTTGAGGTTGATCATGGGTGGAGCCTAACGGGTGCGTGCCGCTGTGCTCAGTCGCTGCCACGCAGGATCGCGAGGATCCTGAGGATCTCGACGTAGAGCCACACGAGGGTGACCGTCAGACCGAAGGCGCCCGCCCAGGCGTAACGGGTGGGCAGGCCGCGCTCCACACCGCGCTCGATGGACTCGAAGTCCATGACCAGACTGAAGGCCGCCAGGATGACGGCGAAGGCACCGATGACGAAGCCCAGCGGGATGCCCATGACGGTGACGCCACGCACCCCCCAGGGGGTGTTGACGATGTCGGTGGCGATGAGGATGGCGTTGATGATGCAGAAGACGAAGTAGCCGCCCATGGCGACCATGAAGATCCTCTTGGCCTTGCCGCCCATACGGAAGTCGGCGAACTTGAAGGCGGCGAGCACGACACCGAAGGTGGTCAGGGTCCCCACCACCGCCTGCGTCACGATGCCGGGGTACTTGAGCTCCATGAGGCCCGAGAAGGATCCGAGAAGCATGCCCTCGAAGGCGGCGTAGCTCATGATGAGCGCCGGGCTGGGCGTCTTCTTGAAGGCGTTGACCAGGCCCAGCACGAAGCCGCCGAGGCCGCCGACGACCATCATGAGGGCGCCGTAGCCGACGGTGGCGGGGCTGCGCACCAGCAGCCAGGAGACGGAGCCGACCAGGACGATGACCCCGAGCATGGCCGCGGAGCGCATGATGACGTCGTCGTAGGTCATGCGGCCGCGGTCGACGTTGGTGGCGGCGGGCGCACCGTACTGCGCCTCAAGGCCGGCGAGCTGCTGCGGGCTGGCCTGGCCGTACTGCTGCTGTCCATAGGCCTGGCCGTACTGCTGCTGTCCATAGGCCTGGCCGTACTGCTGGTACTGCTGTCCATAGGCCTGGCCGTACTGCTGGTACTGCTGGCCGTACTGCTGTCCCTGGTAGCCGACGCCTGCCTGCCCGTAGGCCTGGCCCGCCTGCTGCTGGCCGGGCCGGTACCCCGGCATGGTGGGGTACCCCGCGGGGGTGCGGGTCGCGGTCGCCGTCGCCCCCTTCCGGAAGGCCGGGTTGCGGTCGAAGTACGGGTTGCTCATGTCCTGTGACTCCCTCTCTGACGGGGATGTGGGTGAGCCGACGGCGTCCGGTGGCCGGGCGGCCGGCCGGGCGGTCAGCACCTGACGGTCTCAACGCCGCGATCCTGCCCCGAATTCCTGGATGAGACCTGAGATCAAGGCGGATAGCAGGCCCCATCCTCCCACAGGAGGAGACGGCTACGTCTCTCGGCCTGATGGACCGGACGCTGAGGTTCGTCACCACGGCCGATCAGATCGTCGAGGGCGTTTCCTAGGCTGAAGGCACACGAGCAACCGGTGCTTGTCACCGGCTCAGGCAACCGCCCACCAGAAACGAGTTGATCCCCATGATCGAAGCCGTCGGTCTCACCAAGCGCTACGGTTCCAAGACCGCCGTTGACAACATCTCCTTCACCGTCGAGCCCGGCACCGTCACCGGCTTCCTCGGCCCCAACGGTGCTGGCAAGTCCACGACGATGCGCCTCATCATGGGCCTGGACAAGCCCACCAGCGGCCGCGTCACGGTCAACGGACGCTCCTACCGCGACCTGGCCTCGCCGCTGCGCGAGGTCGGCGCCCTCCTGGACGCCAAGGGCCTGCACGGCTCGCGCACCGCCCGGGCCCACCTGACCCAGCTGGCCGTCTCCAACGGCATCCCGACGCGCCGCGTCGACGAGGTCCTGGAGCTCACGGGCCTGACCTCCGTGGCCCGCAAGCGGGTCAAGGGCTTCAGCCTCGGCATGGGCCAGCGCCTGGGCATCGCGGCCGCCCTCCTGGGCGACCCCAAGGTGCTCATCTTCGACGAGCCGGTCAACGGCCTCGACCCCGAGGGTGTCAAGTGGGTGCGCGAGACCTGCCGCTCGCTGGCCGAGCAGGGACGCACAGTGTTCATCTCCTCCCACCTCATGAGCGAGATGTCCATGACGGCGGACCACCTCATCGTCATCGGCCGCGGCCGGATCCTCACCGCCGGTCCTGTCGCTGACGTCATCGCCTCCGCCACCAACGACGTCGTGCGGGTCGTCTCCCCCGACGCCGGCCGCCTGGCCCAGGTCCTGACCGCTGACGGTCTCGAGATCCAGCGCACCGCCCCTGACACGCTCACGACGACCACCGTGCCGGCCGCACGTATCGGTGAGGCCGCCGCCTCCCACGGCATCGTCCTGCACGAGCTCGTCACTCAGCACGCCTCCCTGGAGGAGGCCTACCTGGAGCTGACCGGCGGCGAGGTCGAGTACGTCACCGGCGCCCCGGCAGCCGCCGGCCCGGCCGGCACCCGCCCCTCCCACCACAGTGCAGGCAGGCGCTGACATGAGTGCCGCCGCCATCCCCCTGAGCCACACCTTCCTCTCCTCACTCGAGCACTCGATGGAGTCCGACATGACCAGCACATCGTCCCCCGCCCAGCCCACCGCACGTTCCGCCCGCCGCAGCCGTGGCACTCTCGCCCCGTCCTCGGTCGGCACGGGCCGCCAGACCCTCCTGCACTCACTGCACTCGGAGTGGATCAAGCTGCGGACCCTGCGCTCCACCTGGATCACCGCAGGAATCGCGCTGCTCATTACCGCCGGGTTCGGCGCCGCGATCGTCATCGGGATGAACCACATGGGCAGGCCTGACTCCTGGACCCAGGTCGTCGGTGGCCTCCAGATCGGGCAGATCGTCGTCGCCGTGCTCGGCGCCCTGGCCATCACCGGGGAGTACTCCTCCGGGCAGATCCGCTCCAGCCTCGCGGCGGTGCCCCGACGCGGCCGTCTGCTCCTGGCGAAGGCGACCGTCCTGTCCCTGTTCAGCTTCCTGCTCGGGGCTCTGTCGATCATCACCGCGTGGGTCATCTCCGTCCTCGTCATCGGTGACGCGGCCGGGTCGCTGGCCGACGCCGAGTACCTCGGATTCGTGTGGGGAGCGGGACTGGCCTACGCGGGAACCGCCCTGCTCGCCATGGGCCTCGGCTTCCTCCTGCGCTCGACCGCCGGCGCAATCACCGCGGTCTTCAGCCTCCTGTTCGTCATCGACATCCCTCTCAGCCTCGCCGTGCTCAAGTGGGAGTGGATCAACAACATCCGGGCCTTCGAGCCGCTCCCGCTGTCCGGCTCCGTCTACGACCCCTTCGAGCACCTCGTCCAGTGGGGCCAGCCGGGCACCCAGCTCTTCCTCGAGCACTGGCAGGCCTGCCTCGGCTTCGCCGCCTGGGCGATCCTTCCGGTGGTCATCGCCGCCATCGTCTTCTCCCGCCGCGACGCCTGACAGGCCCACCGGCTGGTCGGCCCCGGTGCGCAGGCTGTGTGCCAGCGCACCGGGGCCGACGGCAATACGCTTACGATCACCCGGGAGGTACCGACGATGAGCATTCCCCCCTCCGCCCGCCGCTTCGTTCAGTGGCAGGAGTCCCACACTCTTTTGACTGACACGGTGATCGCCACCGCCATCGTTCTGCTCAACATTCCTATGGGGCTCCGCCCCATGCTGGACGAGGACTTCGGAGAAGCCGGCAACGCCGCCATCGCCGTCACGACGGTCACGGTCACCGGCCTTGTGTGCGGATTCGGCATGTGTATACGGCGCCTCAAGCCGACCCTGTCCTGGGGCCTGGTGACCTTCGTGCCGCTGCTGCACGCCCTCGTCGTCCCACGGGTCCTGGAGCTGGAGCTCCGGGCAGGGACCTATGTCGCGCTGTCGATGAGCGCCTTCTCCGTCATCGGGGTCCCGGTGCTTCTGGGGACCCTCGCCACGCGTCAGCGCCTGTCCCTGGTCTGGGCGGCCTGCACGGTCTCCATGGTCACGGCCGCGCTGTCCGGCTGCCTCGTCCCCGGACTCCCCGTTTCGGCAAAGGTGGGGTTCTTCGACCTGCTCCTGCCCTTCGCCCTCGTCAACGTCATCGGCACGCTCACGGGCATCATCCTGCGCATCCAGCGGGCCCAGGTAGTCGAGCTCGCCCAGCGCAACGACCGTCTCGCCCTGGCCCGCGAGCAGGCTGCCGCCCTGGCTGCTGCCAACGAGCGCAGCCGTATCGCCCGGGAGATGCATGACGTCGTCGCCCACTCCCTCGCCGTCATGATCACCATGTCCGACGGAGCCGCCGCGGCGGTGGACCGCAACCCGGAGATGGCCAAGCAGGCGCTGGCGGTGCTCGCCGAGACCGGCCGCTCGGCGCTGGCCGACACCCGGCGGCTGGTCGGGGTGCTGCGCGACGACCCGGGCGCGTCCTCGGACCCGGCCCGGAAGGCGGCCAGGACCTCAGCAGCGGAGGCGACCGCCGTTGAGCCGACGGCGTCCTCCGGCCCCGTTCCCGCGGTGCGGGCGCTACCGGTTCCGGAGTTCGCTCCCCCGGGTACCGTCGCCCCCACAGAGCCCTCGGCGGAGATCGAGGCCCTGCGGCGCCGGGCCACCGAGGTGGGCGCGGACCGCTCCACGGGGGACCTGCCGACAGCGCCCGCCCCCGAGTCCGCGGACCTGGCCGTCCTCGTCGAGCGCTTCACCACCGCGGGCGTTCCCGTGGACTACGACTGGCTGGGGGACCCGCTTCCCGACGACAAGGGGCTGCAGCTGACGGTCTTCCGCATCGCCCAGGAGGCGATGACGAACGTCCTGCGCTACGCGCCGACGACGAAACAGGTCCAGGTCAGGCTGGTGCGCCGCACCGGCACCGCGGTCCTCACGATCGACAACGACGCGGCCCCGGGGTCGACGCCAGTACATGGTTCCGGGAAAGGACTTATCGGCATGCGTGAGCGCGCCGCCGTCTATGGTGGGACGGTGGACGCCGGGCCCACCCCCACCGGTTGGCGGGTGCGTGCGGTCCTGCGCTGGGACGAGAGCAACGAAGGAACCACGTCATGGCAGATGCCGCAGTGAGCCCCGAGGAGAGAACCGGTCCCGTGACCGTCGTCCTGGCAGACGACCAGGCGCTTATGCGCATGGGTTTTCGCATGGTGCTCGACGCCGAGGACGGCATCGAGGTCATCGGCGAGGCCTCGGACGGCGCCTCGGCGCTGGCGCAGGCGCGGGCCCTGCACCCGGACGTCATCCTCATGGACGTGCGCATGCCGGGGATGAACGGCATCGAGGCGACGGAGGCGATCACCTCCCAGTGCCCGGGCACGAGGATCCTCATCCTCACAACCTTCGACCTGGACGAGTACGCCTTCGCGGGGTTGCGCGCGGGTGCCAGCGGTTTCCTGCTCAAGGACACGCGTCCCGCCGAGCTGGCGGACGCGATCCGCACGGTCGCCTCAGGCGAGGCGGTTGTCTCGCCCCGGGTGACGCGGCGGATGCTGGAGATGTTCGCCGGCCACCTGCCGCAGGACGGGCAGCACGAGGCGACCGAGGACGCGCGGATCGCGGCGCTCACGCCGCGTGAGCGCGAGATCCTCGTCCTCATGGCCCAGGGCATGTCGAACGCTGAGATCGCCAAGCGCCTCGTGGTGTCGGCGACGACCGTCAAGACCCACGTGGGCAACGTGCTGGCGAAGCTGGACGTGCGCGACCGTGTCCAGGCCGTCGTCGTCGCCTACGAGACGGGGCTCATGAAGTAGGCCGCGGCCCTGAGGCAGGCCTCAGGGCCGACCTCAGGGCCGGTGCAGCCTCTCCTGGGCGGCAGCGAAGCCGAGGGTGACGACCTGCTCGACGACGTCGGCCGCCTGCTCGAGGGTGACGGCGAGCGCGTCGCGCTCACGGGCGGGGACGTCGGAGAGCACGTAGTCGGCCGGGTCCTGGCGTCCCGGGGGACGTCCGATGCCCACGCGCAGGCGCGCGTAGTCGCGTGTGCCCAGCACCTGGCTGATGGAGCGCAGGCCGTTGTGCCCGCCCTCGCCACCCGAGTGCTTGAGGCGCAGCTCGTGGGGCCGCAGGTCGAGCTCGTCGTGGATGACGAGCAGGTGGGTGGTGGGCTCGACCCGGTAGAACTGGGCGAGGGCCTTGACCGGGCCGCCCGAGGCGTTCATGTAGGTGGAGGGCCTCGCCAGGATGGCCCGCGGGCCGGGGGCGCCGCCGGGAAGGGTGCCCAGGCGGGTCTCGGCGACCTGGGCGCGCGCCTTGTGCTGGGAGAGCCGGGACCCGGCACGCCCTGCCAGGACGTCGATGACCATGTGGCCGACGTTGTGGCGGTTACGGGCGTACCGGGCCTCGGGGTTCCCCAGCCCGACGATGAGCCAGGGGTCGCTCATACGAGCTCCTTGCAGGTGCGACGCCGGAGCGTCACTCGGTCTCGGCGGCAGCCTCAGCGGCCTCGTCCTCGGTCTCCTCGGAGGCGACGGCGGACTCCTCGGCGACGTTGACGACACCGGTCTCGGCCTCGGTGACGGCCTCGACACGGGCGGGCAGCGTGAGGTCCGCGACGGTGACGAGGGTGCCGGGGGCGATGCCGGTCACGTCGATCTCGATGGTCTCGGGGATCTCGACGGCAGGGGCGGAGACGAGCACGTGGGCGGCCTCGATCATGGGCAGGGCGCCGGGGGTGGCCTCACCAGTGAGGACGACGGGGACCTCGACCTCGACACGCTCGTTGCGATTGACCAGGAGGAAGTCGACGTGCTGGACACCCGGGCGGATCGGGTGACGCTGGACGTCCTTGGCGAGGGCGAGGACCTTGTCGCCGTCGACGTCGAGCTCGACGAGGGCGTTCTCGTTGCCGCGCAGGGCGAGGCGGGTGGTGTGCTCGTCCAGGAGCAGGTGGCGCGGCTCGGTGCCGTGGCCGTAGACGACGACGGGGACGAGGCCGTCGCGGCGGGCCTGGCGGGCGGAGCCCTTGCCGAAGCGGGTGCGGACGGTGGCCTTGAGGGCGATGGCGTTGTGGGCCATGAGGATCTCCTCGGTTCGGGCGGGGAGACGGGCCCCGCGGGTCTGGTGGTCCGGCGGGGCGCGACGACGCGCAGCACCTTGCGGCACCACCACGTCGATGACGGATGCACGCACGGAGCGTGTCCCTCGCCGGGGCAACGGCGCCACTCTACGGGGTGGGCGCGCCGTGCGGCGAGCCCACCCCGTGGTGACACCGGACATAGCGCCGACGCACCGCTCCTGCGTGGCCTGCGTCTGCCTGGCGGCGGGCCGCGCGGTCCCCTCGGTCCTCAGCCGCCGTCGAACTGCCCCGCGACGAGGGTCAGGGCCTGGCGGACGGTGGAGATGTCGAGCTGGCCGGGGGCGGAGGCGCCCGAGCCTGCGGTCGCGAAGGTGAGGGCGGAGCCGAAGACCCCGCCGACGAGCCGGGTGGGCGCGCCCTGCTCCCCCATGGCGATGGTGCTGACGGGGATCTCCAGCTCGGCGCGCGAGCGCGCCGTGGCCCCGAGGAGGGCGATGACGTCCTCGTGAGCGTCGGGCGCCTCGCGGGGCATGACGGCGAGCTTGGCGACATCCGCCCCCTGGCGCTGCATGCGGTCCAGAAGGTCCTCCATCTCCTGCTGGCCGGGGGTGGTGGTGAAGACGTGGGCGGAGGCGACGACGAGGAGCCCGGCCTCGTGGGCGGCATCGGCCAGCTCGTCCAGGCAGCCGTGGGCGATCTCGACGTCGACAGCCCGTACCAGGGCGAAGCGTCCGGTGCTGCGGGCCTCGCCCAGGAAGCGGATCGTCTCCCGCAGGGTCTGCCGGTAGCGGTCGGCGTCGACGTCGGCCGCTCCGCCCTCGGCGGCGGTGCGCACGGTGAGCAGGACGGGGGTGTGCTGGCCCTCGGCGGCGAGCAGCGAAGCGGTGGCGAGGGCGGGCGAGGCCCAGGAGGCGGCTAGCCCCTGACCGGCCGCCTCGGGTGCCGGGTCGACGAGGTCGGCGCGCACCTCGACGAGGTCGGCGCCCAGCGCGGAGGCGACCATGGCCTGGCGCATGGTCTCGGCCTCGGGCCCGCCGGTGGTGGCGACCGCGACCAGGGGGCGGGCCCCGCCGATGACCGGCGCGTCCGTCTCTGAGTCCATGTCCCCCAGCACCGCGGGGCGCGGGGCGCGCGGGCTGCCGGGGACGAGAACGCCTGCCGCCTCGACCTCGGCGCGCAGCGCGGCCAGGTACTCGGCCAGCCCGTCGACAGCGGGCGGGGCCCCGCTCACGCGCCCTCCACCAGGGACAGGGCGATGCCGTCGAGGATGTCGTGCAGGCTCGTGACCGTCGTCGTCAGCGGGCTTCCCGCCGCGGTGGTCTGCTCGACGGCGCGGGCGACGACCTCGGACCACACGAGCGCACCGGCGGCGATGACGTCGCGGCGTCCCGGTCGCAGGTAGCGCCAGGACTCGCGCTCGGCCGCCGTCGAGTGCAGCACCGCTTCGCAGGAGGCGAGGGTGTCCTCGACGCTCAGGCAGGCACCGTCGAGGGCCTGCGGGTCGAAGTCGGTGAGCCCCAGGGCGTGGGCGGTGACGGTCGTGATGGTGCCCGCGAGGCCGACGAGCTCGGTGGCCCTGGCGAGGGGCACGTGCTCGCCCGCCGTATCAAGCAGGGCGCGCACGTGCGCGCGGGCGGCGGCCTCGGCGGCGGGGGTGGGGCCGTCGGCGAGGTAGCGCTCGGTGACGCGCACGCTGCCGGTGTCCATCGAGAAGGCGGCCGCGGGGGCGTCGACGCCGAGCACCAGCTCGGTGGAGCCTCCCCCGAGGTCGACGACGAGCCGGGTGGCCCCCGGCGCACCCTCGGCCCCCGAGAGGGCGCCGCTGAAGGACAGGCGGGCCTCCTCGTCGCCGGAGACGACCTCCGGCTCGATACCCAGGCACGCGCGCACGCCGTCGACGAAGACCGCCCGGTTCTCGGCGTCGCGGGTGGCGGAGGTGGCGACGAAGCGGAGCCGGTCGACGTCGAGCTCGCGCACGCGCACGGCGTAGTCGGCGACGACGGCGAGCGTGCGCTCCAGGGCGGCGTCGTCGAGCCTGCCGGTGCGGTCGACGCCCTGGCCCAGGCGCACGATCTCGTTCTCGCGCGCGAGCGGCACGAGGGCGGGGGCACCGTCCCGGCCGGGGGCGAGGTCGGCGACGAGCAGGCGGATCGTGTTGGTCCCGCAGTCGATGGCGGCGACGCGTGTCATGGGGCTCCTCGGGGCTCAGCAGCTGCAGCGGGTCGGGTCCCACAGGCCGCGCTCGCGCAGCACCTCCAGGGTCCGGTCGCCGATGGGGTTGATGCCCACACCGACGGCGAGGCTGTGCCCGACGAGCGCGTGCAGGCACTTGACGCGCGTGGGCATCCCGCCTGCGGACACGCCGTCGATCTCCTCGGGGGTGCCGAGCTCGGCCCGCCGGGCGAGGTAGTCCTCGTGGGCGGCGGCGTAGGCGTCGGCGATCTGGGGGTCCTCGGCCAGGAGGGTGTTGAGCTCCTCCATGAGGTGCTCGGCCTCCAGGGTGGAGCAGCCCTTCACCGCGGCCGGGTGGGTGAGGTAGTAGCTCGTGGGGAAGGGCGAGCCGTCGGGCAGACGGGGGGCGGTGCGCACGACCGTGGGTCGCCCGCACACGCAGCGCGCCGCGATGGCGACCACGCCGCGGGGCACGCGGCCGAGCTGCTCGCTCAGGGCGGTGAGGTCTGCCTGGGTGACGTCGTCGGTCGGGGTCATGGGAGTCCTCTCGGTCACGGTTCGCCGTCGCTGGTCGAGGTGTCGGGCGTGGGGCCGGCGCTCGGCGTCGGCACGGTGGGCACGGAGGTGGACCAGCCCTGCTGGGCGGGGTCCGCTGCCGGCTCCTGCTCGCCGGTCTGCCCGGCGACGCGGGCGGACTCGCGCACGGTCTCGTACCAGGGGCGCACGTTGTCGGCGGCGGTGGCCGCCGCGGACCCGGCCTGCTGCTCCTCGAAGGCCTCCGCACCGACGACGACGTAGGTCGTCTCCCCCGGCATGACGTAGGAGAGGCGCTCGCGCGCCTGGGAGCGGACATAGTCGTCGTCCTGCCACTGGGCGAGCTCGGACTCCAGCGCGGTGGAGGTGGCCTCGGCCTCGGCGATGTCCCTGAGGATCGCGTCGTACTGGGCGCGCTGGGAGAGGTAGCCGCGCAGGGAGGGGAAGGTGATGATGAAGGCGCCCAGGAGGACGAGCGCGATGATGAGCACGCGGGCGGGCACGGTGACGCCGTCGGAGCCTCCCAGGCGCAGGACGGTGTGCTCGGGGGCCGGGGCGGTCGGGGAGTCGGGGCGCGAGACGCGCGGGGCGCGGGGGCTCGGGGGCTTGTCGCTGGTGCGGCCGGGGGCCGGGGCGGCGGCACGCGACGCCGACCGTCGTGCGGGTCGCGCACCGGGTCGGCTGCCCGGGCGGGCGGGGGTCGGTCGTCGTGGGCTCATGGGTGCATCCTGCCCCACCCCCGCCCCAACTCCTCGCTTTGCGCGCGAACGTACGGCAAACACCCAGGGAGTTCGTGCGCAAACCGAGGAGTTGGGGGAAAGGAGCGGGAGGGCAGGGGACAGGGCAGGGGGCGCAGACACGCCGGTGCCCGGGCACCGTCGGGGTCCGACGGCGTCCGGGCACCGGTGCGTTCAGCTCAGGGCTCAGGCCTTGAAGCGGGGGAAGGCGGAGGCGCCGGCGTAGACGGCATCCTCACCCAGGGCCTCCTCGATGCGCAGGAGCTGGTTGTACTTGTTGATGCGCTCGCCGCGGGCCGGGGCACCGGTCTTGATCTGGCCGGAGTTCGTGGCGACGGCGAGGTCGGCGATGGTGACGTCCTCGGTCTCGCCGGAACGGTGGGAGGTCATCGACTTGTAGCCGGCGCGGTGCGCCATCTCGACGGCCTCGAGGGTCTCGGTGAGGGAGCCGATCTGGTTGACCTTGACGAGCAGCGCGTTGGCGGCGCCCATCTCGATGCCCTTGGCCAGACGCTCGGGGTTGGTAACGAAGAAGTCGTCGCCGACCAGCTGGACGCGGTCGCCGACCTTGTCGGTCAGGGCCTTCCAGTCCTCCCACTCGTCCTCAGACAGCGGGTCCTCGATGGAGACGATCGGGAAGTCGGTGATGAGCTTCTCGTAGTAGTCGACCATGTAGTCGTTGTCGCGGGCCTCGCCCTCGAACTGGTACGTCTTGGTCTTCTCGTCGAAGAACTCGCTGGAGGCCACGTCCATGGCGAGGGCGACGTCGGCGCCCGGCTTGTAACCGGCCTTCTCGATGGCCTCGACGATGAGCTCAAGGGCCTCACGGTTGGAGTCGAGGTTGGGGGCGAAGCCACCCTCGTCGCCCAGGCCCGTGGACAGGCCACGGTCCTTCACGACGGCCTTGAGGGCGTGGTAGACCTCGGCGCCCATGCGCAGGGCCTCACGGAAGGTCTTGGCGCCGATGGGAGCGATCATGAACTCCTGGATGTCGACGTTGGAGTCGGCGTGGGAGCCACCGTTCATGATGTTCATCATCGGGACGGGCAGGACGTGGGCGTTGGGGCCGCCGACGTACTGGAAGAGGTCGAGCCCGGCAGACTCGGCGGAGGCCTGGGCGGCGGCGAGGGAGACACCCAGGATGGCGTTGGCGCCCAGCTTGCCCTTGTTGGGGGTGCCGTCGAGCTCGATCATGAGACGGTCGAGGCCGCGCTGGTCGGAGGCGTCGTAGCCGATGATCTCGGGGGCGATGAGGTCGTTGACGTTCGCCACGGCCTTCTCGACGCCCTTGCCCAGGTAGCGGGACTTGTCGCCGTCACGCAGCTCGACGGCCTCGAAGGCGCCGGTGGAGGCGCCGGAGGGGACGGCGGCGCGGGCGGAGGCGCCGTCCTCCAGCAGGATCTCGACCTCAAGGGTCGGGTTGCCGCGGGAGTCGAGGATCTCGCGGGCGTGAACGTTCTCGATGAGGGCCACGGTGGGTGCTCCTTGCTAATCGGATCAGGATGCGGGGCCAGAATACCGGCATGAGGGGCGGATCACGAGGGCCATGGTCCTCGGGCGGCGTTCACCTGCGGCGTGACGCCCACTCCCCCGTGGGTTTCTCCCGCGGTCCCGCCTCCCGGCGTCCCGCCCCGGCCGCCTACCGCCGACGCCGGTACCTGGTGGCCTCGACCTCGTAGGCCTCGTCCCCCTCGACGACGGCGTGCAGCAGCACCTCGGCCCAGCGAAGCAGCTCCTCGCCCTCGATGGCGCCGCCTCCCATGCGGGCCTGGCCGGGGGCGGGCACGACGATCGTGCGGGTGGCGGGCTTCATCGTCGTGCCGGGGTACAGGCGTGTGAGCCTCATGCGGCCGGACTCGGGCAGGTCGACGGGTGCGAAGCGGATCGAGCGGCCCTGGGCGACGATCTCGCGCACGCCCAGGCGGGCGGCCTGGGAGCGCAGGCGGGCCAGGGCGGCCAGGCGCTCGGTGGCCTCGGGCACGGGCCCGTAGCGGTCGGTGAGCTCGTCGAGGACGTCACGGATGTCGGCCTCGGTGCGGGCGGCGGCGAACTTCGTGTAGGCCTCCAGCCGCAGGCGCTCGTGGGGCACGTAGTCCTCGGGGATGGTGGCGTCCACGGGCAGCTCGACGCGCAGGTCCTCGTCGATCTCCGCCCCGCCCTCCGCGGTGCCGGCCGCGTCGGAGCCGGGGCCAATCGCCAGGGCCTTCTTGTAGGCGGCGACGGCCTCGGAGACCATGCGCACGTACAGGTCGAAGCCGACGCCGGCGATGTGCCCGGACTGCTCACCGCCCAGGAGGTTGCCGGCGCCGCGGATCTCCAGGTCCTTCATGGCCACCTGCATGCCGGCGCCGAGATCCGTGTTGGTGGCGATGGTGCGCAGGCGCTCGAGGGCGGTCTCGGTCAGGGGCTTGTCCGCCGGGTAGAGGAAGTAGGCGTAGGCGCGCTCGCGTCCACGCCCGACGCGTCCACGAAGCTGGTGGAGCTGGGACAGGCCGAAGCGGTCGGCGCGGTCCACGATGAGCGTGTTGGCGTTGGACACGTCCAGGCCGGTCTCGACGATCGTGGTGCACACGAGGATGTCGATCTCCTTGTGCCAGAAGCGGTCGATGACCTCCTCGAGGCGGTTCTCGCTCATCTGCCCGTGGGCGGTGGCGACGCGGGCCTCGGGGACGGTGTCCTGGAGGCGGGCGGCGACGCGGTCGATGTCCTCGACGCGGTTGTGGACGTAGAAGACCTGGCCGTCGCGCAGGAGCTCGCGGCGGATGGCGGCGCTGACCTGCTTGGTCTCGTAGGCGCCGACGTAGGTGAGGATGGGGTGGCGGTCCTCGGGCGGGGTGGCCAGGGTGGACATCTCGCGCAGGCCGGTGACGGCCATCTCCAGGGTGCGGGGGATGGGGGTGGCGGACATGGACAGGACATCGACGTCGGTGCGCAGGGCCTTGAGGGTCTCCTTGTGCTCGACGCCGAAGCGCTGCTCCTCGTCGATGATGA
>CALEXZ010000118.1 GCA_937926195.1 uncultured Actinomyces sp.
GAACCCGCGCAATCTGCTTGGAAGGCAGAGGCTCTACCATTGAGCTACACCCGCGAGGGGAAGGACCTGACCTCACGCGGAGGCGTCGGCCCACCCGGGTCTGAGCACCCCGTGCGTCTCAGTGCTCGATGAGACCAGTCTTGTAGGCCTTCGCCAGGCGGCGGGGCACGGTGATCTCGCGACCGGCGACGCGGATGGTGTTGAGCTCGGTGAGCTCCGCCTTCCACTGCGAACGGCGGTTACGGGTGTTGCTGCGGGACATCTTCCGCTTCGGCACTGCCATGAGCCCGCTCCTCTCAAAACGTCTGGGGATCCTTCGATCCAACGAAACTGGACCGAGGGACACCATAACGACTCGGAGTAACCCGGTTCCACTCCATGACCGCCGCTGCCGTGTGAGATCGCTCCCTCAGCCCGCAGGCGGCGGGTCCTCGCCGTGCCCGCCGGCCGGGCCGGTCTGCGACGATGCCACCATGTCATCCTCCCCGGCCGCCAGCCCCGTCCTCACCCTGGTCCACGGTCGCCAGCCGGAGACCGAGCTTGAGGTCAAGCGCTCACGCTTCCTGGCCCGGGCCGCACGCACGGACACCGAGGCCGAGGCACGGGCCTTCGTCGCCGAGGTCCGCGGCGAGCACCCCACCGCACGCCACCACTGCTCGGCCTTCGTCGTCGGCGTCCCCGGGGCGCTGCCCGTCGAGCGCTCCAACGACGACGGTGAGCCCTCCGGCTCGGCGGGCCAGCCGATCCTCGAGGTCCTGCGAGGCACGGGCCTGGTTGGGGTGAGCGTCGTCGTCACCCGGTACTTCGGCGGCACGCTGCTGGGCACGGGGGGCCTCGTGCGGGCCTACTCCCAGGCCGCGGCGCAGGCGCTCGACGCCGCCCGCCGCGCCCGCCTCGTCACCCGCCACCTGTGGGACGTGCGCGTGCCCGTCGCCGAGGCGGGCCGGCTGGAGGCCGAGCTGCGAGCGCTGGCGGGCGCCCGTGAGGACTCGCCCGACGTCGAGGAGACGGTCTGGGGCCCCACCCACGCCGTCCTCCTGTTGTCGACCGCCTCGGCGGAGGCCGCCGCGCTCACCGAGACGCTCGCTGCCCTCAGCCAGGGCACGGCCGTGCCCCAGGCGGCGGGCAGCCGGGTCGTCGAGCTGCCCTGCTGAGCCCCGGTGACGCCTCCCGCCCGGGGGCCGTCACCGGGCGCCCCGGGTCATGACGACGAAAGCAGACCAACGCTCCGAAGAAGATGAGGCATGGTCGTTGACGGGCACGGACCCTGCGTGTCGAGGGCGGGCTCGTCAACGTGGGGCAAGTGGCAGCGGGTGGCGGCACGCTCCGCCTGGTCCCAGGGGAAGTCGAGGGGAAGGGATTTCCCCTCCTTCTGACTCAGGTCGGTCAGTTTGCGGTAGTGCTCCTGAGCCTCCTTCTGGCTGGGATAACTGCCGACGGCGGCGTAGTGAGCGATGAGCCAGACCTCGAAACAGGGAACGGAGACAACACCGTGGACCGCCGTGTGCCTCGTCGATAGCTTTCGGCAGCGTGTGAGGAACTCAGAACGGTCCTGACCATCGTGGTCGACGACGATCCACACCTCGTCGAACGCGTTCAGGTCCCAGCGCGGCCCGCTCAGCTCCTTGAGCACCGTCAGGGGATCTCCGTCAATGAACTTCACTGTGATGGAGTACCTCATGCGGTCGGCGCGACGTTTGAGACCGTCCAAGTAGCTGCGCTCGGTGTTCCTACCGTTCGTGAGCAGGAGGACCGCACGTCGCTCATCTCGATGCTGGCGCCCTTGACGTCCACGAGGCACCATCTCAGTGGTTGTCCGTCATCGAGGCGATGAAGCGGCGGATACCCGAGGTGTCTACCCGTGGGATGGCGCCGAAGGTACCGGCGAGGTAGCGGCGTTGCTTGTTGGTGCCCTTCCGGGTCGAGGCGAAAGCAGACAACGCAAGCAGGTCGCTGGCACCGTCGTCGTTCTTCTCACACAGCCAGACCTCACCGCTGTCGAGGAGCTGAACAGGAGAGTTGTCGAGCAAGGAGGTGTCGTGCGTCGTGAACACGATCTGGGCGCCGCGCGTGTTGAGATCTGGGTCCTTGAAGAGCTCCACCAAGGCGGCGGTGAGAGTCGGATGCAGGCTCGCGTCGAGCTCGTCAATGCACAGGACCTGACCAAGACGCAGGGCGTCGACGGCGGGTCCGACTGTCGCCAACCATGTCTGCGTGCCCTGGCTCTCCTGACCGATCCGCAGCTGATGGCGCTGACCGTCGGCACCGAGGTGATGGAAGACCAGGTTGCGCTGAAGCTCCTGGAGGACGGGCTCGGGGATCTCGGTGTCCTCGTCCTCATTCCAGGGCAGGCGTCGAAGCAGATCGAGGACCTCCCTGGGGACCTCCTGCTCCTCAAGCGTGACACCAGCGATACCGACGTCAGCAGCTTGCACAATGGTGTCGCAGAGCTCCTTCCACTCCTCCGGGCTCTCCGCCAGGCGACCCATTACCCACCTCAGCCGGGCGAAACGCTCCTCATCGCTGTGATGGATGAAACGCATGGTGCGCAGGCTGCGCGCGACGGGCGCCAGCGTCGCGTGCTTGTACCTCAGGGCGACAGCGAGGAAGAGGTCCTTGATCGTTGTGATCCGGCTGACCTCGTGGGTCGCACCCCGCAGCGAGGCGCCGGCCTCGATGACGGGAATGTCCTCACCCTCGGCCTGGGTGCGGACGAAGACCTTGCGCCACCGCGGACCGGCCGCCCACAGCTCCTCGCGCGCGATGCCCCACCGGTGGGCCTCGACGCTGTAGCTGTAGCGCTCGCTCTCGTGCGTGAAGGAGATGGAGAAGCGCGAGGGCCGGGTGCGCTGCTCGTCGTCGAGGGCGAAGGGCTGGTGAAGGATGTCGCGCTGGCCGCCGACGGCGTGGTGCAGGCAGTCGAGGGCGTCCAGGAGCGTGGACTTGCCCGAGGCGTTGGCACCGAAGACCGCGGCCACCCGCCAGGTCTGCTCCTGCCACGTGCTACCCGAACGCGGCGTCAGCGTCCGCAGTGACTCGCAGGTGAGGTCAAGCGTGGCCTCCTCGGCGAAGCAGCGGTAGTTCTCCACGGTGAAGTCGAGCAGCATAGACGCCAATGTACTCTACAGAAGGTCGATACGGGAAGAAATTTCCGAGACCGTCTCACTCGTGAGCCCATCTGCGTCCCTTGGAGGCGTCGGCGAGTACGTCACTGCGGACCAGCATGCGGTCCCCTTGACGCCCGCCCCGCCAGTCGGTCTATGGTCCCCACAACACCGGGCGGCCCGCCCAGACGGCGGCCGAGCCCGCCACGCGCACGGAAGGGAGGACCCCCATGACGGCGACCAGCCTCATGCGCGCGATGTCCCCCTCCTGCTGCCAGTGTCGATAGGGCGCCAGGCCTCGACACCGTGCGCGCGTCGCTGCGCGCATGCCCGGCGCTCGGGCTCCCCAAGCGAGCCTCCTCCCCCGCCACCGCGCCCAGGCGCACCGCGACAGTGGCACCCCCGTCGTCGTCGGGCCCCGCGCCCGGCACCCCGGCCGCAGCCCCGCCACCCGGGGCGCGCCTTACCCGTATGAAAGAAGCACCATGACGTACCTGTCCAACATCACCGAGGCCGTCGGCAACACCCCGCTGGTCAAGATCAACCGCGTCGTCTCGGGCCCCGCCACCGTCCTGGCCAAGGTCGAGGCCTTCGAGCCCGCCAGCAGCGTCAAGGACCGTATCGCCCTGTCGATCGTCCGCGACGCCGAGGCCTCGGGCGCTCTCAGGCCCGGAGGCACCATCGTCGAGGCCACCAGCGGCAACACCGGCGTCGGCCTGGCCATGGTCGGCGCCGCCCTGGGGTACAAGGTCGTCATCACGATGCCCGAGACCATGTCCAAGGAGCGTCGTGCGCTCATGCGCGCCTTCGGCGCCGAGCTCGTCCTCACCAGCGAGGGCGGCGTCGCCGGGGCCGTCAGGCACGCCGAGGAGATCCAGGCCGCCACCCCCAACTCGATCCTCGCCTCCCAGTTCGCCAACCCTGCCAACCCCAGGGCCCACCGGGAGACCACCGCCCTGGAGATCCTGGAGCAGGTGGAGCGCATCGACGCCTTCGTCGCCGGCATCGGCACGGGTGGCACCCTCACCGGCGTCGGCACCGTCCTGCGTGACAAGGTCCCCGGCATCAGGATCTACGGCGTCGAGCCCACCGAGTCCCCGCTGCTGAGCGAGGGCACGGCCGCCCCCCACAAGATCCAGGGCCTGGGAGCCAATTTGGTCCCCGCGGTCCTCGACCAGGGCATCTGGGACGAGCTGGTGCACATCAGCTCCGACGAGGCCCTCGCCTACGCCCGCCGCGCCGCCCGGGAGGAGGGGCTGCTCGTCGGCATCTCCTCCGGCGCCGCCCTGGCCGCCGCGGACCTGCTCTCCCAGCGCCCCGAGCTCGCCGGCAAGACCATCGTCACGGTCCTGCCGGACACGGGTGAGCGCTACCTGTCCACCCCGCTGTACAGCGAGTACCTCAACTGAGGTCCCACCGGGCACCCCACCCGAGGCCAACGGCGACCCGCCCGGGAACAGGAGGGCCGCCGTCGGCGTTGGGCCACCTGAGAACTACCCAGGAGCAGCATGAACGCCACCCCCCAGGCCGCAGGCAGGAACGGCCGTCCGACGGCGAGGCGCCGTCGCAGCGTCCTCGACCTCGCCAAGGAGGACCTCGCCACCGCGCGCAGGCAGGACCCGGCCGCCCGCACGAGCGCCGAGGTGGCGCTGCTGTACCCCGGTGTCCACGCCGTGTGGGCCTACCGTCTCGCGCACCGCCTGTGGAGCAAGGGCCACCGCTTCGCCGCCCGGGCGGTCTCCCAGACGGCCCGGGGCCTGACCGGCATCGAGATCCACCCGGCGGCGACCATCGGGCGGCGCCTGTTCATCGACCACGGCATGGGCGTGGTCATCGGTGAGACCGCTCAGGTCGGTGACGACGTGCTCATCTACCACGGGGTCACGCTCGGCGGGGTCTCCACCCGCCCCGGCAAGCGTCACCCCACCATCGGCAACGGCGTCCAGATCGGGGCCGGGGCCAAGGTGCTGGGGCCGGTCACCGTGGAGGACAACGCGCGTATCGGCGCCAACGCGGTCCTGGTGAAGAACCTGCCGGCCGCGCACGTGGGCGTGGGCGTGCCAGCCCGGGTGCGTGACCCGCGCACGGACCCCGAGCTCATGATGGACCCGACGATCTACATCTGATCCCGGCCCGGGGCGGAACGCTGCCCGCACCCGGGCGCCGTCCCTCTCAGCGCAGGACAGTGCCCCCGGCCAGGTCGACCAGACGCCGGAAGACCTCTCCCCCGCTGGCGCGCGAGCCGTCGTGCTCGTACTCGCTCGTGACCCAGGTGCGCAGGCCCGGCACGAGCGCGGCCGTCGCCAACGAGGTCTGCACGGGCACGTAGACGTCGCGGGCGTAGACGGCGGCGGCGCCGTCGACCCCGCTGGTGCGCAGGGCCTGCTCGTCGTACAGGCGCGGCCACTCGACGTCGGCCAGGGCCTGGGCCACCTCCAGCCAGGGGCGCAGGAGCGGGTCCCCCTCGATGACGGCCGGGCTCACGTGCTCGCCGGTGAGCAGGGTGGGGTCCTCGTCGAAGACGGCCGGACGCACCCGCTCTGCCGCCCAGGCCGTGCGGCCGCCGTCGGCCCAGCAGGACTCGTGGATGACGGCGTACAGCGGGTTGCGGGCGGAGAAGGCGAGCGAGTCGGCGAGGTCGCAGCGCAGCGCCCAGCCGGCGGGGTCGCGCTCCAGCAGGTGGTGCAGGCGGTCCATGCCGCCGCTGGCGCCCAGCAGGGAGCCGAGCGAACGGACCCGCTCAGGCCCCACGGGCGCGCCGTGCGGGTCCCGCAGGTCGCCGCGCGCGGCGGCCTCGACGAGGGCGGCCACGCGGTCGCGGTCGCCGGGGTAGCGGGCGTAGTACTCCTCGCTCTTGAGCCGCATCGCCTCGTAGGTCAGGGCGTAGACCTCGTCGATCGCCACCCCGACGGCGGGCAGGCCCCCGGTGATGTGGACGCGCTCGAGCGAGTCGGCGTGGGCGCTGAGGTAGCGCAGGCAGCAGAAGCCCCCGAAGGACTGGCCCAGCAGGCTCCACCGCTCGATGCCCAGCTCGCGGCGCAGGTCCTCGCAGTCCTCGACGATCTCGTCGGCCCGCAGGTGGGTGAGCAGGCGGGCCGTGCCTTCGGCGTCGCCGCCGGCGTCCGGGTGGTCCACCGGCGTCGAGCGGCCGGTGCCGCGCTGGTCGACGAGGATGACGCGGTAGTGCTCGAGGACGGCGCCCAGCCAGCCCAGGCCCGCGTCAGCGCTGGGGCGCGGCGCCTCGCAGCCGGGGCCTCCCTGGAGGAAGACGAGGGGTGGGCGGGCCAGGGGGTCCGAGGCCGTGGCACCCGGGACGGCGCGGGCGACCTCCCGGGCGTAGACGGTGAGCGTGGCGCTGCCGTCGGGCCAGGTGTCGCCGCCTCCGCTGCGGTCCAGCGGGACGGTGAGGTGGTGCTCGCGGGTCAGTAGCCCGGCGGTGGCACAGCTCCAGGGGCCAGAGACCAGGCGCGCGGCATCCGCAGAGGTGGGCGAGGCGGGCCCTGTCGGCCCGCTCGTCGGTGTCGGTGTCATGCGGCCACGCTACCCACCGGCAGCCCCGGGGCGGGTCTCGGCTGGTCTCAGCGGGCCTGGCAGCCGGGGCACCAGAACAGGCGCCGTCCGGCGACCTCCCGCTCGCGCACCGGCGTCCCACAGCGCAGGCACGGGCGGTCCGTCCGGTGGTAGACGTACCAGCGGCCGGCCTCCGCGTCGCCCTCGGGCAGGGGGACGGGCACGTCCTCGGGCTCGACGGTCGTGATGAAGCCGGTGGCGACGCCGTAGGTCATGAGGGGCACGAGGTCCTCCCACACGGCGCGCAGCCGCGCCCGGCTCATCTGCTGGCCGGGGCGAAAGGGGCTGATGCCGCAGCGCAGCAGCGTCTCGGCCCGGAAGATGTTGCCCACCCCGGAGATGACCGACTGGTCCATGAGCAGCTCGCCCACGGTCTTGCGCCGTCGGCGCACGTTGTCGACGAAGCGCTCACGGTCGCCGTCGGCGCGCAGGGGGTCCGGGCCCAGGCGGCGGCGCACGGCGGCGACGCCCTCGGCGTCGAGGAGCTCGCAGGCGGCGGGGCCGGTGAGGTCGGCGACGCCGTGCTCGCCCAGCAGCCGCAGGCGCACCGCCCCGCGGGGCTCGGGCGCCCGCCACCGTCCCGGTGCGGGAGCGGCCGGCACCTCCTCGTCCCCGCCTGCCAGTCCGGACAGGGCGGAGCCGCCGCCGTGTGCCAGGGCGTGCTCGCCGCGCTCGCCGACGCGTCGGCGTGGGGCGCCGATGGCGTGCGGGGCGGTGAAGGCGCTGTCACCGTCGAAGGTCCACGAGCCGTACAGGCCCAGGTGGATGCGCAGCCAGGTGACCGCCTCGTCGTCGGTGGCAGTGTCCGGCTCGGGGGCGAAGGGCAGGAAGAGGTGCTTGCCGTGGGCCTGGGCTCCCAGCAGGACCTGCCCGTCAAGGCGCTCTGCACCGGCGGCGAAGCGCCCCTGGGGCGAGGAGACGGCCAGGCGCCGGCCGCCGTAGAGCTCGGTGAGGGCGGCGCTGAGCCGGTGGATGGTGTGGCCTTCGGGCATGCGAGGACGGTACCTGAGCGCCCGGGGACACACGGACGGGCCGTCAGAGGACGGGCCGTCGGGTCAGCCGGGCCGTCGGGTCAGCCGGGCCGTCGGGGCCACGGCCGGGAGGTCGGAGCACCCCGGCCAGCGGGCCAGCCGGGAGCGGATCCGGGGCCGTGGGCAGGCGGGTAGTCAGGCTCCCTGGTGGGCGCGCCTCTCGTACTCGGCGAGCTGGTCGATGCGGCGCTGGTGGCGCTCGTCGCCGCTGAAGGGCTCGGCGATGTACAGGTCCACAAGGTGCAGGGCCTCGGCGAGGCTGTGCATACGGCCTCCGACGGCGATGACGTTGGCGTTGTTGTGCTGGCGGGCCAGGCGGGCCGTGTCCTCGTTCCAGGCCAGGGCGGCGCGCACGCCGTCGACGCAGTTGGCCGCGATCTGCTCGCCGTTGCCCGAGCCGCCGATGACGACGCCCAGGCTCCCCGGGTCGGCGACGACGGCCTCGGCGGCCTCGATGCAGAAGGACGGGTAGTCGTCCAGCGGGTCGTAGGTGTGGGCGCCGTGGTCGACGACCTCGTGGCCCTGCTCCCCGAGGTGGGTGACGAGGGCGCTCTTGAGCTCGAACCCGGCGTGGTCTGAGGCGATGTGGATGCGCATGGACCGGATTGTGCCTCACGCGAACACCTGCCGTCAGGGGTGGGGCGGGGTCCTCGTACGCCGGTGGGTGTCGGAGCCAGCCGCTACCGTGGGCCCATGACTGAGAACCCCGTGACGGGCGAGGACCGCCAGGTGCTCGCCGGTGTCCTTGAGACCGCTGCCGCAGACCCGTCCGTGCGCGTCCAGGACGACCTCTTCCGCCATGTCAACGGCACCTGGCTGGCCGAGGCCGTCATCCCCGCGGACAAGCCCGGCACGGGCTCCTTCATCGTCCTGCGCGACGAGGCGGAGGAGGCCTGCCACGCCATCCTGACCGAGCTCGCCGAGCAGGTGGACCCCACCGAGGCGCCCACAACGCCGACGGGCAAGGTCGCCGCCCTCTACGCGACCTTCATGGACGCCGAGCGCGCTGAGGCCCTGGGGGCCGAGCCCCTGGAGGTCGAGCTGGCCCCGCTGCTGGCGGCCGCGGACAAGGAGGCGCTCGCCCGGGCCGTGGGCGCCGGGGTGGCCGCCGGGTTCACCGGGCCCGTCGCCGCCTTCGTCGAGACCGACCTCAACGCCCCCGAGCGCTACACCACCTACCTCGGCCAGTCGGGCCTGGCCCTGCCGGACGAGTCCTACTACCGCGAGGAGGCCCAGGCGCAGGTGCGCGCCGACTACGTGGTCCATGTCGCGCGCGTCCTGGAGCTCGCCGGGGTCCCGGACCGGCTGGGGGCCGGGGCGGGCGAGCTCGCCGCGAGGGTCATGGCGCTGGAGACGGACCTGGCCCGCGGGCACTGGGACCGGGTCTCCTGCCGTGACATCGAGAAGATCAACAACCCGCGCACCTGGGCGCAGCTGGTGGACAGCGCCCCCGGCTTCCCCTGGGAGGCCTGGCGCCAGGGCCTGTCCGACGCCGCCACCGCCGCGGGCGCACAGCTGGGCACCTTCCTTGAGGAGGCCGTCGTCGAGCAGCCCGACTACCTGCCCCACATCGCCCAGGTGTGGCAGGCGACCTCCCTGGAGGACCTGCGCACCTGGGCGGTGTGGCACACGGTCCACCAGCGCAGCTCGCTGCTGTCGAGCAGCTTCGTGGAGGAGACCTTCTCCTTCTACTCCCGGCGGCTGCAGGGCGTGGACGAGCTGCGTCCGCGATGGAAGCGCGGCGTCAGCCTCGTCGAGTCCTGCCTGGGCGAGGCCCTGGGCGAGGTCTACGTCGAGCGGCACTTCCCGCCCGCCCACAAGGCGGCGATGGAGACTCTGGTCGCCGACCTCATCGAGGCCTACCGCCGCTCCATCAGCGCCCTGACCTGGATGGGTGAGCAGACCCGTCAGCGGGCGCTGGACAAGCTGGCCCTGTTCACCCCGAAGATCGGCTACCCCTCGCGCTGGCGGGACTACTCCGCCGTCGTCATCACCCCAGGGGACCTGCTGGCCAGTGTGCGCTCGGTGGAGGACTCCGACCTGGCCCGCGCGCTGCGCAAGCTCGGCGGCCCGGTCGACCGCGAGGAGTGGCACATGACGCCCCAGACGGTCAACGCCTACTACAACCCCACGATGAACGAGATCGTCTTCCCGGCGGCGATCCTCCAGCCCCCCTTCTTCGACCCGACGGCGGACGACGCCGTCAACTACGCGGGCATCGGGGCGGTCATCGGCCACGAGATCGGCCACGGCTTCGACGACCAGGGCTCGACCTTCGACGGCACCGGCAAGGTGACGGACTGGTGGACCGAGGAGGACCGGGAGGCCTTCGCCGAGCGCACGAAGGCGCTCATCGCCCAGTACGACGCCTACGTGCCCTCCGAGCTGGCGGAGCGCGCCGCGGCCGAGGGCACCCCTGCCAGCGAGGTCCCGCACGTCAACGGCTCGCTCACCATCGGTGAGAACATCGGCGACCTCGGCGGTCTGGGCATCGCGCTCAAGGCCTACGGCCTGGCCCTGGAGCGCGCCGGGGTCTCCTCCGTCGCCGAGGCCCCCGTCATCGACGGCCTGACGGCGCTGGAACGGTTCTTCTTCTCCTGGGCGCGTATCTGGCGGGGCAAGAACCGCGTGGAGCGCAGCGAGCTGCTGCTCACGATCGACCCGCACTCGCCCAACGAGTTCCGGTGCAACGGGATCGTGCGCAACATGGACGCCTTCTACGAGGCCTTCGCGGTGGGTGAGGGCGACGCCCTGTGGCTGGATCCCGCCGAGCGCGTGTCCATCTGGTGAGGCGGCCGCGCCGGGGCGCCGCACGGCATCAGTCTGCGGCGGCGTCCCGGCGGTCGGCGCCCGGCGGCGCGGTCGGCGCCCGGCGGCGCGGTCGGCGTCCCGGCGGCGGTCCGGTGGCCCAGAACCCTGCCGTCGGCGCAGCGCCGTCGGTCCCGATTCCTCGCGCACAGGGCCAGGGTGAGACGATGACCTCCCCACGCGCCGATACCCGGCGCGGGCCGGCAGCGGCCACGAGCCCGTCGGCACACCGTCCCAGGAGGAATGCATGCCCGGTCAGAACCTGACCCGTGAGGAGGCCGCCGAGCGCGCGGGCCTCGTCGCCGTCGACACCTACACGGTCGACCTCGACCTCACCCGCGGGGAGGAGGTCTTCGGCTCGACGACGACCGTCCGCTTCAGCGCCACCCCCGGGGCGGCGACCTTCATCGACCTCATCGCCCCCCGGGTGCACTCCATCACCCTCAACGGCGTCGGGCTCGACCCGGCCGAGGTCTACCGGGACTCGCGCATCGCGCTGACGGACCTGGCGGCCGACAACGAGCTCACCGTCGTCGCCGACTGCGCCTACATGCACACGGGTGAGGGCCTGCACCGCTTCACCGACCCCGCCGACGGGCTGACCTACCTCTACAGCCAGTTCGAGGTCCCCGACTCGCGCCGCGTCTTCACGGTCTTCGAGCAGCCCGACCTCAAGGCCTCCTACGTCTTCACCGTCACCGCCCCGGCCGGATGGACGGTCTTCTCCAACTCCCCCACGCCGGAGCCCGTCCCCGCCACCGGTGCCGACGGTCAGGACGCCGGCGTCTTCGCCTTCGCCCCCACCGAGCGCATGAGCTCCTACGTCACCGCCATCGTCGCCGGCCCCTACGAGGGTGTCACCGACGAGTACCGGGCCGCCGACGGGCGCGTCATCCCCCTGGGCGTGTACTGCCGGGCCTCGCTGCGCGAGTTCCTCGACGCCGAGGAGGTCCTCGACCTCACCCGCACGGGCTTCGCCTACTACGAGGACCTGTTCGCCACCCCCTACGCCTTCACCAAGTACGACCAGGTCTTCGTCCCCGAGTTCAACGCCGGGGCCATGGAGAACGCGGGGATCGTCACCCACCGCGACGACTACGTCTTCCGCTCACGCCCGGTCGAGGCCCGGGTCGAGCGCCGCGCGGTGACGATCCTGCACGAGCTGGCGCACATGTGGTTCGGCGACATGGTGACGATGACGTGGTGGAACGACCTGTGGCTCAACGAGTCCTTCGCCGAGTACACCTCCACGCTCGCTGTCGCCGAGACCACCCGCTGGTCGGATGCCTGGACCACCTTCCAGTCGGCGGAGAAGAGCTGGGCCTACAACCAGGACCAGCTCTCCTCCACCCACCCCGTGGCCGCCGAGATCCGCGACCTGCACGACGTCGAGGTCAACTTCGACGGCATCACCTACGCCAAGGGGGCCTCCGTCCTGTCGGCACTCGTGGCCTACGTGGGCCGTGCGAACTTCTTCGCGGGCATCGCCTCCTACCTGGCCAGGCACGCCTACGCCAACGCCACGCTGGAGGACCTGCTGCGCGAGCTGGAGGCCACGAGCGGGCGTGACCTGGGCACGTGGACCCGCCTGTGGCTGCAGGAGGCGGGCGTGACCCTCCTGCGCCCTGAGGTCACGACCGACGCCGAGGGCGTCATCACCTCCGCCGCCGTCATCCAGGAGGTCCCCGAGGGCTCTCCCGCCTCCCTGCGCCCCCACCGCCTGGCGCTGGGCTCCTACAGCCTCGTCGACGGCGCCCTCGTGCGCACGGGCCGGGTCGAGATCGACGTCGACGGCGCGCGCACCGAGGTCCCCGCTCTCGTCGGCACGGTTCGCCCCGACGTCCTGCTGGTCAACGACGACGACCTCACCTACGCCAAGGTCCGCCTTGACGAGTCCTCGCTCGCCACCGGCCTGGCGCACGTGGCCGCCTTCGAGGACACGCTGGCCCGCTCGATCCTCATGGCCTCGGCCTGGGACATGGTGCGCGACGGCGAGCTGCCCGCCTCCCGCTTCGTGTCCGCGGCGCTGACGGCCCTGGAGGTCGAGCGGCACTCCGCCGTCGTCCAGGTCCTGCTGTCCCAGCTGGGCACCTGCCTCGGCTTCTACCTGCCCCCGCAGCACCGCCAGGCCGCCGCCGAGCAGGTGGTTGACGCGCTGACGACGCTGGCCCGGGCCGCCGAGGCCGGCTCCGACACCCAGCTGCAGCTGGTCAGGGCGGTGGCGGCCCACGCCGTCACGCCCGAGCAGACCGCGGCCGTGGCCGGCTGGCTCGACGGCTCCGCCCCGTTGGAGGGGCTGGTCGTCGACCAGGACCTGCGCTGGGAGCTGCTCATCGGCCTCGTCGGCGCCGGTGCGGCCGGCGAGGAGGAGATCGCCGCCGAGGCCGAGCGCGACCGCACGACGACGGGCACGGAGCGCGCCGCGCAGGCCCGGGCCGCGGTGCCCACCCCCGAGGCGAAGCGGGTGGCCTGGGACACGCTCGTCACCGACGCGACGCTGCCCAACGAGACGCAGGTCAAGATGCTGCGCGGCCTGACCGACGTCGACCGTGCGCCGCAGCTGCTCGTGCCCTTCATCGCGGAGTACGTGGCGCAGGTGGACACGATCTGGTCCTCGCGCACCTTCCACATGGCGGAGAACCTGCTGGACAGCCTGTGGTCGCCCACGACGGTGGGGCTTGAGGGCTGTGACCCGGTCGGGGCGCTGGAGGGCTGGCTTGCCTCCCACACCGACGCGCCCGCGGCCCTGCGCCGGATCGTCGCGGAGAACCTCGACACGACGCGGCGTGTGGCACGGGTGCAGGCACGCGAGCTCGAGGGCTGAGAGCGCGCCTGCCGCAGGCGCCTGAGACGGGGGTGGGCCCCGGCACCGATGGTGCCGGGGCCCACCCCCGTCCTGGCAGTGCCGGAGCCGCTCACCCCGTCCGCTGGGGCGGCGCTCACGGCACGGGCCCGGCTACCGCTTGCGCGCAGCCTCGGCGTTCTTGCCGGTGGCCTCGGCGGCGATCGCCTGGGCCTCCTGGAAGCCGTCGGTCTCGTCCTCCTCGCGTCCGGGGGTGCGGAAGCCGAACTTCGTGATGAGGAAGCGGAAGAGGAAGTAGTAGACGGCCGCGTAGGCCAGGCCGATGACGATGAGCATGATCGGACCCTGGATGAAGCCACCCGACAGCTCAGAGGACTTGCCCATGTTGATGAGGTAGTCGAACAGGCCCGCGGAGAAGGTGAAGCCCGTCTTGATGCCCAGGGCGTTGACGATGACGAGCGCGAGACCGGTGAGGACCGCGTGGATCGCGTACAGCGGGAAGGCGACGTAGGCGAAGGCGTACTCGAGGGGCTCGGTGACACCGGTGAGGAAGGCGGTCAGGGCCACGGAGACCATGAGCGCGCCGGTGGCCTTGCGCTTAGCGGGCTTGGCGGTGTGCCACATGGCCAGGGCGGCGGCAGGCAGGGCGAACATCATGATCGGGAAGAAGCCGGTCATGAAGCTGCCGGACCAGGCGTTGGTGCCGTCAACGCCCTGGAAGAAGCAGTTGAGGTCGCCGTGGACGGTCTCGCCCGCGGCGTTGGTGCACGTGCCCAGCTGGAACCAGGGCAGGGAGTTCCACAGGTGGTGCAGGCCGAAGGGGATGAGCAGGCGGTTGATGACACCGTAGACGAAGTACGCGATGGAGCCGCCGACCCCGCCGTGCGTGCCGGCCTCGATGAGCCAGCCACCGAGCTGCTCGTTGATGAGCCAGTTGAAGGCGGGGTAGATGGCGCCCAGCAGGACGCCCAGCACGACGGCCGCGCAGGAGGTGATGATCGGGACGAAGCGGCGTCCGCCGAAGAAGGCCAGCCAGTCCGGCAGCTTGACGCGGTAGTACTTCTCCCACAGCTTGGCGGCCACGACGCCGATGAGGATGCCGCCGAGCACGCCGTAGTTGATGGTGTTCTCCTCGGGGGTCTCGCCTCCGGCGCCCCAGTAGGGGGCGAGGGCCTTGAGCACGCCCTGTAGGACGAGGTAGCCGAAGAGGCCCGCGACCGCGGTGGAGCCGTCGGCCTTCTTGGCGAAGCCGATGGCGACACCGACGGCGAAGATGAGCGCCAGGTTCTCAAAGACGGCGCCACCGGCTGCGGCCATGACCTCGGCGACGGGCTTCATGAAGGTGAGGGTGGCGGCCAGGCCGCTGCCCTGTCCGTCGGTGCCGAGCATGTCGGCCTGGCCCAGGCGCAGCAGCAGACCTGCTGCGGGGAGTGTGGCGATGGGGAGCATGAGCGAGCGCCCCAGGCGCTGCGCCAGGGCGAACATGCCGCCCGCCTTCTTCTTCTCTGACACAAGGTCCTCCAGTTCCGGGAGCGCGCGGCGTCGGTGCCGCGCGGGGGGATGTCGCCCGGGGAGGGCGACTCTGGCCGGACGGGCACCAGATCACTCGTCTGGACCAGCGGCATCAGCAAAGACCAGGCGGCCGGTCTTGTCAAGCCCCGACTGTCGTCGGCTCATCGGCGGGATCTCGCGGATCGAAGGAGGACGTCATAGGCGCGTCCCGGCGGCCCGCACGATCGGCTCTCGGCGGGCACAATGGTCACACCCACCATCCGTCCAGAAGGAGACCGCCGTGGACCACGCTTCCCGGGCAGGGGCACGTGATCGAGACGGAGCACGCGCCAAGTACGTCGTCGTGCGCGAGTACCTGCTCGCCCTCATCGCCGACGGGCTGTCCGCCGGGGACCCCCTGCCGTCCGAGCGCGAGCTGTGCGAGCACTTCGGCGTCTCCCGCATGACCGTGCGACAGGCGGTCGACACCCTGGTCTCCGACGGCGCGGTCGAGCGCCACCAGGGGCGCGGGACCTTCGTGGCGCCCGACAAGCTCGACCTCCAGGTGCGCCTGACCTCCTTCAGCGAGGAGATGCGCCGACGGGGAATGAGGCCCGGGTCGGTCTTCCTCGTCGCGCAGACCGTGCCGGCCACCCCCGCCGTCGCGACCCGCCTCGAACTGGCGCCGGAGGCGCCGGTGCACCACCTGCGTCGTCTGCTGACGGCCGACAGCGTGCCCATGGCGCTGGAGGAGACGTGGATCCCGGCGGGCCTCGTACCCGAGATGCTCAGCCGCGACCTGCCGACCTCGGTCTACGAGGCGCTCACCGAGGCGGGTGTCACGCCCGAGTGGGGTGAGGACGTCCTCGAGGCCCGCGCCGTCACCTCCGAGGAGGCGACGCTGCTGGGCGTGCCCGAGCGCGCCCCCGCGCTGGACATCGTGCGACGCACCTTCCACGAGCACACCGCGGTGAGCTACTCGCGCTCCCTCTACCGCGCGGACCGGTACACCCTGTGGGTCCCGATCTCCGCCCCGGGGCCGCGCCGACGCCGCCCCCAGGACCGTCCGGAGCGCACCTGAGAGCCGCGTCCCCGCCCGGCGGGGCCGCACGGCCGCGGCCTCGCCAAGGACGCGCCCACGCGCTACCATCTCGCTGGTATGGACCACCGCTCCGCCAGGCGAGGACGCCCCACGGGCTGGTCCAGCACTCCCCTCGGCCCCGTGCCACCAGACCCAAGGAGGATCGCCATGTCCCAGGCCCAGAGCATCGTCGACGCCCTCGGAGGCTTCGACAACATCATCGAGATCGAGCCCTGCATCACCCGTCTGCGCTGCGAGCTGGAGGACGGCTCCCTCGTCGACCAGGAGGCCCTCAAGGCCGCAGGCGCCCACGGGGTCCTCCTGCAGGGAGACGCCGTGCAGGTCATCGTCGGCCCCAACGCCGACACCATCGCGGAGGACATCGAGGACCTTCGATGAGCCTGGACGTCGCCGCCCCGCTGGCCGGCACGGCCGTGGTGCTCACCGAGGTCCCCGACCCGGTGTTCTCCCGGCAGCTCGTCGGGCCGGGCACCGCCCTCGACCCCGACCGGGCCGACGGCGCCGACGTCACCGCCGTCGCCCCCGTTGACGGCACCATCGCCAAGGCGCACCCGCACGCCTTCATCGTCGCCACCGAGGCCGGGCCCGCAGTGCTCGTCCACCTCGGGCTCGACACCGTCGGCCTCGCGGGCAAGGGCTTCACCCTCCACGTCCAGGAGGGCGACACCGTCACAGCCGGCGACCCGGTGGTCACCTGGAACCCGGCCGGCATCGAGGCGGCAGGACTGAGCCCCCTCGTTCCCGTCGTCGTCCTCGACGGCCAGGAGTCAGACCTGTCCGGCGTCGAGGCGGGGACCCACCTCGACGCCGGGGACGTTCTGCTCACCTGGTGCTGAGCCTTGCGCGGGCCCCACCGGGTCCGCGCAAGGCCTCAGTGCCGCTCCATCGCCTCGCGCACGACGGCGAGCAGGCTCGACAGACGCGCGTTGCCGGGCAGGTCCTCGACGAGGACGACGTCGCCCGCCCCGTCAGCCAGGGGCTGCTTCCAGTTCGGGTACTCCTGGTCCGTGCCGGGCTGGTTCTGCGCCCGGCGCTCACCGACGCCGTCGACGAGCGCGACGCCCACGAGACGGGCCGGGGTGAGGGCCACGTAGCGGTACAGCGCCTCGACCACCTCCCTCTCGGAGGGGTCGGGGCCCAGCAGCTCGTGCTCGCGCAGCCGCGCGACCATGCGGTCACGCTCGATACGGGCCTCGGCACGCACCTGCTCGACAGGCTCGGTCAGCAGGCCGAGCCGCTCACGCAGGGCGACGTGCTCGTCCGCGAGGTAGCCCGCCGTCGGCGGCAGGTCGTGCGTGTTGACGGTCGCGAGCTGCATGGACCGGTAGGCCTCGGGGTACTTGGGCCAGCCGTCGTCCTGCTTCTCGAACCACAGGACGGCGGTGCCCAGCACCCCGCGGCTGGCCAGGTAGTCACGCACCCACGGCTCGACGGTGCCCAGGTCCTCGCCGATGACGACTGCGCCGGCGAGATGGGCCTCAAGCAGGAGGACACCGACCATCGCCTCGTGGTCGTAACGCACGTAGGCGCCCTGGTCCGCGCGCATCCCGTCGGGGATCCACCACAGACGGAACAGGCCGATGACGTGATCGACCCGCAGGGCACCGGCATGGCGCAGGACCGTGCGCGCCATCTCGCGCAGGGGACGGAAGGAGTCGGAGGCGAGCCGCACGGGGCTCCACGGCGGCTGGGACCAGTTCTGGCCCAGCTGGTTGTACATGTCCGGCGGCGCCCCGACACAGACCCCCGGGGCGAAGGCTCCGGGATCGCCCCACACGTCCGCGCCGTGCGGGTGGACGCCCACGGCCAGGTCGTCCATGATGCCCAGCGCCATGCCCGAGGCCTTGGCGACCGCCTGTGCCCGCTCCAGCTGCTCGTCGACCACCCACTGCAGCCACGCGTAGTAGGAGATGCGGTCGGTCAGGGTCCTGGCCTCGTTGGCCACGTGGGCGGACCCGGCGTCGCGCAGCCTCTCGGGCCACTGCTCCAGCGGCCCGTACTTCTCGGTCAGTGCGCACCACAGGGCGAAGCGCTCCAGGCCCTCGCCCTGCTCGGCACGGAAGCGCTCGAAGCTGCGCTGGCGCGCGTGCGAGCGACCCGCCGCGAAGATGACCTCCAGGGCCTCGCTCTTGGCCTTCCAGGCGGCGTCGCGGTCGATCGGCTCGGCGCTGAGGTTGGAGTCCTCCACCTCCTCCAGGGCCCACTGCACGAGCGAGCGGCGCGGGCCCGACAGACGAGAGACCTCAAGGATGTTCTCGGGACGGATGTAGACGGGGTTGACGAAGCGTCGCGTCACCGGCAGGTAGGGCGAGGCCGTCATCGCCCCCGAGGGCTCCGCTGCGTGCAGCGGGTTGATGAGCAGGAAGTCAGCGCCCTCGTCCCCCAGGAAGGAGACGATCTCCGCCAGGTCGTCGGCGTCGCCCACGCCCCACGAGGCCCGCGAGCGCACCGAGTACAGCTGGGCCATGACGCCCCAGCCCCGCTCCCCCATGGCCTCGGGAAAGTCGAGGTGGTCGGGGGTGACGGCCAGGGCGCAGCGCGTCTCGGTGCCCTCCTCGCCCACCACGGCCAGCAGCTCGTGCCAGCCCAGGGGCAGGTCGGTGGGCAGGACGAAGGTGGCCTGGCCGACGAGCGCGCCGTCGACGTAGCGCGGAGGGATCCAGTCCTCGGTCTGCGTCAGGGTCCTGCGCGAGCCGTCGGCCAGCAGGACGTCGACCCGCACCGGTGAGCCGTCCGGGACGTGCACGACCACGGGCGTGCCCACGCCCTGGCGCGCCACAACGGTGGGTGGCAGGACCTGGCGCCACGGCGCCAGCTCGGTCTCGAGCAGGGAACGCTCGACCTCCTCGTCGGTGGACGCGGGGACACCGAGGGCGGCGAGGACGGCGACGAGGGTGTCACGCGAGGGCGAGGCGGGACGTCCGCGGTAGTCCCAGTACTCGACGGAGACTCCGTTCGCCTGGGCTAGCTGGAGGAGTCGCTCTCCTGCAGGTACGGAGCCGGGATGGGGGTCGGTCATAGCGGGGCCTCTGAGGTCGGGCGCTGGGCGCGGGCGGGCGGGACGGGAAGCCGGGCGGGCGAGTGAGCCGTCACGCGCCGACCGCAGCGGTGCGGGACGGGGACGGGTGCTCGCCTGTCCGCCTTGCCGCACGAGTCTCACACAGGTCTGCGCCGCTCCGGCACCATGTGCGGGCGCGGCGCAGTACACGTGGGCTCAACGGGCCCGTGAACAGCGCGGTGACGGGGGTTGCGGGTCAGTCGAGCTCGGCGATGGCTGTGGCCAGCTCGTCGGCGCTCGGGCCGACGACGACCTGGACGACACGTCCGGAGCGCACGACACCGAAGGCGCCGGTGGCGCGCAGCGCCTCCTCGTCCACCTTCTCCTGGTCGACGACCTCCACGCGCAGACGCGTGATACAGGGCTCCAGGTCCGTGATGTTCTCACGGCCACCCAGGCCCTTGACGATGTCAGCGGCTTTGCTCATGTCCGTATCCCTCCTGGTCGGTGCGTGTCGCGTGTCACTGTAACCCAGATCGCCTGTCGCGTCCCGCCTGGCTCACCCCGCCCGGAGCGGGTGCTCACGCCCGCCGTGTGTCCATCGTTGTTCACCCGACGGCGGAAACCCCACGACCGGGCACGCCTCGGTGCACAATGTGCTGTACTCGACTCCATCACCGCCGAGGAGCAGCCCATGACCACGTCCACAGAGTCCGCCTCCACCCCTCAGCCGCTGTCGGGCATCGGCGTGAGCCCGGGCCTCGTCGCCGGCCCCGTCGCCCGCATGGCCCCTGGAATCGCCGAGCCCCCGATCGAGACCCTCGACCAGGCCCGCGACCTGGACAAGGAGTGCGAGCGCATCGCCCAGGCCGCCCAGACGGTGAAGAAGGGCCTTGAGCTCTCCGCTGCCGAGGCCAAGGGCGAGGGCCGCACCCTGCTGGAGACCACGGCCCAGATGGCCGCGGACCCCACCCTCACCTCCTCCGCCCAGGCCATGGTCCGCGAGCGTCGCCTCGTGCCCGAGCGCGCCGTGTGGGAGGCCGCCGGCACCCTGTGCGCCATGCTCGAGTCGCTGGGCGGCTACATGGCCGAGCGCACCCGGGACGTGCAGGACGTGCGCGACCGTATCGTCGCCGTCCTCACCGACTCCCCCATGCCCGGCATCCCGCGCCTGCCCGAGCCCTTCGTGCTGGTCGCACGCGACCTCGCCCCGGCCGACACCGCCCTGCTCGACCCGGAGAAGGTCGTCGCCTTCATCACCTCCGAGGGCGGCCCCACCTCCCACACGGCGATCCTCGCGCGAGCCCTGGGCATTCCCGCGATCGTGGGCACCGGCGAGGCCGTCGCCGACGCCCTGGCCGACGGCGACATCGTCCTCGTCGACGGCACCAAGGGCACCATCACCCTCGACCCGAGCGAGGACGCCCTGCGCCACGCCCGCGAGCTGGCCCAGCGCGTGCGCGTCTTCAACGGCGACGGCGCCACCAAGGACGGTCACGAGGTCCAGCTGCTCGCCAACGTCGGTGACGGTGCCGCCGCTCGCTCGGCCGCCGAGGCCAACGCCATGGGCGTCGGCCTGTTCCGCACCGAGTTCTGCTTCCTCGACCAGCCGACCGAGCCCACCGTCGAGCAGCAGGTCGAGGCCTACACGCAGGTGCTCGCCGCCTTCCCCGGCAAGAAGGTGGTTGTGCGCACCCTCGACGCGGGCGCCGACAAGCCGCTGCCCTTCCTCACCGACGCGACCGAGGAGAACCCCGCGCTGGGCGTGCGCGCCTACCGCACCACCCGCCGGGACCCCGACGTCCTCGACCACCAGCTCGAGGCCCTGGCCCGCGCGGAGGCCGCCACCGAGGCCAAGGTGTGGGTCATGGCCCCGATGATCTCCACCGTCGAGGAGGCCCAGGCCTTCACCGAGAAGGCACGGTCCTACGGGCTGAGCACCGCCGGCATGATGATCGAGGTCCCCTCCGCGGCCCTCATGGCCGACGCCATGTTCGAGCACGCGGACTTCGCATCTATCGGCACCAACGACCTCACCCAGTACGTCATGGCGGCCGACCGTCTGCTGTCGACGCTGGCAGACCTGTCGACCGCCTGGCAGCCGGCCGTCCTCAGGCTCATCAAGACCGCCTGCGACGGGGCCGCGCCCCACGGCCGCCCGGTGGGCGTGTGCGGTGAGGCCGCGGCGGACCCGGCCCTCGCCGTCGTCCTCGTGGGCCTGGGGGTCGCGAGCCTGTCCATGACCGCGCGGGCCCTGCCCGACGTCGACGCCGTCCTCAAGTCCGTCACCCTGGAGGACTGCCGGCGCATCGCCGCCCTCGCCATCGCCGCGCCGACCTCAGAGGCCGCGCGCACCGCGGTGCGCGCCGAGCTGCCGGTCCTCGAGGACCTCGGTCTGTGACCCGTCCGTACCCCGTCCCCGCCGCGAGCGACGAGCCGCTGGGCTCCGTCACACGCGTGCTCCGCCTCGAGGCGGGCGACGGGGCGGACGTCTTCACCGGCGGGTCCCTGCCCCAGCTGTCGGGGCGTGTCTACGGCGGCCAGGTGGTCGCCCAGGGGCTGCTCGCCGCCGCGGCGACCCTCGTCGACGACGGCGACGGGCCGCGCCTGCCGCACTCGGTGCACGCCTACTTCATGCGCGGAGGCCGACCGGACGCTCCGATCCGCTTCGGCGTCGAGCGCATGCACGACGGACGTTCCTTCTCCCAGCGGCGCACCACCGCCACCCAGGAGGGATCGACCATCCTCACGATGGTCTCCTCCTTCCAGGAGACGCAGGAGGGCGCCCAGGTCCAGCTGCCCGCCCCGCAGGTGCCGCCTCCCGAGGAGCTGACGAGCGCGCTGGAGATCTACCGGACCATCGACCACCCGGTGGCACGGTTCCTCGGGCGCACCGCCGCCTTCGACCTTCGGCACGTCGAGGGCAACATCTACCTGCGCCCAGGAGCGAGCACCGAGGGACGCCAGCACCTGTGGGCCAGGGCCCGGGGGCGGGTGCCCGAGGAGGCGACGCAGGTCGTGCACCGGGCCCTGCTGGCCTACATGTGCGACCAGATCATGCTTGAGCCGGCGCTGCGCAGCCAGGGCCTGTGCTGGCGCAGCGAGGGGATGAGCCTGGCGACGCTCGACCACGCCCAGTGGTTCCACCGCGACGTCGACGTCAGCGACTGGCTGCTCTTCGTGCAGGACTCCCCCACCTCACAGGGCGGGCGCTCCATGGCGCGCGCCGAGGTCTTCAGCGCCTCGGGCGAGCTCGTGTCGACCATCGCCCAGGAGGGCATGGTGCGCATGCCCACCGCCTCCCACCGCGGAGAGGGCCGGTGGGCCGTGCGTGCCGCCGAGGGCGAGGACGGCTCGCCGCTGCCCGAGCCGCAGCCCTGAGGGCGGTGCCCGACCCGAGCGCGAGCGGGCGCCGCCGTCGGTGCCCCAGGAGCGCCTGCACGCCCTCACGCGCCCCGACCCGCGCGGGCACCGCCGTCGTCACCGGGAGTGCGACCGTCCCGGGGACCGGCCCCCGGGGTGAGGTGGCCAACCACCCGGGCGGGCACCGCCGTCGCCCGTCTCCCGTAGGCTGTGGCCTGGACACCAACACCCCCACGAAAGGCGCAGTGAACCTGTGGCTGAGTACATCTACTCGATGATCAAGGCGCGCAAGGCGCACGGTGACAAGGTCATCCTCGACGACGTCACCATGTCCTTCTTCCCGGGCGCCAAGATCGGCATGGTCGGCCCCAACGGCGCCGGCAAGTCCTCCATCCTCA
>CALEXZ010000119.1 GCA_937926195.1 uncultured Actinomyces sp.
CCCGGCGATACGATCCGTGTCGTGCGCCGTAGCCGTGGCCAGTCGGTCGGCTGGGGTGGCACGTCAGGAGGTTCCGATGACCGTGACCGTGAGCGGTGCCCGCTTCGACGACAGTGCCGACGTCGCCTGCGCCGTCGGCACAGCCCGCCCCGCCCGCCCCGCCGTCGGAGGCGCCGCATGAGCCCGCGCGGGCGGCGTCCGGCCGGCAGTCCTGACGCCCGCAAGGCGATCCTCGCCGCCGCACGGGCTGCCTTCGCCCGCGACGGCTACAACACCTCCCTGCGTGGGATCGCCCGCGAGGCCGGGGTCGACCCGGCGCTCGTCCGCCACTACTTCGCTGACCGTGCGGCCCTGTTCTCCCAGGCGGTCGTCGGCGACATCGACGGCATCGTCCTCGACCCCTCCCTCATGGAGCAGGTCCGCCGGGCCGAGCCCACGAGCCGGGGGGAGAGCATCGTGCGCATCTTCCTCACGACATGGGACCGTATGGGCCAGGAGCGCTTCACCGCGGTCGTGCGGGCCGCCCTCAGCCACGAGTCCGTTATCGCCGGAATCCGCGAGGTGTTCATCGGCGCGATCGTCGCCCCGATGGTGGCCTCCGTCGCCCCCGACAGGCCCGAGCTGCGCGCCCAGCTCATCGCGAGCCAGCTCATCGGCCTGGGGATGGCTCGGTGGGTCGCGCGCCTGTCCGCTGTGCGCGACGTCGACCACGAGGTGCTGGTCCGCGCCGTCGGACCGACCGTGCAGCGCTACCTCACGGGTGACCTCGGACCGGAGCTCGAGGCCTGAGTCGGCCCGGTGGGGCTTGTTGAGCGCAACCCGCCGCACTACAATTCATCACATGATGAAAAACCGTCAGGTGAGCGCCGACGGCCCAGAGCCCCACGGCCCAGGGCATCGCCGTCCCGTGCCGCACACCGCCACCAGTCAGTACTCCTCGGGTGGTGAATCCGTGGCAGCAGGTGGTGACCCCACCGCCCCACCGGTCGTCGAGGTCCGTGGCCTGCGCGTGACCCGCGGCGGCAAGGAGATCCTCCACGGCCTGGACCTCAGCCTCGCCCCCGGCAGCGTCACCGGCCTGCTCGGCCCCTCGGGCTGCGGCAAGACCACCCTCATGCGCACCCTCGTCGGCGTCCAGCGCTACCGCGGGAGCGTGAGCGTCCTGGCGTCGCGGCCCGGCAGCCCGGCCGTGCGCGCACGCGTGAGCTACATGTCCCAGGGTCTGGCCGTCTACCGCGACCTCACCGGCCGCCAGAACATCTCCTACTTCGCCCGCATCGCGGGAGACCGCGCCCGCAACGTCGAGGAGGTCGTGGCCGACGTCGGGCTCGGTGCTGTCATCGACCGGCCCGTGTCCAGCTACTCCGGCGGCGAGGCCAGCCGGGTGAACCTGGCCTGCGCGCTCGTCGCCAACCCCGAGCTGCTCGTCATGGACGAGCCGACTGTCGGTCTGGACCCCGTCACCCGTGAGGACCTGTGGCGCACCTTCCGGGCCATGGCGGAGGGCGGCACCACGATCCTCGTCTCCAGCCACGTCATGGACGAGGCCTTCCGCTGCGACCGGGTGCTGCTCATGCGCGAGGGCAGGTTCCTCGCCACCACGACCGCCGCCGAGCTCCTCACCCAGACGGGGCAGCCCACCGTCGACGCCGCCTTCCTCGCCGTCATCACCGGCACCGACACACCCACCAAGGCCGCATCATGACCCCGCGCACCTACCTCGCCGCCACCGCCCGCATCCTCGCCCAGCTGCGCGCCGACCGGCGCACCGTCGCCCTCATCGTCGCCGTGCCCTCGGTGCTTCTCACCCTCCTGTACTTCGTCTACTCCGACCTGCCGGGCGCGGACCCGCTGTTCGACCGTATCGCCGTGTCGATGATGGCGATCCTGCCGATGACCACCCTGTTCCTCGTGACCTCCGTGGCGATGCTGCGCGAGCGCGTGAGCGGCACCCTGGAGCGCCTGTGGACCACGCCCACGCACCGCGCCGACGTCCTCTTCGGCTACGCCACGGCCTTCGTCTGCACCGCCCTCGTCCAGAGCCTCGTCCTGTGCGCCGTCGCCGTGTGGGGCCTGGAGGTCACGGTCACCGCCGGCTGGGGCTGGGTGCTGCTGCTCGCCCTCGTCACCGGCTTCGTCGGCGTGTGCCTGGGGCTACTCGTCTCCGCCTTCGCGCGCAGCGAGTTCCAGGCCGTGCAGTTCATGCCCGTGGTCATCGCCCCGCAGCTCTTCCTGTGCGGCCTGCTGGTGCCGCGCGAGAGCATGCCGCGCCCGCTGGAGCTCATCGGCGACGTCCTGCCCATGAGCTGGGCGGTGGACGCCGTGACACAGGTGGCGACCGAGACGGACGTCTCCGCAGGCTTCGTGCACCGGGTGGGCTTCCTGCTCGCCTTCGGCCTCGTCGCGCTCACCGTGGCGGCCCTGACGGTCCCGCGCCGCACACGTTGAGGCCGACGGCGGGCGGCCCGCCCTGACGGTGGGCGTGCGCCCCGTCCGCACGGCCCCTGCGCCCCCGTGCCCGCCCTGCTCGTGGTCCCACCCGGTCCCCGTCGCCGCGTGAGCCTGCCGGTAGCATGTGCCCACGATGACGAACCCGCCTGTCAGCACAGTATCCGCCCCGACGGAGATGACCACCCACAGCCCCCGAGCCGCCACCCCCGCCAGCGTGCACGAGGACGTGACCCGCAGCCTCGTGCTGCCCGACGACCTCGCCCCCGTCTCCCTCCTGGGTGCTCACGACGAGGTGCTGCGCGCCATCGAGCGCGGCTTCCCCGACGTGCGCATCCACGTGCGCTCCACCTCGGTGTCGGTCACCGGGGCGCCCTCCCGCGTCGACCTGGTCGTCCTGCTCGTCTCCGAGCTCATTGACGTCGCCCGCGCCGGCACCCCCCTGACCGCCGACGCCGTCGAGCGCGCCATCGGCCTGCTGGACACCGCCGCCCGCCCCACCGAGGTCCTCACCGACGACGTCCTCACCACGCACGGGCGCTCGATCCGCCCCAAGTCGCTGGGGCAGAAGGCCTACACCGACGCCATCGAGGCCTCCACGATCACCTTCGGCATCGGCCCGGCCGGAACCGGCAAGACCTACCTGGCCATGGCCAAGGCCGTCGACGCCCTGGCCCGCCGTCGCGTCTCACGCATCATCCTCACCCGCCCGGCGGTCGAGGCGGGGGAGAACCTCGGCTTCCTGCCCGGCTCCCTCACCGACAAGATCGACCCCTACCTGCGGCCCCTGTACGACGCCCTGCACGACATGCTCGAGCCCGACGCCCTGCCCCGGCTCATGGCCGCGGGCACCATCGAGGTGGCGCCCCTGGCCTACATGCGCGGACGCACCCTCAACGACGCCTTCGTCATCCT
>CALEXZ010000120.1 GCA_937926195.1 uncultured Actinomyces sp.
GCGGCGGTGGAGCCGAACTCGGGGCTCATGTTGCCGATGGTGGCGCGGTTGGCCAGCGGCACCGCGGCCACGCCCTCGCCGTAGAACTCGACGAACTTGCCGACCACCCCGTGGCGGCGCAGCATCTCGGTGATGGTGAGCACGACGTCGGTGGCGGTGGCGCCGGCGGGGATGGCGCCGGTGAGCCGGAAGCCGACGACGCGCGGGATGAGCATGGACACGCTCTGACCGAGCATGGCGGCCTCGGCCTCGATGCCGCCCACGCCCCAGCCGAGCACGCCCAGACCGTTGACCATCGTCGTGTGGGAGTCGGTGCCCACACAGGTGTCCGGGTAGGCCTGGGTGACGGTCTCGCCGTCGGCCCCGGTGACCTGGCGGGTGAAGACGGTGCGGGCCAGGTACTCGATGTTGACCTGGTGGACGATGCCGGTGCCCGGCGGCACGACACGGAAGTTGTCCAGCGCCCCCTGACCCCAGCGCAGGAACTGGTAGCGCTCGGCGTTGCGCTCGTACTCGCGCTCCTTGTTGGTCTCCAGCGAGGTGGACAGGCCGAAGGAGTCGATCTGGACGGAGTGGTCGATAACCATCTCGGCGGGGGCGAGCGGGTTGATGACACCGGGGTCACCGCCGAGCTCGGCAACGGCCTCGCGCATGGTGGCGAGGTCCACGATGCATGGCACACCGGTGAAGTCCTGCATGACGACGCGCGCAGGCGTGAACTGGATCTCCGTGTCCGGCTCCGCCGCCGGGTCCCACTGGGCCAGCGCCCGCACGTGGTCGGCAGTGACGTTGGCGCCGTCCTCGGTGCGCAGCAGGTTCTCGGCGAGGACCTTGAGGGCGTAGGGCAGCCGCTCCAGGCCGTCGACGGCGTCAAGACGGAAGATCTCGTAGCCGGTGCCGTCAACGTCGAGCGTGGCGCGGGAGTGGAAGGTGTCGAGGCTCGTCAACGTCGCTCCTTGCGGTCCGGGGTCGTCAGTGCTCCGGTGACACCGTAGACGACGCCACGTCACGGGATCGGAACATCGCAGACCCCCGGGAACACCGGACCCTCAGGCCCACCGTGTTTACATCACGCCCGGGTTGCCCAACCGTGCCCGGCCCTCTCAGGCGCGCTCGAGGACGGCGACCGTCTCGAAGTGGTGGGTGTGGGGGAACATGTCGAGTGCGCGCACGGCGCCGACGTTGTATCCCGAGCGCAGCAGGGATCCCAGGTCCCGGGCGAGCGCCGCCGGGTCACAGGCGACGAGCACGACCCGGCTCGCCCCCGCGGCGGCGATCGCCTCCACGACCTCGCGCCCCGCCCCCTGGCGGGGCGGGTCGAGGACGACGACGTCGGTCCCGCGCCCGTCGAGGTGGGCGAGCTCGCCCACCGCCGTCGCAGTGACCCGGCCGGTGCGCAGGCTGACGCCCTCGTGCTCGTGCAGCGTGCGCCGGGCGTCCCCGACGGCCTGGGCGGAGCCCTCAAGGCTGGTGACGCGGGCGCCGAGCGCAGCCAGCGGCAGGGTGAACAGACCGGCGCCCGAGTACAGCTCGAGCACGCTCATGCCCTCTGCCCGAGCCACGGGCTGCGAGGAGGCCGCGGGCGAGCCGGTGACGGCGGCGCGCACGACGGCCTCGACCAGGACCGTGGGCGCGTCCTTGTGCACCTGCCAGAAGCCGTCGGCGTGGAGGCTGTAGCGCAGCTCGCCCAGCCCCAGGGCGCTGGCGTCCACCACCTCGTCGACACGGCGGCGGCCGGTGTCGCGGCCCTCGGCGGTGAGCACGCGCCCGTCGACGAGCACGAGCGGGGCTCCGGCGGAGGGGGCCACGGCCTCCAGGCGGCTGCCGGGGCGGGTCAGGCGGCGCCAGCGGGCGCGCTCGGTCAGGCCCAGGTCGCGGATGGCCTCGACGGCCAGCGGCAGGCGCCCGGGGTCCAGGACGGTGGAGGAGCGAAAGGCGTGCATGCCGGGGCGGCCCTCGGCGTCGGCCGTCAGGGACAGTCGGGTGCGGGTGGCGGTGCCGGCCAGGGTGCGGGTGCGCGCGTCGGGCGAGGTCTCGGCGCGCCGCTCGCTGGGCAGGGCCTCGACGCTCACGGCGGTGCCTCCGGCGGCCTCGGTGACGGCCCGGGCGACGTCCTCGCCGCCGATGCGGCGCAGGCAGTCGGCCAGCACCCACCGCTTCCAGGTCCGTTGGGCGCCCAGCGCCACGTGGGAGAGCTCGCCGCCGCCCACGCCGCCGGCACCGGCCTCGGGCCACACGGGCGTGACCCGGTCGGGTGAGGCGGACAGCACCTCAACGGCGTCCGCACGCCAGATCTTGGAGGTCTTCTGGGTCAGGACCGCGCGCACCCGCTCACCCGGCAGTGCGTGGCGCACGAAGATGACGCGCCCCGTCGGGTCCTCGACCGTGCGGGCCACGCAGTGACCGCCGTGGGCGGGCGCCCCGACGTCGAGCACGAGCTCCTCGCGTGCTCCGGTACGGCCGGAGGCCGGGGCGGGACGGGGGCTCCTGCGTGCGGGGCGGGTCATCGGGTCTCCTGGCGGCGCTGGCCGTCTTGGTCGTCGGTACTGTGCTGGCGGTCGGCGGAGGCGGCGCGCGCGGCAGCGTCGGCGTCGGCGATGCCGGTCGGGCTGGTCTGACGCACCCCGCGGTGGATGAGCCGCTGGCCCGGCAGGCCCAGCTGCCACGGCACTGAGGCCACGACGACGCCGGGGGTGAACAGCAGCGCCGTCTTGAGCCTGAGGGCGGTCTGGTTGTGCAGCGCCTGCTGCCACCAGTGGCGCACGAGGTACTCGGGCAGGAAGACGACGACGAGGTCGCGCGGGGACTCGCGGCGCACGCTGCGCACGTAGGA
>CALEXZ010000121.1 GCA_937926195.1 uncultured Actinomyces sp.
TCCACGCCGGGCACAGGTCCTGGCAGCGGCCGCACTCGGTGCAGGTGGAGAAGTCGAGCAGGCCCTTCCAGGTGAGGTCCTGCACCCGCCCCGCCCCGAGGCGCAGCTCGCGCCCCTCCTCCTGCGCCGCGTCCATCGCAGCGTCGAGCTCGTCCATGGTCTCCGCGGTCAGCTCCACGCGCTCGCCGTCGGCTCCCGTGAAGGTGAGGGGCGCCAGCGGCCCCAGGGACGTGGCGCCCGTGCGGGCGGCGGGCACCGCCTGCGCGAGCCGTGCGGCGACGTCCTGCGGGTCCTGCCCGGTGCGGGCGGCGATGCGGGCGGGGTCCGCGGCCGTGCCCGCCATGTCCCGCCGGGCGTAGACGTTGACGACGGCGAGGAAGCGGTGCCAGGCCACACCCATGGAGGGCTGGAGCCCGACGACGACCATCCAGCTCATGGAGACCACCACCTTGACGGTGGCGACGACGACGATGAGCCCGTCAATGACTCCCGTGCCCAGGTCTCGCAGGAGGGGCGCGCCCCAGGAGGTGAGCGGGAACAGCGCCCGGGCGCCTGCGTCGGGCGCCGTGAGGGACAGGTGCGTGTACTCGAGCATCCGCAGCAGCAGCACACAGACGACGATGATGACGATGACGGCCTCGACGAAGAGGGCCTGGGCGGCGGAGGACCCGGCAAAACGGGAGGTGCGGGTGCGCGTGCCGGCCTCGGAGGTGGCGTCGAAGGGAGGGGAGGCGGCGCCGCGGCGCGTGCCCCGGCACCGCACGAGGGTGAGCCCGATGATGCCCAGGGCCGACAGCCAGGCGATGGCCTCCACGCACCACGCCCACCACACCTGGTGGTCCAGCCACGGCAGGGTGAAGCCGGGGCCGGCGAGGACCTGGCCGTAACCGGTGACGAGGGTGAGGAACAGCAGCGGGAAGCTGACCATGACGAGCCAGTGCGCCACCCGGATCCAGGGGCGTCCCTTGAAGGCACTGTGTCCGAGGACCTCGCCGAGCATCGTGCTGGCACGCGAGAGGACGGGCCGCCAGCGCTCGGGCGCGGGGCGGCCGAGCCTCATCCGGGCGACGAGCACGGCGCAGGCGCGTGCGAACAGGGTGACGCCGACGGCCGTGAAACCGAGGACGACGACGGTGCACACCAGTCGCAGGGCCGCCAGGAACGTCATACCCGCAGCCTAGGGGCAGCGCCGAGGGATGCTGGTTGAGTCGGTGTGATGACACGCTCTGAGACCCTGCGCCGGAGAGGTCGCCGGGGCGGGCGGCGCACGTCGCCGTGGCCCAGTGGCTCGGCCGCTAGGTCATAGCCGTAGCCGACGGCGCCTACCTGCTCCGGCCCCGCTCCCGGTGGGGAGCCCCGCCACCGGCCTCAGGATGCTGGCGGCGCTGGGACAGCCGATGGTCGATCTGCGCGCTCAGGTGCCTCCTCGTTGCGGCGCGCCGCCCCTCGGGTGCGCCCTGGTCCTCGACGGGGACGATCGCGTGTCCCAGCACGGTTGCCAGCCGGTCATTGCGTCCCGTCGCCTGGCTGTAGAAGCGTGCGGCCACGAGCTCCTCGCGCCCGGGTGCGCCCGGCGCGAAGCGGCTGGGCTCCAGCCGCCAACCGGCCTGCTCGGCAAGCCAGGAGAAGAACACGAACTGGCTGCGGGTGTTGCCCTCACGGAAGCTGTGGATGACGTTGAGCTCGCCCCAGATCTCGGCCAGCTCGGTGACGAACCGGTCGCGGCCCATCCCGCGAAGCAGGTTCTTGGCCGCGAGCCTGCGGTACTGCTCCTCGGCCGCCTCCGTCAGCGCCGGACCCGCCGGATAGTACTGGTAGGGGATGTTCTGCGGGGCGCGCGGGTCCCCCACCGGTTAGTTCACGACGTCGGGGCCGGTCTTGACCATGAACGACGCCGGAGCCACCCGTTCTTGGCCGGCCCACTCGTACACGTCCTGGAAGATGTACCGGTGGATGGCCTTCATGTGGTTGTAGTCGAAACGGCCCGGGACCGGGCGCGCAGCCAGCTCAACCAGACGTGACTTGGCGTGGAACTCTTCCAACGTGGTCAGTGTCGCCTGGTCGGTCTCCCCGTACGGTTTGTCGGGCTGGACAAACTTGTTGCGCAACACGGATGTACCTGGAATGAAATAGTCATCCCAGGTGCGAAAGACGTGCCGTCGCGCCATCTTCAGCGTCCAGTGATGTGCTGCAAGCCGAGTTGACGGGCTTCCTCGCCCGACAGCTCGCCGCGTGCCTGGCGTGCCGCAAGGTCGTTGAGGTACGGGTCGGTGACCTCGTGTCCCGCGAGAGCCAAGGCGGCATCGGCGAAGGCGATCCGCTCCCGGGCATCGGCCTCCGTGTCACGGACGCCGTCGACGGCAGGGTCCATCGTGGGTCTCCTTGCTCCCGGGAGCTCTGAGTTGACGTGCCCGCCCCGAGCTGCGCTTGCTGCGCAGCGCTCCGCTCAGGCTGGGTGTGTGCGCCGTGCCCGCCCCGAGCTGCGCTTGCTGCGCAGCGCTCCGCTCAGGCCGTGAGCGAGCGGGAGAGGGGGACGGACCTCACCTGCTTGCCGGCGTACCACTTGGCGGCCTGGCGCAGCGTGAGCTGACGGGTGAGCGCCAGTGCCGCACCCGAGATCACCGCGAAGGCCACAACCTCAAGCAGCTGGTAGTCCAGCAGCTGGTCCTCGTCCCTGGGTGCCGGGCGTCCCGTCGCCAGCGACCACCCTGCGGCCACGACCTTGTCGGCGATCAGACCCGCAACAACCGTGGTCGCCACGCTCGTCGCCTTCCACATGAGATCGGCCTGGGCCTTGCTGCCGGACTTCGCCATCGGTGGTACTCCTTCGTGAGATCCGTGCCCCGGAATCGTGCCCGAGGGCGCGCCAGACCCGATCATGCCTCACATCGGCTGCGGCTGGGAGCCTTGGACAGGCCCCCCGGCCGGAACCAGCGTCAGCTGTGAGACCTTCGAGGGCCTCGCGGTGCGTGCCACCGCCGAGCGCAGCATCCGCTCGAAGGGCCCGCGCCGCCCCGAGCGCTCCAGCAGGACGCACAGCCCCGCGATAAGCAGCCACACCGCGACGGCGGTCAGCGCCATCTCCACGGTCCCCGGTGCCGTCGTGCCCATGACAGCGCGCGTCCCGTACAGCAGGCCGAAGCAGATCGTCTGCGACAGGTAGGCGGTCATCGAGCGCTTGCCCACGGCCGCCAGCAGCCACCGCACCCCGGTGAGGGGCTCGCCGTCGGCCCGCGCCCCGCCGGCGAAGACCGCCAGCAGCGCCAGCCACCCGCAGGCCCCTGCCAGCCCGCCCACGACGACTGAGAGCGCGACCGAGGTTACGGTCAGCCACGACGGCAGCACCTCGCCGTGAAGGATCGCACGGAAGGGGATCGAGGTGAGTGCACCGACAGCCAGCGCCGTGAGCCCGCCGCCAAGGAGCGCACCGCGGTGGCGCTCGGGGTGGGTGAGCAGGTCGGTGCGCGCCACCCACGCCCCGATGAAGGCCGCCGGCACCGCCATCGACGTCACGAGCGTCATCGGTGTGTTGGCGGCCCACATCTTCAGGCCGAAGAGCGGGTACCAGGGCGAGCGCATGAGGCCGAAATCCGTGTTACCTGACGCTGCCAGGTTGCCGCCCGAGCCCGAGGAGACGGGGTTGTCAAGGAACGTCAAGGCGGTCGAGACCATCATGGCCAAACCCAGAAGGACGATGATGGTGCCTACGACCCACTGGACCTTGGTGCGCTGGTGGACGAAGGTGCCGGCG
>CALEXZ010000122.1 GCA_937926195.1 uncultured Actinomyces sp.
GTGCCGCGCCATGACGGGCCGGTACCTGCGTGACACACGAAGGGGCCCCGCACCACCATGGTGCGGGGCCCCTTCTCGTCTCCTCAGTGAGGTCGTCACTGCATTCAGTGACGACCTCACTGAGCGCCGACAGCGAGGATCGGGTACGCCTCACGAAACTCCTGCACGTCGCCGGGTGTCACGCCGAGCACGCGGGCGACGTCGACGTCCCGCCCGCTACCAGCGGCTACCCGGGCGCAGGCGTACGCCGTCGGGGTGATCCCCTGCGCCCGCGCACGCTCGCGGCGGGCCAGGGCCTCGGCGACCACGACCCGCGCCGTCCACGGGTCATCGGCCAGCGCCGCGTACAGGGTGTCTGTCTCCTGCTCCCACCAGGCCGAGGGGCCCGCGCCGGGCTGCACCTCGGCGAGGGCGACGGTGCCGCCGGAGACCTGCACAGCCGACAGGAGCGTCGCGAGCAGGTTCCAGGCGTCCGCCCGGATGTGGGCGCGCTCGGTGGCGGCTGCGATGTCGTCTGGGTTGTCGAGCTCGGCGCCCAGCGGCCGGGTGAGTGCTGGGCGGTCGACGTCGCCGGCGAGGCGGTCCCAGACCGCGCGTGCGATCTCCTCGTCTGTGAGGGTGCGCAGGGCTCGGGAGCGTGACCCGCGGGCGATGTCCTCGTCGGTGATGAGGCCGGTGATGGTGAGGGCGTCTAGGACGTCGGTCCCGTAGGCGCGCGCGATGGGTGCCACGATCTCGGGTGTGAGCGCCCCCGCCTTGAGTTGGCGGTTGAGGGTCCTCTGTGGGATCCCTGCTTTCCGGGCGGCCTCGTTCTCGGAGGCGCCAGATGTCGTGCGATTGAACCATTTGACGATGTCCATAGGACCACCGTACCCCCACTTAGCAACGTTGGCTAGCCGCGCGCCGCGGCGGCTTGACAGTGAGGGGCGAGAGTGCTTACCTGTAGCCACATCGGCTACGCGCTAGCCACCCCGTCCAGACAGACAGAGGAGGTGACATGACCACCACGCCCCCCGCCCGCCTCACCGACGTCTTCCTCGGCCGCGTCGCCGCCACCGGGCTCACCGACGCCGCCGTCGCCGCCGCCATCGGCATCACCCGGCAGGAGTACTCGGCCGTCAAGACCGGCAAGACCGCGCCCAGCGCGCGCTTCATGGCCGGCGCCGTCCGGGCCGGTCTCGCCGCCACGTTCGCCGACGTGGCCGAGCCGCACCCCAGCGCGCTCGACGCCGAGAAGCACACCCCCGCCGCCGCCTGACCCCCGCACAAGGAAGTGCCCCCACCGACGCAACCGGTGAGGGCGAGAAAGGAAACCACATGGAAGACCTGATCCCCTTCGACTACGAGGGTACCAGCGTCCGCGTCGTCACTGGTGACGACGGCGAGCCCAGGTTCGTCGCCGCCGACGTGGCCGCGATCCTCGGCTACCGCATGGCATCGGACTTCACCCGCAGCGTGGACGAGGAAGACAAGGGCACGCACATTGTGCGTACCCCCTCCGGCGACCAGGAGATGACCATCATCTCCGAGGGCGGCCTCTACACGGCTCTCGTCCGCTCGCGCTCCGAGCGCGTCAAGCCGTTCCGCCGGTGGGTGACGCACGAGGTCCTGCCGTCGATCCGCCGCCGGGGCGGCTACCTCACCCCCGCCGCCGCCGAGCAGGCCCTCACCGACCCCGACTTCATCATCCGCCTCGCCACCTCCCTCAAGGACGAGCGCGCCAAGCGGGCCGCCCTGGAGGCCCAGGCCGCCCAGGACGCCCCGAAGGTCCTGTTCGCCAACGCCGTCGCCACCAGCCACACCACGATCCTCGTCGGCGACCTCGCCAAGCTCCTGTGCCAGAACGGCGTCCAGGTGGGGGCGAACCGCCTGTTCAGGTGGCTGCGGGCCAACGGCTTCCTGATCTCCCGGCGCGGCACGGACTGGAACATGCCGACCCAGCGTGCCCAGGAGATGGGCCTGTTCCGGGTGAAGGAGACGGCTGTGACGCACGCGGACGGGCACGTGACGGTGAGCCGCACACCGAAGGTGACGGGGAAGGGGCAGGAGTACTTCGTCGCCCGGTTCCTCGACGGCCGCTTCGCCATCGACGAGAACACGGAGGTGGCGGCATGAGCGCACACCTGGCCCCTGCCCGTACCGCTAGTCACAAGGACCTGGTCGCCTACGTGACCGACGCGCTGATGGGGCGTGGCGACCTGGCGCTGACGCTGACCGCCGTCAGCGTCCCCCGCAACGCTGGGGTCAGCGGCGGATTCACGGCCCTGGTGGCCGACGGGGCTGGCGGCGACGCCGCGTTCGTGGCCTTCTGGGACAGCGAGAAGCGGAAGTGGACGATCAAGAGCCGTGACTTCGGTGAGCGCGACCTGGTCGAGGTTGCTGCCGCTGACCCGCGCACCGCGCTCAAGGCGTGGCTGGTCGACGTCAACGCGCACGTCGCCGACGTCGAAGGGGAGTCGGCATGAGCGAGTACCAGAAGGTCGAGGTCTACCGGCTGGTCTTGTCGTGCAGCGCTCGCGACTGCTGCGAGCGGCTGGTGTCCTCGAAGATCACCGGACGCTGGGACTACGACGCGGAGCGCCGGTTCGAGTACGAGGCGCAGGCGCAGGGATGGTCCCTGTGGATCGGTCGCGGGCGGCGCTGGTACTGCCCCGCCCACCTGCCCCGGAAGGGGCACCGCATGCGCAGGCACGAGGTGCGGCTGTGAGCTCGCACCTGTCCTCCACTCCCACCTTCCTGCTCGCCGACCTGTGGCGAGCACTCACCCACCCCTACACCCCCAAGCACAAGAAGGAGGAGACCCGATGAGCGACGTCGAGGTCCTCGACATGCGCCAGGCGGCGGCGATCCTCCGCTGCTCGCCGGCGACCGTCCGCGCACGACTGCGCGCCGGGCAGATCAACGGGTGGAAGGAGCCGGGCAGTCTCGGCTGGCGCACCACCCGCGCCGACCTGAACGAGTACGTCGACAGCCAGCGGGTGACGGGTGCGGGCAGGCTCAGCGCCCGCAGCACGCGAGCACGAGGAGCCCGAAAGGGCGCCAGCACGCGAGGAGGCGCCCGATGAGCGTCATCACCGTGGAGACGCAGGCCGAGCTCGACGCTGTCCTCGACGACCCCGACGTCACCGAGTACGACGAGATCGAGATTCACTCACCCGAGGGCCACCCCTTGGTGCTGGACGACGTGCGCCTGGGAGACATCACCGCATGCGGGAGCACGCGCGTCACCGTCTACAACTGCGCGACCATAGGTGCCGCCGACACTGCATCGGTCCGCGCCTACTCCTCGAAGGTGCGCGCCGGGTCACGGTCATCCGTCGAGGCCCACGGTGACTCGCACGTCTGGGCGTACAGGTCCTCGACTGTCTGGGCCTACGAGCACGCGGTGGTCGAGGCGGTCGGAAACGACGTCAACGTCTTCGCCTACGGGCGCAGCCACGTCAAGGCGGACAACACGGCGACGGTCCGTGCCTATGAGAGCGCGACGGTGCTCGCCCTCAACGCCTCGACCGTCTACGCCTACGACAGCACGACAGTGCACGCCTGGGGTAACGCGACCGTCGTCGCCACCCCGGGGGTCGCGGTGCACCGTCACAGCGCCAGCACCAAGATCACGGGCGGCGTCATCATCGACCACGTGGGCGCCCTCGCGGGCAAGACCGCCTACGGAAACCGGCGCGTCAAGATCTGCGTCGGCCGGTGGCTCGCACAGAACACGGTCGCTGTCGACGGCGACCAGGCCGTGCTCTACATGGCCGTGACCTCCCAGCTGATCGGGCCGACGCTCGGCGCCCTGCCAGTCGAGTGGGCACCGAACCACGTGATCCAGCTCGGAGCGCTGCTGTACCCAACGCCTGGGCACGCCCTGCACAAGGGCCCCTGGGACGGGCGTACGCGGGTCCTGGAGTGCAGGGCCGACGTGTCCACGCTCGTGCCGGTCCTCGGCAAGGGCGACCCCTGTGAGGCGCCGACAGTGCGCGTGGTCCGCGAGGTGGACGCTACCGGCCGCCCTGTCGAGGACGGGGGCACCCGATGAGGGTCCTGTCTATCGCCTGCATGCTCGTCGGCCTGGCTACTGGCATCTGGGCCGCCGCCCGCGGGGTGTCGAACCTCGCCTCCCTCCTGGCGCTGGGCTACGGCGCCGTCCTCTACCTCACCACCACCCCCGAGACCGACAACCTCCCCACCAACGACGGAGAAGCACGATGAACGCCACCCTGCGCAGTGAAAACCACAAGCCCTATGTTCCCGAGAGCATCAGCCTCGGCTTCGACGAGGACGGCTTCATCGTCCTCGTCGCCCGCTCGAAGACAGAGTCGCCTCTCTCTGTCTACCTCGGCTCGCCCCAGGCCGCCATTGGCCTGGCGGCCGCTCTCGCCGAGATCGCCCACTCTCTCACTGGCGAGGAGGGTGTGCGATGACCTTCCTCGCAGCGTTCGCCGCGGGTGCCCTCCTGGCGCTGGGCTGGCATGCCACCAAGCTCGTCCTCAGCGCCCTGGCCCGACGCCGCACGCCTGCGGTGCAGCGTGTGGATCGCATGGAGCGCTGCCCCGTGATCGAGCTCGGCAGCGTCTCTGTAGGCATCAGCCAGGCCGGGCACGTCGTCCTCGTCGCCTACGTCGACGGACGCCCTCCGACGGCGGTGTGCCTCGGCAATCCCGAGTCCGCCAGCGGACTCGCCCGCGCGGTCATGACTGTGGCGGACGGAATGACCGCCCCTGACGACGCGAGCTCGCTCACCGATGGGGGTGAGGCGGCATGAGCAGGAGGTACGTCGTCGAGGTCGTGCCCCGCGAGAAGGTCGAGGTCGGCGACCGCATCTTCGATCGTGGGGAGCAGATCGACGTGATCGACATCAAGGAACTCTCCAAGTACGGCGACTCTGTTCTGCTCGCCTACTACCGCAAGCCTGGGTTGTACATGGACTGCTACACGGTCCTGGCGCCGCGGGTGGTGCGTGTCATCGGGGAGGCGCCCCTCAGTGTGTGACGCCGTCCTTACCGCGCTCGTCGCGCTCGCCCTCGTCCCCACCGTGAGCGCCTGCGCGCTCGTCCCCATCCTCCATGACCTCGCTGCCCACCGTCAGACGCGGCGTGAGGCCTCATGGCTCGCACAGTGGCGAGCCGACCACACCCACACCCAGACCACGAAGGAGTCCCGCGCATGAACGCGCGAATCATCGGCCTCACCGCCGAGAACGTGAAGCGACTGAAGGCCATCGAGATCACGCCGGACCCGCACATGCAGGTCATCGGCGGGAGAAACGCCCAGGGCAAGAGCAGCGTCCTCGACGCGATCTACCTTGCCCTGACCGGCGCCAAGGGCGCGAAGGGCACGCCCCGGCCTGTGCGCGACGGCACCGACCACGCCACCGTCACCCTCGACCTTGGTGACCTGAAGGTCACCCGACGGTGGAACGCCGCGGGCAAGAGCGCGCTCACGGTCACGAGCGCCGACGGCGCCAGATACCCGTCTCCGCAGGCGATGCTCGACAAGCTCGTGGGGTCGATCTCCTTCGACCCGCTCGCGTTCACGCGGCTGTCTGCCCGCGAGCAGCGCGAGGCCCTGCTCGACCTCGTGGACTTGGGCATCGACCTGGCCGCCCTCGACGCCGAGCGCGCCGACCTGTACGCGCAGCGCACTGACATCGGACGCCAGGGCAAGGCTCTCGGCGACCCCACCGTCGACGAGACTCTGCCCGCAGAGGAGACGCTGGCCAGCGAGGTCATCGCCAAGCTGCGTGAGGCGCAGGAGCACAACGACACCATCAAGGCGGCCAGGCGCGCGCTCACCATCGCCGAGGCCAGTTACATGCAGGCCGAGGCCGAGCGCATCGCCGCCGAGCAGGACGCCTCCGCTGCCCTCGTCGCCATGGAGGCTGCCCGCACCTCCCTCAACGCGGCGGGCGTCCTGGTGGACACGGCCCCCATTGAGGCGCGTCTCGCTGACGTCGAGCAGACCAACGTGCGCATCCGTGAGAACAACACGGCGCGCGCCACCCAGGAGCGCAAGCGCGCCCTGCGCGACGAGTACACGGACCTCACCGAGCAGATCAACGCCCTCGACCAGCGCAAGACCAACGCGCTCGCGGGCGCCACCTTCCCCGTGGACGGCCTCGGCTTCGACGCCGACGGCATCACCTACCAGGGGGTTCCTTTCTCGCAGGCGTCGTCGGCCGAACAGGTCAGGGTGAGCGTCGCCATCGCGATGGCGATGAACCCCAAGCTCAGGGTCCTGCGCGTGCAGGACGGGTCCCTGCTCGACGAGGACGCGATGGCTGCCCTGCGCGAGCAGGTCACGGCTGGTGACTTCCAGCTGTGGATCGAAAGAGTAGGCGACGCGGACGAGGGTGCCGTCATCATCGAGGACGGTGAGGCCCGATGAGCGCCTTCGAGGCCGGGATCTACGCGGACGTCCCTGAGGACGCCTACCACGCGCGCACGTTCGGGCCCGCCGACAGCCTGTCGTCGACCGAGGCCAACCGGATCCTGCGCGCACCCGCCGTCTTCCGGTGGAGGCGCGACCACCCCCAGTCGGCACGCGGCACGTTCGACCTCGGTCACGTGGTGCACCGGCTCGTGCTCGGCCAGGGCATGGGAGTGTACGTGCACGACCACGAGTCGTTGAGGACGAAGGTGGCCCGCGAGGACGTCGCTCAGGCGCGCGAGGAGGGGCTTGTGCCTGTCTCGCGCGGCGAGTTCGAGCGGATGAGCGCCGTCGCTGACGCTGTGCTCACCCACCCGGTCGCGGGCCCGTTCTTCGAGGCGGGCGAGCCCGAGCAGTCCGTGTACGCGATCGACGGGCTCGCCGACGTGTGGATGCGCGGTCGCGTCGACTGGGCGACCGACGACGGCACCCTGCTCGTGGACCTCAAGACCACGCGCGACGCCAACCCCGCTTCGTTCTACCGGGCGGTGACCGCCTACGGGTACGACCTGCAGCGCGAGTGGTACCGCACCATCTGGCAGGCGGTCACCGGCACCCTGCCCCGCTTCCAGCACGTCCTCGTCGAGAAGGAGGAGCCGTTCCTCGTCGCCGTCGTCGAGCTCGGCGACGACTTCGAGGAGATCGGGCGCCTGAGGGCGCGTCGGGCGCTCGACACCTACCGGCGGTGCCTGGACGAGGGAGTCTGGCCCGGCTACCCGCCCATCATCCACCCCGTGGACGCACCCTCGTGGTACGTGAGCGAGAACGGGCTCGACGACATCCAGATGGCGGTGGCCTGACATGGACATCTCCACCACCATCGAGCCCCGAAGTGACCAGCTCAACGCCGACGACCTCCTCGTAGGCCCGCGCACGGTCACCATCACCGACGTCACCGCAGGCAGCGCCGAGCAGCCGGTGCACATCCACCTGGCCGAGTTCCCCGGACGCCCCTGGAAGCCGTCCAAGAGCATGCGTCGGGTCCTGGTCACCATCTGGGGCCCGGACGCCAGCACCTACAACGGGCAGCGTGTCACCCTCTACCGCGACCCCGACGTGACATTCGGGCGCGACAGGGTCGGCGGGATCCGTATCAGCCACATGACCGGGCTCAGCGAGCCCCGCACCGTCTCCCTGACTGTCACCAGGGGCAGGCGCCGCCCCTACACGGTCCAGCCCCTCACTGACGTCGCGGCGCCGGTCGAGTCGGGTCGCCACCGGCTGGTGCGCACCCACCTGCAGCAGGCCGGTGTCACCGCCGACGTCGACACGGTGCTGGGCCAGGCTGCCGCCGCTGGCGTCGAGATGACGCCCGAGGGGCTCGGCGGGTGGCTGCACGCCACCTACCCGCCCCAGGAGACCGGGCACGAGTCCACCGAGGGGGTGGTCCACGATGGCGTCCACTGACGAGATCCTGGGCCGTGACCGGCTCGCCCTCGTGGCCGTCATCGACCGCGGCGCCCCGGGCTGGCCGCACCTCGCAGAGGTCGACCCCGAGCCCGCCGCCGACGACGAGAGGGGCGCGTTCTTCCGGGTGCGCAGGCTGTGCGACCAGCAGCCGATCGAGGCGCTCCTGAGCGAGTGGGGCCTGCTGTCACACCCCGACACGCTCGCCTCCTACGGGGTGTACGAGTACTGCGACAGGTGCCACAGCGTCTACCAGCGGTCCGTCAGCCAGCTGGAGGCGTGCTGATGGGCCGCCAGTGGACCGGCCCGCGCCCGTGCTCGCAGTGCGGGCACCCCATGCGCCCCAGCGGCCAGACAGAGGATGGCGTGTGGGAGGGCACCAGGGCACACCATGGCAAGGGCCTGTGTGCTCACTGCTACAGGCGCACCGACGGCTACAGGGGCTACCAGCGCGACCACTACCGGACCCACAGGGGTGCGCTGGTGCCGGAGCACCGTCGTCGGCGGGTGTCGGCGTCGCTCCCCGAGGGGATGCCTGCCATCCCTAAGGGGCAGGCCCCGACCATGACCGTCCAGGGAAGGGCGGCGACCGCCGTCGTCCGCATGCGCCAGGACCGGACAGTCAGACAGGAGAAGCGTTCGCTCGCCGAATGGATCGACCGCGCCCTGGCGGAGGTCGGTCTCATCCGAGTCGACCGCATCCGCTACCGGGTGTGGCACGGCTCCCCGGCCGCGCTCACCGCCACCACCACGGTCATGACGGACCCGCGCCCGTGACCGCCAGCACCACACCAGCTCTCCCGAAAGGCCCCAACAACATGCTCGACAAGCCATTGTCCCCGCGGCGCGCCGCGGCCGCCCTGGTTGCTCTGCTCGCCCTCCTGCTCGCCGTCGCCGGCGCGTCCGTCTACACGCTGACGGCGGTCTGGGCTGACAGGCCCTCGCACGCCAAGATCGGCGAGGTCGGTGGGGTGACCCTCTACCGGACCGGCATCCCGACCTCTGATGGACTCGTGGCCGAGTGCATCGTGACCGACCGTGGCGGCATCTGGTGCCGCCAGCCGATGCGGGACGAGTGGTGAGGGGCGCCCGCATGATCCGCAACAACCACCCCACCAAGTACACGTTCCGGTGGGCGATGATCCCCGACGGGATCCCGCTCGCCCACCAGCGGTGCGAGGCCATCGCCGACCTGATGGACACCCTCCGCAGCGAGGGGCTCATGATCCTGAGCGAACCCGCTACCAAGATCACGCACGGGGCGCGCCCGGTCATGACCATCACGTGCACCGTGCGCCCCACCACCAAGACCGAGCGCCACCAGCTCACGCCCCTGGAGGCAGCAGCATGAGCGGCGCCGTCCTGTACTCCGCGTTCAGGGGCACGGACCGCTTCAAGCACCTCTACGAGGTGCGCGGCACCATGACCGTCCAGCATGACGACGGCACCATCGGGTGCAGCACGCTCGTCAAGGCCCTGTGCCGTGCTGACGGCTTCCGGAAGTGGTGCCCTGACGGGCTGATGGAGTCGAGGTTCCCGCCTGCCGCCGATCCCAGCAGCCCCGCGTGGTGCCCCGACTGCCGGCGCACGCTCGCCCCGCCGACTGACACACCTTCCCTCCTGGACCTGCTGGAGGTGGAGCGATGAGGCTGGCGATCGCCGACCCTCCCTACCTGGGGCGTGCTCACCGGTGGTACGGGGACGGGCGCGGCCCCGGCCGGGCCTCGACGACGGCGCCCGGCACTGGGCGCAACGGGCGCAAGCCCGACCACCACCCCGACGCCGCCTACTGGGACAACA
>CALEXZ010000123.1 GCA_937926195.1 uncultured Actinomyces sp.
GGGATCGCCTCGGTGACCCACAGGACGATGGCCAGCAGGAAGATCGCGAGCATGCGCTCGCCCATGGCGTCCAGGCCGGGAACGTCGAGGAGGAAGGGTGTGAGGAAGGCGAGAGCCCCGAGGACGAGACCGATCACCTGCTTCCTGCTCAGCGGCTCCCGGCGCGTGGCACGGGGGGCGGTGGTACGGCGGTCCCGCACGGCGGCGGACCCGGAACGGCGCACGGACGGCGTCGGCATGGTCATCCTTCCTCGGGCCCCTGGGGAGGGGGACGGGGTCCCCGGCCTCGGCGCCGGGACGGCCCGATCCTATGCCGCCAGTCACAGGAACGTGGGACTTCCGCCCCCCGGTCAGCGGCCCAGGACGCGGCGCAGCCAGGGGTCGACGACCCGGTGGAAGCCGTCGGGGTCGCAGCGCCGCACGTCGTGCCCGGCACCGGCCACGAGCGCGGTCTCGACCCAGGGGTTGGCCTGGCGGCGCAGGAGGGCGAGGCCCTCGGTGCCCACGCGAGCCGAGCCCGGCCGGTCCCCGGTGACGAGCAGGGTCGGGACCGCGAGCGCCGCCATCGCCTCCTCCCAGGGCACGGCGGGGGCGACGACGCCGGTGGCCAGCAGCGCGGGGTCGGTGCGCTCCTGGGCCCACACGCCGGTGAGGGCCTCGCCGTCGGGCACCTCGTCGTCGGCCAGCGCCCGGGCGACGGCCCGGGGCAGGTCGGCCAGGTCCGTGGCGCGCAGCCGGGCGCGGGCCGCTCCTCGGGCCCGCAGCTCGTCGGGGCTGCGGGTGCCGTAGCGGGCGGGGTCGATGAGGACGGTGCCGGCGAGCAGGTCGGGGCGGCGGCTGGCGGCGACCATGGCGGTGGCGCCGCCCATGGAGTGGCCGACGAGGACGGGGCGGGCGGCAGGTGCAGTCGACGCAGCGGGGGCGGACAGTGCAGCGGCCTCTCCGGCGGCACGGCGGGTGTCACAGCGGGTGTCGCGCTCCTGGGCGAGCTCGCTCAGGACGTGCAGGACGTCGTCGACGAGGACCTCGTCGGCCTGGGCCAGCTCCTCCTTGCTCCAGCGCGGCGACAGCCCGTGCCCGCGGGCGTCGAGGGCGATGACCCGGTAGCCGGCGTCGGCCCAGTGCTCCAGGGCGCCGGAGCTGGAGGCGGCGCTGGAGGTGACGCCGTGGAGGTAGACGAGCGTGGGGGCGTCGGCGGCGCCCAGGACGTAGCGGGCCAGCGGGCGGCGGGGAGGGGAGGACACAGGGCGGCGGGGCGGGGACGGCGCAGGGCGGCGGGGCGGGGACGGCGCAGGGCGGCGGGGCGGGGATGGCGAAGGGCGGCGGGGCTCGGTGGCTGGGCCGGTCGGAGCGGGGGTGTCGGGCACGCCCCCATCCTGCCGCGGCACGCGCCTACCCTGGTGCCATGAGTGAGCAGAACGAGTCGTACACCCTCACCGACGGCCCCCGTATGAACGTCGAGTCCTTCAACCTCGACCACACGAAGGTCGTCGCGCCCTTCGTGCGGGTGGCTGACCGCAAGCGCCTGCCCGGCGGCGACGAGCTCGTCAAGTACGACGTGCGCTTCTGCCAGCCCAATGTCGAGCACCTGGGGATGCGGGCCGTGCACTCCATCGAGCACCTGACGGCCGAGCTCATGCGCAACCACACGGACCGGCTCGTCGACTTCTCGCCGATGGGCTGCCAGACGGGCTTCTACGCCCTGACCCTCGGCGTGGAGCCGGAGGAGTTCGCGGCGCTGCTCGAGGCGACCTTCCGCGACATCCTGGAGGCGGGGTCGGTTCCGGCGGCGAACGAGGTCCAGTGCGGCTGGGGGGCGAACCACTCGCTCGTCCAGGCGCAGGAGGCGGTGCGCGCCTTCCTCGCCGAGCGCGACCAGTGGGACGTCGTCGTGCCTGACGACACGACCCCCGCCGCCTGAGCCCACCCCCCACCTCCCCAGCTCCCCAACTCCTCGGTTTGCGCTCGAAAGTACGGCAAAACACCGTACGTTCGCGCGCAAACCGAGGAGTTGGGCAGGGGTCAGCGCAGCGCGGCGCAGCACCTTAGGCTGACGGCATGAGCCTGAGCCCCCGACCGGTCGCCGCCCTCGTCGTCGTCGCCATGCAGGAGGAGGCCGAGCCCTTCCTGCGCTCGCTGGCTCCGCGGTCGGCTGCGCCCGACGTCGCGCTGCCCGGGCGCGCGCAGGCCTGGTCCCTCGACCTCGGCGGGCACGAGCTCGTCCTCCTGCGCTGCGGCATCGGCCTTGTCGCCGCGGCGAGCGCCCTGGCCGGCGCCCTGGCCCAGGTGGCCCCCGAGGTCATCGTCTCCGCCGGGACCACCGGCGGCCTGGGGCGGGACGTGGAGGTCGGCGACGTCTGCGCCTGCACGAGCACGGCCTACAACGACGTCGACGCCACCGCCTTCGGCTACGCGCTCGGCCAGACACCGGGCCAGCCGCCCGCCTTCACTGCCGACGCCGGGCTCGTGGCCCGCGTGCGCGAGGTGGGCCAGGTCGCGCTGGGCGAGGCGACGGCGACGTCGGGGAGCTCACGGGTGCACGTGGGACAGATGCTCTCCGGAGGCTCCTTCGTCACCGCCGCGAACGTGGGGGCGACGCGCGAGCTCTTCCCGCAGGCCGTGAGCACGGACATGGAGACGACGGCGCTCGCCCAGGTCGCGCACGCCTGCGCCGTCCCGTTCGTCTCAGTGCGCGGGGTCTCGGACCTGTGCGGGCCCGAGGCCGGGCAGGAGTTCCACATCAGCAGCGACGAGGCGGCGGCACGCTCGGCCGCCGTCGTCCTGGCCGTCCTGCGCTGACGGATCAGCGCTGAGAGGTGCGGCTAGGCCACGGGCCCGGCTCAGCCGCGGCGCAGGTGCTCCTCGACGCGCTCGACCTTGGCGCTCAGCTGGCCCTCCCAGCCGGGGCGGATGTCGGCCTTGAGCACGAGCGCGACGCGCGGGCTCACGGCGGACACCGCCTCGCAGGCGCGCTTGACGACATCCATGCACTCGTCCCACTCGCCCTCCAGGGTGGTGAACATCGAGGTCGTCTCGTTGGGCAGCCCGGACTCGCGCACGACACGCACGGCCGCGGCCACGGCTTCGGAGACGGAGCCGTCCGGGGCGTCGGTCGTGGTGGGGGACACGGAGAAGGCGACGAGCATGGCCTCAGGCTAGACCTCCGGCACCGTGGCGCGGTTCCGGAGGGCCCGTCATAGCGGCGCGGTTCCGGTGGGCCCGTCATAGCGGCCTCTCACCGCACGCGGACAACCTGACGCACGCAGGACAACCTCGTGCCACCCGGACAACCTGACGCACGCAGGACAACCTTGTTCCGCTTGGACAACCTGTTGGCGTCACTCAGGTTGTCCATACGGCGGCACGTTGTCCGTACGCGAGACAGGTGGTCCACGCACGGGCACGCTCAGGCCAGGAGCACGAGCACCCCGGCCAACGACACGAGCGCGCTCACGACCCCGGCGAGCGCACCGAGCAGCAGGGCGCGCCCGCCCGAGCGCGCCAGGCGCCGCAGGTTGACCCCGGCCCCCATGGCGCACATCGCCATCGTGAGCAGGAAACCCGCGAGGGTGCTCGCCGCACTGAAGACCTCGGGCACGCTGCCCTCCAGCAGCGAGCGCAGCACGACGGCGGCGAGGAATCCCACGACGAAGAGCGGCACCACCGGCGCCCCGGCCCGGTGGCTCACCGGCTCCCCGCGCAGGACCTGGCCGACCTCCTCGGCCGCCGTGCGCTGAGCGAGCAGCCGGGCGGCCCGGCGGCTCTCGAGGACGCCCACGACCGCGACGAGCGGGGCGAGCAGGACCACCCGCCCCAGCTTGGCGACGACGGCGACGTCGAGCGCGGCGGTGGACACCAGGCCGGCCGCCGCGACCACCTGTCCGACCTCGTGGACCCCGGCACCCACCCACACGCCGGCGGGCACGGCCCCGAGGCCCAGCGCGCTCACGAGCAGGGGCAGCACGAGGATGGCGACGGTGCCGAAGAGCGTGACGGAGGCGATGGCGGTGGCGGCCGCCTCCTCCACGCTCTCGGCCTGCTCACCGTCGTCATCCCGGGGCCGCACGACGGCGCTCATGCCGGCGACGGCGGCGGCACCGCAGATGGCCGTGCCGGTGGCGGTGAGGATGGTTGTGGCGCGGGGGACGCCGAGCAGCCGCCCGGCCCACAGGGTCGCGAGGTAGACGCAGGTGACGGTGGCGACGATGACGCCGATGGCGCCCCAGCCGAGCGAGAGCACGGCCGGCACGGACAGGCGCAGGCCGAGCAGGACGACGCCGGCGCGCAGCACCGTGCGGGCGGTGACCTTGAGGCCGGGCTCAGCGAGGACGGGGACGAGGCCCAGGTTGCGCGCCAGCAGCCCGACGAGGATCGCCACGAGCATTGCCGAGACGAGGGGGAGCACCGTGTTGACGGCGGTGGCGGCGACGGCGACCGCGGCGCACAGGGCGATGCCGGGCCAGCCCTCGGCGAGGGCCCGGCCGGGTCCGCCGCGCACAGGACGGGGCTCGGTACGAGGGCGCTCAGGAGGCGGGGACGCGGGGGAGGCGGTGCTCACCACCCGATCATGCACCCGCCGCCGGGCCGCCCGAGTCACAGCGCGACCAGCACCTGGACCATGACGATCTTGACGACGATGGCCAGGGCGAAGAGGGTCGCGTACCCGGCCTCCACACGTTCGTCGTCACGTTTGGACAGGGCGAAGGCGAGGATGGCCGGCTGACCGACGACCCCGGCGAAGCCTCCGGCCGCGCGGGCCGTGCTCACGCCCACCAGGCGCGCCCCGGCGAGCAGGACGATGGCGCTGACGACGATGATGAGGGCGGCCATGCCGCCGACGGCGAGGCCGGTGGCGGAGAAGGCGGCGGCCGCGAAGTCAGGCCCGGAGGCGAGCCCGATCGAGGCGAGGAAGAACAGCAGACCCAGCTGGCGGATGGTGGCGTTGGCGGCGTGGGGCAGGCCCCACAGGAAGGGGCCCGTGCGCCCCACCCGTCCGAGCACCATGCCGACGACGAGGGGCCCGGCGGCGACACCGAGCTTGAGGGTCATTCCCCCGGGCAGGGGGACCGCCAGGAGGCCGACGAGGACGCCCAGGGCCATGCCGACGCCGACGCTGAAGGCGTCGATCTGGGCGATGGAGCGCTCGGAGTCGCCGAAGTAGTCAGCCGCCCTCTCGAGCTCGTCGGAGGGGACGACGGCCAGGACGCGGTCGCCGAGCTCGAGCACGAGGTCGTCGTCGGCGAGCAGGTCGAGGTCTCCGCGCTTGACGCGGGTGATGACGCCCTGGAAGCGGCCGGGCATGTCGAGCTCGCCGATGGTGCGTCCGGCGACGCGGGTGGATGAGACGGTCAGGCGCCGGTGGTCGACGACGGTGCGGTCCTTGGCCAGGCAGCGGTTGAGGCCCGAGCCGAGCTCGCGCACGGCCTCCTCGACCGCCGTCGGGGCTCCGACGACGACGACCTTGTCGCCGGGCAGCAGCTCCTCGCCGGGGGTGACGACGCGGGTCTCGCCGTCGCGCTCAAGGTAGGAGACGCGGATACGGGAACGCCGGAAGGCCTCCATCTCGTCGAGCCGGATCTGGCGCAGGAGGTAGACGCTGGTGGCGGTCAGGCCGTCGGCGCTGGCGGGGCGCGGGTCGCGGGCGGCGGGCCAGTCGCGGCCGATGACGAGGGAGACGAGGACGATGGCGACGGTGACGCCCACGGGGTAGGCGAGGGCGTAGCCGACGGCGGGCTCCTGGTTCCCGGCGGCCTCGATGGCGGCGTCGAGGACCGGGGAGGTCAGTGCCCCCGCGTAGGCGCCGGCGTCCATGGCGGGGCTGATGCCGGTGAGGCTCGCGTAGACCGCTCCCGCTCCACCGGCGACGACAAGGGTGGCGACGGCCACACTCATGAGGGGCAGCTGGCGCTTGAGGTCGCGGAAGAAGGTGTACCCGGCACCCAGGCCGACGGTGTAGCAGAACAGCCCCAGCCCCAGGCTCCGCAGGAGCCCGAGCCCCTCACCCAGCCGCGGGTCGAGGGCGCCGACGGCGAGGCCGACGAACAGGGCCCCGGCGGCGCCGAAGCGCACCGGCCCGAAGGGGACGTGCCCGACGGCGGTGCCGAGCCCGATGACGAGGAAGACGGTGAGCACGGGGGCGGCGGCGAGGACGTCGAGGACAGGAGTCAGCAGGTCGGGCACGCACCCAGGCTAGTGAGCGCGGCGGCGGCGGTCAGTGCCGGTGCCACGGCGAGCCCCGTGGCGCTCACCGCAGGCGGTTCGCGACAGGCCCCGGGTCGGGGTGCGCACCAGCGGCGTCGGACGTTAACCTCTGAAGGGTGAGCGACCAGAGCACCGCCCCCACCCCTCGTAGGCCTTTCGACGACGGCGCCACCTCGGACGCGGCTCCGGAGCGTGAGGAGCTGACCTGGGAGCTCTTCGGCCAGGCCGAACGCGAGCTGAGCGCACAGATCGTCGCCTCCGGCTGGATCCCGGACCTCATCATCGCCATCGCCCGCGGCGGCCTCATCCCGGCCGGCGCGATCGGCTACGCCATCGGGATCAAGGCGATGGGGGCGATGAACGTCGAGTTCTACACGGGCGTGGGTGAGACCCTGCCGGAGCCGGTCATCCTGCCGCCGCTCATGGACGCCTCCGAGCTGCCGGGCAAGAAGGTCCTCGTGGTCGACGACGTCGCCGACTCCGGCAAGACCCTGAGGATGGTCATGGAGATGCTCCGTCACGAGGGCCTGGACCTGGGTGACGAGACCATCGCGGTGGACGCGCGCAGCGCGGTCATCTACCGCAAGCCGCGCTCGGTGTTCACGCCGGACTACTGCTGGCGTGAGACGGACAAGTGGATCAACTTCCCGTGGTCGGTGCTGCCGGTCATCACGCCCGAGTCGCTGCAGGGGCAGGGCCTGGCTGCCGACCAGGAGGCCCAGGACCAGGTCGACGAGACCCAGGGGGCCTGAGCCCGGGCTCGCGGGCCGACCGGGCCCGGCCCGGCGGTCGCTGGCGGACCCTCCGTTGGCCCACCCGACCCGGCCCGACGGGTTGCCGGGCCGTCCTCCGTCAGCCCGCTGGCTCCCGGACCGGCGGGTCGCCCACCGCTCGCGTGTCCCGACCGGACTGAGGCTCACCCAGCCTCATCATCATTGCCTATCGTTCTGACACCCCTTTCGGGGATGTCATTTTGAGCCTAGTGTGTTTGCTGCCACAGAGCCGTGGCCCCCTTCCCAACAACGAAGGCTCCCTCATGGACACACAGGAACAGTCCGCACCGATCTCGCTCTCCCCTGAGGAGGAGCGGCTCGTCATCCGCAACTCGCACGGTGTCGCCGTCGGTATCAGGCCCCACCACACGTGGACCCCCAAGTCGATCGCGCTGTGGGCGGCCATCACGGCCGTCGGCGTCCTGGGCTGGTACATGCTGGCCATCGCCCGCGGCGAGAACGTCAACACCATCTGGTTCGTCGTCACCGCTGTGAGCACCTACGCCATCGGCTACCGCTTCTACGCGCTCTACATCCAGCGCACGATCATGCGCCCCGACGACTCCAACGCCACCCCGGCCGAGCGCATCAACAACGGTCGCGACTTCGACCCCACCCACCGCGTCGTCCTCTACGGCCACCACTTCGCCGCCATCGCCGGCGCCGGGCCGCTCGTCGGCCCCGTGCTCGCCGCCCAGATGGGCTACCTGCCGGGCACGCTGTGGATCATCCTGGGCGTCGTCGTCGCCGGTGCCGTCCAGGACATGCTCGTCCTGTTCTTCTCCATGCGCCGGGGCGGTCGCTCCCTGGGCCAGATGGCCACCGACGAGATCGGCAAGGTCGGCGGTGCCGTCGCCACCGTCGTCGTCCTCGTCATGCTCATGATCGTGCTGGCGGTCCTCGCCATGGTCTGCGTCAACGCCCTGGCCGAGTCCCCGTGGGGCGTGTTCAGCGTCGGCATGACGATCCCCATCGCCGTGTGCATGGGACTGTGGCTGCGCTTCGTCCAGCCCGGCAAGATCACCCAGGTCTCCGTCGCGGGCTTCGCGATCCTCATCGGCGTCATCATCGCCGGCCGCTGGGTCGCCGAGTCCTCCTTCGGCGACTTCCTGCACCTGTCCCCCACGGTCCTCGTGTGGTGCATGATCGTCTACGGCTTCCTCGCAGCGGTCCTGCCGGTGTGGGTCCTGCTGACCCCGCGCGACTACCTGTCCACCTTCATGAAGGTCGGCACGATCGTCGTCCTGGCGGCGGGCATCATCATCGTGCGCCCCGTCGTCGAGATGGCACCGGTCTCCGAGTTCGCCCTCAACACCGAGGGCCCGGTCTTCGCGGGCACGCTCTTCCCCTTCCTGTTCATCACCATCGCCTGCGGCGCCCTGTCCGGCATGCACGC
>CALEXZ010000124.1 GCA_937926195.1 uncultured Actinomyces sp.
TGGCGCCCCTGGCCTACATGCGCGGACGCACCCTCAACGACGCCTTCGTCATCCTCGACGAGGCCCAGAACACGAGCCCCGAGCAGATGAAGATGTTCCTCACCCGCCTGGGCTTCGGCTCCAAGATGGTCGTCACCGGCGACATCTCCCAGATCGACCTGCCGGGCTCACGCCCCTCCGGCCTCGTGCTCGTGCGCCGCATCCTCGACGGCGTGGACGACATCAGCTTCTGTGAGCTCGGCAGCGCCGACGTCGTGCGCCACCGGCTCGTGGGGCGCATCATCGACGCCTACGCCCAGCACGACGCCGAGCGCGCCGCCGAGGCCTACGGCGGCCAGGACCACCGCCCCGCCTCCGTCGCGGGCCGCCGTGGCCGTACCCCCCAGGACTTCCGCACCGCCGTATCCAGGAGCCGCGCATGAGCACCGAGGTCAACAACGAGACCGGGGTCGACATCGACCTCACCGAGTTCTCCGCCATCGCCGACCACGTCCTGCACCACCTGCACGTCAACCCCCGCGCCGAGCTCAACATCCTCTTCATCGACCCCGAGCCCATGGAGGAGCTGCACCTGCGCTGGCTGGACCTGCCCGGCCCCACGGACGTCATGAGCTTCCCCATGGACGAGCTGCGTCCGGGCACCGCTGAGTCAGAGACCCCCGCGGGCACCCTCGGTGACATCGTCATCTGCCCGCAGGTCGCCGCCAGGCAGGCGCTTGAGGCCGGCCACTCGGCCGCCGAGGAGATGCTGCTGCTCACCGTCCACGGCATCCTGCACCTGCTCGGCTACGACCACGCCGAGCCCGGGGAGAAGAAGGAGATGTTCGACCTCCAGCGCACCCTCCTGCTGACCTTCCTCGCGGAGCGAGGTGCATGAGCGCCACCACCATCGCCCTCCTGTTCCTCGCCGCCGTCCTCACCCTGGCCTGCGGCGCCGCCCTGTCCGCGGGGGAGGCGGCACTGACCCGCATGACGCGCGCCGGTGCCGAGGACCTGGCCGAGGCGGGCAGGCGCGGCGCCGACCGGGTCCTCGACCTCGCTGAACGACGCAGCCAGGTCCTGGCCTCCGTCAGCGCCGTGCGCGTGGGTGTCGACATGCTCGCCGCGGTCCTGCTCACCCTGGCCGTCTCCGGCCTCATCACACCGTGGTGGGCGGTGCTGGCCGTGTCGGTGGCCGCCAACGCCGTCCTGCTCGGGCTTGTCGTGGGCATCTCCCCGCGCTCACTGGGACGACGCAACCCCGATGGCACCCTCCTGGCGCTGGCCGGTCTGCTCGACAGCGTCGACACCCTCGGCGCGCCCTGGCGCTGGTTCGAGCAGCGCTTCTCACGCGCCTCCACCCTCACCGACGCCGAGGCCCTGGCGGAGGTCACCGAGGACCTGCGGGAGATGATCGACGAGATCGGTGAGGCCGAGTCCATCGAGGACGAGGACCGCGAGATGCTGCGCAGCGTCGTCGCCCTGGGCCAGACCCTCGTGCGCGAGGTCATGGTCCCGCGCACCGACATGGTCACCATCGACGTCGACAGCCCCGCCAGCGCCGCCTTGCGCCTGTTCACCCTCTCCGGCTACTCACGCGTGCCGGTCGTGGGCGAGGACGCCGACGACGTGCGCGGCATCGTCTACCTCAAGGACGTCCTGCGGCGCCTGTCCGACCACCCTGAGCACGCCGAGCGCCCCGTGAGCGGCTTCGTGCGCGAGGTCACCTGGGTGCCCGAGTCAAAGGCCGCCGACGACCTCCTGCGCGAGATGCAGACCGAGCACGTCCACATGGCGCTCGTCGTCGACGAGTACGGCGGCACCGCCGGCCTGGTGACGATGGAGGACCTGCTGGAGGAGGTCGTCGGCGAGCTCCAGGACGAGCACGACCACGCCGAGCCCGAGGTCGAGGACCTGGGCGACGGCACCTTCCGCGTCCCCTCCCGCCTGGGGCTGGACGACCTGGGCGAGCTCTTCGGCCTCGACGTCGACGACGACGACGTCGACACCGCCGGGGGCCTGCTCACCAAGGCCATCGGCCGTGTCCCGCTGCCCGGGGCCACCGGCTGCGCGCAGGGGCTGCGCCTCGTCGCCGACGAGGCGACCGGTCGCCGTCGGCAGGTCATGAGCCTCATCGTCAGCCGTGACCCCCAGGACGGCCAGGACCACGGCTGACGGCCGGCTGGGGGACCTGCGGCGCGCACTCCCACCGGCTGCCCGAAGGGGCGGATACCATCACAGCCGCGGCACCCGCCGCCAGCAGGCCCACGGGCCCAGACCACCTAGGAGACCCCCAATGACGGACACCCCCTTCCGCTTCCCCTCCGACGACGAGCTCATGGACGGGCCCAACGCCTTCGACGACGCCGACGAGGGCGCCGGCACCGACCGCGACGCCGGCAGCGACGAGGGCAACGAGGAGGCAGCGGACCTGCCCGCCTCCGCCCGCGTCGACGTCCTCGTCCCCGAGGTGCCCGAGGGCTTCCGCGCCGGCTTCGCCTGCCTCATCGGACGCCCCAACGCCGGCAAGTCGACCCTCACCAACGCCATGGTCGGCCAGAAGGTCGCCATCACCTCCGGCCGCCCCCAGACGACCCGCCACAACGTGCGCGGCGTCGTCCACCGCCCGGACGCCCAGCTCGTCCTCGTCGACACCCCCGGCCTGCACCGGCCCCGGACCCTGCTGGGCAGGCGCCTCAACGACCTCGTGCGCGAGACCCTGGCCGACGTCGACGTCATCGTCCTGTGCGTGCCTGCCGACGAGAAGGTCGGCCCCGGCGACCGCTTCATCGCACGCGACCTCGCCGACTGCCGTCGCCCCGTCGTCGCCGTCGTCACCAAGGCGGACACCGTCAGCCGCGAGGCGCTGGCGGCCCAGCTCCTCGCCGTCAACGAGCTGGGGGACTGGGCCGACATCGTGCCCGTCTCCGCGCTCAGGGGCGAGCAGGTCGACGTCCTGGAGGACGTCCTCATCAGCCACCTGCCCCCCTCGCCGCCCCTCTACCCGACCGGTGAGATCACCGACGAGCCCCAGGCCGTCATGATCGCCGAGCTCGTGCGCGAGGCCGCGCTCGAGGGCGTGCGCGACGAGCTGCCCCACTCGCTGGCCGTCGTCGTCGACGAGATCGTCGACCCCCGCACCGACCGCACCGGCTCGCGGGTCAAGGGCACCGGCGACCGCCTGCAGGTGCGTGTGAGCCTCGTCGTCGAGCGCGACTCCCAGAAGGCCATCATGATCGGCAAGGGCGGCTCGCGCCTCAAGGAGATCGGCGTGACCTCACGCAAGGGCATCCAGAAGCTCCTCGGCCGCCCCGTCTACCTCGACCTGCACGTGCGCACCTCCAAGGACTGGCAGTCCGACCCGAAGGCGCTCGCCAAGCTCGGTTTCTGACCGGGACCCGCGACATGAGCGTGCAGGGACGCGAGCTCAGGCGCCTCAGACGCGCGCAGCGCCGTGCGGCACGGCGCGCCGACCCTGCCCACCCGACCCGCAGCGAGGCGGCCGCCGCCCTCGCCTGGCTGCGGGCCTTCCCGCGCCGGGCCTGCGTCCTGCTGGCGCGTCTGTGGCGAGAAAGCCGCGCCCGCCTGGCCGTCATGAGCGCGGGCGTCCTCGCGGCCGCCGTCGTCCTGGCGGTCGCGGGGGCCGGCCAGACCGAGATCGTCGGGATCATCACGACGGTCGCGCTGGGGGCGCTCGTCCTGGCCGTGTCCTGGGACCACCGCACCGTGGGCGCCGTCGTGGTGACGGTGCTCGCCCTGTCGCTGCTCGGCTCCCTCGCCGGACCCCGCTGGTCGCCCCAGCCCGCCCAGGCCGCGCTCATGCCGACGACCACCAGCACCCGCATCGGGGGAGCGGTCAGCACCGTCGACGTCGGCACCTACGAGGTCCTGACCACCGAGGTCAGCCTGCCGCAGACGGACGGCTCGACGGTCACCGGCCTGCTGCGCCGCCCCCTGGGGGCCGACGGCGAGCCCCTGAGCGGCACCCCCGGCGTCGTCTTCATGCACGGCACCGGTACCCACACCCAGCTCGGCTTCCGCGAGCAGGCCGTGGCCCTGGCCAGTGCAGGCGCGACGACGCTCGTGCCCGACAAGCCCACCCAGGACTACACGCTCACCGAGCGCGACTACGTGCTCATGGCCGACAACTACGCCTTCTCCATCGAGTACCTGCGCGCGCTGGACACCGTCCGGGCCGACGGCGTCGGCGTCTACGCCGAGTCCGAGGGGGGCTTTCCCGGCGTGGTCACCGCGGGACGCGACCCGCACCTGGCCTTCCTCGTCCTGGCCAGCGCCCCCGTCGTCCAGCTGCGCCAGCAGGCGACCTACGCCGCGGGCACCTACCTGAGCAACGTCGGTGTGCCCGACGCCCTGCTGACCGCCGTCGCCCGCCTGCTGGGCACCCGCGAGCTGCCCGGCGGCGCCTTCCGCTACGCCGACTTCGATGCCACCGCCTACCAGCAGCGCATCACCGCCCCCGTCCTCATGATCTACGGCACCGCCGACTCCTCCATGCCTCTCGTCCAGGGGCCGGCGACCCTCTGGCACGACATCCAGGTGGCGGGCAACACCCGGCTCACCGTGCGCTACTACGCGCACGCCAACCACGGCCTCAAGCTCGGCACCACGACCGACGGCGCCCTCGCACCCGGTGTCACCCGGGACCTGGCCCGCTGGGTCACCGGCCTGCCCGCCACCGCCTCCGCCGAGCCCCACGTCGCCGGGGCCACGCCCGTGCAGGACTTCTGGGCGCGGGCTCCTGGCCGGGCCCGCTGGTACGCCTCCGGCGACCTCATGCTCGCAGGCATCGTCACCGGGCTCGCCCTGCTGGCCGCCTCCGGGCTGGGGTGGGTGCTTGGCCAGGCGCCCAGGCTCGTGGGGCGGCGGGGCATGCACCTGCCCGACCCTGTCGGACGGTGGACCGGGGCGCTGGCCCTGGCCGTCCTGGCCGCCTGGGTGCTCTACCTCGCCTACGTCGGCATGGTGGCGCGCCTGGCCATGACCTACTCCTCCAACCCGTGGATCTCCTACGGGGGCTGGCTCGCCGCCCAGGCGATGGCGCTGCTGGCCGTCGTCATCCTCGTCAAGCTCGTGGGACGCATCTACCTCGTGCGCGGGCACGTGCGCCACGGGCGGGACGAGGGGGGACGCTGGCTGACGGTGCCCGCTGGCGCGGTGCTGGCGGCCGCGGTCTGGGGCGCCGTGCTGCTCCTGACGGCTCTGGCCTACTGGGGGCTGTTCCCCATGCTCCGCTGAGCGGCACCGGGCGCGGTCGGCATGGTCAGCGAGGCGAGACCTGCGAGCGCGTAGGCCGCCACGGGCACCCACAGGGCTGTCGTCACGGCGTCATGAGCGTCACCCGAGCCCTGGAGGATCCCGAAGAACAGCGCCCCGGCAAGGGCGACGCCAAGCACCATGCCGATCTGGCTGAAGGTGGTGAGGGTGCCGGAGGCCGCTCCGGCGTCCTGGGTGGGCACCGACTCCAGCGTGATCGTCGTCAGCGGCATGATGAGGGTCATCATCCCGGCGCCTGTCAGCGCCAGCGGGACGGTGAGGTGCCAGCCGGTGAGGGATGCTCCGGCGCTCCAGATCGTCCACAGGACCCAGGCCAGTGCGGCCGCCTGCACCATGCCGCCCAGCAGCACGGCCCACCTGCCCAGGCGCTTCGTGGCGAGGATCGCCAGGGGCGCGGCCACCATGGAGCCCAGCGCGAAGGGCAGGAGCGTGAGCCCTGCCGCCAGCGCCGTGAAGCCCAGCGCGCTCTGGACGTAGAACAGCACGATGAGCACGAACCCGCCGTTGCCGATCGAGGAGAGCACCTGTACGAGCTGTCCGCTCGCGAAGCCCCGGTCACGAAACAGCGGCAGCGGCAGCAGCGGGGACCCGTGCACCTTGAGCATGTGCCGCTGCTGCCAGGTGAAGGCTGCGATGACGAGGGGGCGGCCAGGAGCATCGCCCAGATCCACCACGCCCACCCGGCGGCGCGGCCGTCGGTGAGCGGGAAGACGACGAGGAACACACCGAGGCCTCCCAGCAGCACCCCGAGAAGATCGGGCCTGAGCGGGTGCTCCGACCTGCTCCTGGGAACGAAGAGGAGCGCCGCGGCGACGAGCACGACGCCGACGGGCACGTTGACGAGGAACACGCTGCGCCAGCCCATGCCGAGAAGGTCCGCGGTGACGAGCCAGCCGCCGAGGATCAGCCCGCCCACGGCCCCCAGCGAGCTCAGTGCCCCGATGAGGCCCAGGATGGGGGCGCGCTCCTCCGGCGCGTACATCACCTGAACGCTGGAGAGCACCTGGGGCATCATGATCCCGGCGAAGCCTCCCTGGAGCACGCGGGCCGCGACGAGCAGATCGCCTGTCTGCGACAGCGCCGCCCCCAGGGAGGCGAGGGTGAAGCCCACGAGCCCGATGACGAAGATGCGCCGGTGCCCGAAGATGTCACCCAGGCGGCCGCCCGTGATGAGCAGGGTCGCGAAGGCGATGACGTAGCCGGCGACGGTCCACTCCAGCTGCTCCGGTGTGGCACCCAGGTCCGCGCCGATGGTGGGCAGCGCGACGTTGGTGATCGTCGAGTCCATGAGGTCCATGAACGTCGCCACCATGAGCACGGCGGTGGCGACGGTGCGCGACCGTGCGGCGCCTCGGTCCTGGGATCTGTCCTCGTTCTTCATGCTCCGGCCCTCTCATAGCTCAGTGTGTACGGCGTACACGTCAGTGGTGAGTACACTGTACGCAGGTATCGTGGTCGGAGCAATCCGGTCCCCGAGGCAGCGGTGAGGAGAGAACGTGGTGCACGCCGATCCGGGAGCCCCGCCCAAGTGGGTGCGGTGGCTGTGGGAAGTCGATGCCACCGAGGGCACGGCCGAGCAGGACGAGGGCGCGGGCCTTGGCGTCGGCAAGATCGTGCGCGCGGGCGTCGCGCTCGCCGACGCCGAGGGCCTGGACGGCGTGACCGTGCGCAAGCTCGCCCAGCGCCTGGGTGTGAGCACCATGGCGGCGTACCGCCATATCGGCTCGCGCGACGAGGTCGTCGCCGCCATGGTCGACGTCGCCTTCGGGCCGCCGCCGACCCTCTCGGGCCCCACCGAGGACTGGGGGAGCGGGCTGCGGTGCTGGGCGACGGCCATTCACGCCCGCTACGAGACACATCCCTGGCTCCTGGACGTCCCGGTCCAGGGCATGCCCACCGGACCCCACCGCCTGCGGTGGATGGAGTCGGTCCTTCGGGTGCTCGCGGGTGCGGGGCTCGGGCTCCAGGAGCGACTCAATGCCGCGCTGCTCGTCGACGGACACGTGCGCACCGTCGCCTCCCTCAAGCGCTCCCTGGCGGCCGTGACGCACGAGGGGCGCAGCGAGGCCTCCGTGGGCTGGCTCCTGACCCGACTCAAGGCCGACGGCCTGACCTCCATGGCGCAGGTGCTCACGCTCGGGTCGCTCGATGACGAGCAGGGCTACGAGCTCGACTACGGGCTCGACCGGATCATCGCCGGGATCAGGGCCGGGACCGGGGCCGCTCGCGCCTGAGCCGACGGCGCCGGTGGCGCTGGGCGCGGTGGCGCCGGGCCCCGGTCGGACTCAGCTCAGGGGCGGGAAGTCCTCGAGGGAGAAGACCGACTCGACCGGCACGTCGAAGTAGCGGGCGATGCGCAGCGCCAGGTGGAGCGAGGGCGCGTACTCGCCGCGCTCAAGGTATCCCACGGTCTGGTAGTGCACTCCCAGGTCCTCCGCGAGCTGACGGCGGCTGACGCGGCGGTCCGCGCGCAGGACCGCGATGCGGTTGTGGACGACGTCGTCTGCCATCACATGCCGGTCTGGGAGCGGGCGGCGGACTGCATGCGCGCCAGGTTACCGATGCTCTCTCTGCGGAAGGAACGCCTGACCAGGGCGGGAGCCAGGAGCCCGAGCCCGACGACGGTCCACGCAACCAGGACGGTCAGGGCCGCCTCCGGACGGAAGGCACCACCGATCTCCCACGAGGGGTCGTCGACGAGCGCCCAGCGGGTGAGGTGCCCCGACCAGTAGGTGGGAAGCGCGAGGTGGATGAGCTGGAGCCAGCGAGGCAGGGCCGCGACCGGGAAGAAGGCGCCGCTCGTGGCCACCAGCGCCATGATCGGCAGGAGGGTGACCATGAGGCTGTACATGCCGCGCGCCGCGCAGGCGGCGGCGATGCCCAGAGGGGCCGCCGCCAGCGAGGACAGGATGATGAAGGGCACGCACTCCAGGACCTGGGCGACGCTCAGCGGCAGCGCGCTCACGAACAGGGCGGCGCCGAGCAGGACCGCCAGCTGTGTGGCCATCGTGTGCACGAGGGCGGTGACGGTCTTGCTGATCGTCCACACGAGCGGACCGTGGGGGAGGATGCGCACGCGCAGCAGGGCCCCGCCGACGCGGTCCGTGAAGGTCTCGCTGGCGATCTGCATCGTGATGAGGCCGCTGAGGGCCCCGACGCTGCCGGCGACGAACATCGGTCCGTAGGCGGTGTACGCCTCGACGAGGTCGTTGCTCATCCGGCCGACGGTGATGATGACACCCGCGGCCAGCAGCAGGCTGAAGATGCCGCTGCCCAGGAGGACGGGGCGCAGGTCGGCGGCGCTTTGGATCTGCACGGCGCGTACGAGGGCGCCCAGGCGCGGACGGCGGTTGGAAGGGGTGCTCATGAGCGGGTCTCCTTGCGCGTGAGTGTGAGGTAGGTCTCCTCGAGTGTGGGGCGGGTGACGGTGAGCCCCGTGATGGCGCCCAGGTCCAGGCTCTGCAGGAAATGCTCGGGGGCGGGGGTCGTGTGTACGTGGCGGCGGCCGTCCTGGACCCAGGTGACCTCGGCGTCGTGACTGAGCTGCTCGCGCAGCTCGGTGACCGAGCCGTCGGCGAGGACGCGCCCGGATCCCATGATGAGCACCCGAGAGGCCAGGCGCTCGGCCTCGGCGAGGTCGTGCGTCGTCATGAGGACGGTCGCGCCGTCGTCGACGCGCTGGGCGATGAGGTCGTGGACGTGGGTGCGGGCTGCGGGGTCGAGGCCGGTGGTCGGCTCGTCGAGCACGAGCAGGCGGGGGCGGCCCAGCAGTGCCGCCGCGAAGTCGACGCTGCGCCGCTGGCCGCCTGACAGACGTGACAGGCGGCTGCTCGCCTTGCCGTCGAGCCCGACCGCCGCCAGGACCTCCTCGACGGTGCTGACGTCGTCGTCGGCCGTCAGATGGATCGAGCGGATCCACCCGAGCTGGTCCTTGGCGCGCCACTTGGGGTGGTCGGTCCAGTTCTGCTGGACCAGGCCGATGCGCGTCCAGAAGGACGCGGGGGCGCGGCGCGGGTCCGTCCCCATGACCCGCACGGTCCCTGACTGGGGTGCGAGGGAGCCCAGGAGGTTCTCGATGAGCGTGGTCTTGCCGACGCCGTTGGGCCCCAGGAGGCAGACGAGCTCGCCGGGGTGGACCTGGAGGCTGAGGCCGTCGAGGACCGGAGGCCCGCCGTAGCTGAAGGTGAGCCGGTCGATCGTGACGATGTCGTTCATGGTGTCGACTTCCGTCGTAGGTGTTGTTTGAGAGATAGTAGACCTGCTACATCTTGTTGTGTCAACACGTTTGTTGCTGAGGATCTGACGACGGTGCGCACGGTGGCCGCCGTCGGCGCCGCGGCTACGCCCGCAGGAGTGGCTGATGGTGTCCACTGTGTGACGCATCCTGCGTGCGCGAGGAGATCGCGGTAACCTCGCCCCCGTGCGAGCGACCGTGAGCCTGCTGCTTAGTCGCCGCGGCGGGGCCTGACCGGGCCGGCGTCCCGACCGCGGCTCACGTGTGCTGCCGGCTCCAGGCGCGTCCCTGCGCCGCCCGCTCGCGACACCGTCCAGGAGAGAACTCATGCGCACCGCACGCCCCGCCCCCCAGCAGCCCTCCGGCATGCCCTTCACCAAGTACGTGCCCTTCCAGGACACCGTGCTCACCGACCTGCCGGACCGCACCTGGCCGACCAAGCGCCTCACGAGCGCCCCCCGCTGGCTGTCGACCGACCTGCGCGACGGCAACCAGTCCCTCATCGAGCCCATGGGGCCCGAGGCCAAGCGCGCCCTGTTCGACCTGCTCGTGCGCATCGGCTTCAAGGAGATCGAGATCGGCTTCCCGGCCGCCTCCCAGACCGACTACGACTTCGTGCGCTCCCTCGTCGAGGACGACGCCATCCCCGAGGACGTGACGATCAGCGTCCTGACCCAGTCCCGCGAGGATCTCATCGACCGCACCCTCGACGCCTGCGTCGGCATCCCGCGCGCGACCGTCCACCTGTACAACGCGCTGTCCCCGCTCTTCCGCGAGGTCGTCTTCCGCATGAGCAGGGACGACGTGCGCGAGCTCGCCGTCGACGGCACCCGCATGGTCATGGCCCGGGCGGAGAAGGTCCTCACCGACGACACCGTCTTCGGCTTCGAGTACTCCCCGGAGATCTTCGTCGACACCGAGCGCGACTACTCCCTCGAGGTCTGCGAGGCCGTCATGGACGTGTGGCAGCCAGAGGCCGAGCGCGAGATCATCCTCAACCTGCCCGCCACCGTCGAGCGCGCCACGCCCAACGTCTACGCGGACCAGATCGAGTGGATGAGCCGCAACCTCTCACGCCGCGACGTCGTCGCCCTGTCCCTGCACAACCACAACGACCGCGGCTCGGGCGTCGCCGCTGCCGAGCTCGGGCTCCTCGCGGGCGCCGACCGGGTCGAGGGCTGCCTCTTCGGCCACGGGGAGCGGACCGGCAACGTCGACCTCATCACCCTCGCCCTCAACCTCTTCAGCCAGGGCGTCGACCCCATGCTCGACCTGTCGGACATCGACGAGGTGCGTCGCGTCGTCGAGAGCTCCACCCAGATGGACGTGCCGCCGCGCACCCCCTACGCCGGTGAGCTCGTCTACACCTCCTTCTCCGGCTCCCACCAGGACGCCATCAAGAAGGGCTTCGCCGCCAGGGCCGAGGCGGTGGCCGCCAAGCGGGCCGAGGGCCTGGACGAGCAGGATGCCGAGACCGCGGTTGCCTGGTCCATGCCCTACCTGCCCATCGACCCGCACGACGTCGGGCGCTCCTACGAGGCCGTCGTGCGCGTCAACTCCCAGTCCGGCAAGGGCGGCGTGTCCTACCTGCTCAAGCAGAGGCACAACCTCGACCTGCCGCGCCGCCTCCAGATCGAGTTCTCCCGCATCATCCAGCGGCACACGGACACCTACGGCGGCGAGATCGACGCGCAGACCATGTGGACGATCTTCACCGACGAGTACCTGCCCGCCCGCACCGATCCGGACACGGAGCTGGAGTCCTGGGGCCGCTTCGAGCTCAAGGGCGCGACCCTGACCTCATCGGGCGACGAGGACTCGATCCTCACGGTCACGGTGCGCGACAACGGCGAGCGCAGGCTGCTGACCGCCTCCGGCAACGGCCCGCTCGGCGCCTTCGTCACCGCCCTGGAGCAGACAGGCGTGAACGTGCGGATCCTCGACTACGTGGAGCACGCGCTGAGCGAGGGCCGTGACGCGCGCGCGGCCTCCTACGTCGAGTGCGAGATCGACGGCCAGGTCCTGTGGGGCGTCGGCATCGACTCGTCGATCACGACCTCCTCCTTCAAGGCGGTCATCTCGGCCGTCAACCGCGCCCTGCGCTGACCCCGCCCTCCGCCCGCCCAACTCCTTCGCCCAACTCCTCGGTTTGCGCTCGAAAGTGCGGCAAATCACCGTACGTTCGGACGCAAACCGAGGAGTTCGAGGGCAGGGGAGACAAGGGACGGGACCAGGGGGAGGGGCCGCGTCACACCCACAGGTCCCGGCGCTCGGTGCGCGCCCGGCGGCTGACGACGGCGAGCGGCATGACCTGCTGCATCCGGCTCACCATCCGCTCGGGATCGTGCAGGTCCTCCCAGCCGAAGCGGTGCACCTGCCACCCGGCACGCGACAGCCGCAGCTCGCGTGACTTCTCCCGACGGAAGTCCTCTGCCTCCCGCATCTTGTCGAGCCCGTCGAACTCCCAGCCGACGCGCAGCCTCTCGAACCCGAGGTCCAGGAAGTACTCGTACCCGTCGACCTCGACGCGCCGCTGACACACGGCCGCGGGCAGCCCCGCCGCCGCCGCGCCCCAGCGGATCACGCTCTCACCCGGCGACTCCGCGAGCGGGTTGACGAGGGTGAGCGCCGTGCGCGCCCGGCACGCGCCCCGTCGCGGCCCCTGGCGCTCCACCGCCTTGCGAAGAGCCGCGACGGCGTCGCCGATGCGCGTGGGCGTCGTCGCCGCCCGCGTCCACCGGTCGGGACGGCACACCATCCTCAGCGCCGAGTCGATGATCGGCAACGACTCCCGCACCGGCAGGTCGAAGGCGCAGTCGAGAGCCGTGCGCAGCGGTGTCGTGACGGACAGGCCGTTGACGACGACGATCTCGTCGTCGTCGGGCATGACGAGGGACCGGTGGATGACGACGCGGCGGCAGGACCGTTCCCCGAGTGTCACCAACGGCATGGGGAGGCGGGCCCGGTTGCGTATGGACGTCACCGCCAGCCGGATGTCGGGCTCGCGCCGGATCGCTGACAGCCCCAGGACCGCGGCCGCGGCCTCGTGTGTGAGCGCGCGTGCAGAGGGGACCTGGTGGAGCGCCGCCGCGCACCGGGCAAGAGTGAGCTGCTGCTGGGTCTGCCAGAAGGGGGCGTCGTCAGGACGTGCCATGTAGGTGCCCCAGCCCACACGCACCAGTCCGGGGCGGGAGCTGAGGTCCCTGACAGTGTTCTCCGAGGTGAACCGGAGGGCGGGCGGTTCCGGGGGAGAGGGGTAGTGCTGCGAGGCCGGGCTCATGACGTCAGGATGTGGAGCCGACGTCGGCCCTGCCAGAGGCTCGGGTCGTGCCTGTGGACAAATGGGCGCAGGGGATGGTCGGGCGGCCGGTTGTGGAGCCCGCAGGTCCCCGCCCATCCCCTCGGTTTGCGCGCGAACTCCCTGGGGCCTTGCCGTACGTTCGCGCGCAAACCGAGGAGATGGGGATGGGTGAGGCGGGGCGCCGCCGTGGCAGAGTGGGCCCATGCCCAGCAAGCTCTACCGTGACGAGGCCATCGTCCTGCGCACCTACACGCTGGGCGAGGCCGACCGGATCATCGTCATGCTCACGCGCACCCGCGGCCAGGTGCGCGCCGTCGCCAAGGGCGTGCGCCGCACCACCTCCCGCTTCGGCGCCCGCCTGGAGCCCTTCTCCATGATCGACGTCCAGCTCCACGAGGGCCGCAGCCTCGACGTCGTCACCCAGGTCGAGACGATCGAGCCCTTTGCCGGCGGCATCACGAACGACTACGCCGTCTTCACCTGCGCCTCCACGATGGTTGAGACCGCCGAGCGCCTCACCGAGGACGACGGCGACCTGGGTACCGCCGACTCGGCCCAGCAGTTCCTGCTCCTGTACGGTGCCGTTTTCGCCCTCGCCCGGCGGCGCCACGCCCCCGGCCTCGTCCTCGACTCCTACCTCCTGCGCGCCGTCGCCCTGGCCGGCTGGGCCCCCTCCTGCTACGAGTGCGCCCGCTGCGCCCGCCCCGGCCCCCACACCTCCTTCCACGTCCAGGCCGGAGGCGCTGTGTGCTCATCGTGCCGTCCGGCGGGCAGCGTCGACGTCGATCCGGGCACCATGGTGCTGCTCGGCGCGCTCCTGTCCGGCGACTGGCCGGTGGCCGAGCGCTCGACGGCGCGCGAGCGGGCACAGGCCTCGGGCCTGGTCTCGGCATACTTGACCTGGCACCTGGAGCGCCGCCTGCGCTCACTCTCCCTCGTCGAAAGGGTCTGATCTTGGTCGACAAGCGTCCCGTCGTCTACGAGGCCGTCCCCCTGCACCGTGAGGGCCTGACACCCCCGCGGCTGCCGGCGGGCAGCGTCCCCGAGCACGTCGCCTGCGTCATGGACGGCAACGGCCGCTGGGCCAACGCCCGCGGGCTGGCGCGCACCGAGGGGCACCGGGTGGGGGAGTCCACGATGATGGACGTCATTGCCGGCGCCGTCGAGGTGGGGGTCAAGGAGCTGAGCGTGTACGCCTTCTCCACGGAGAACTGGCGCCGCTCGCCGGCCGAGGTCCGCTTCCTCATGGGCTTCACCCGCGACGTCCTGCGCGCCCAGACCGACGACCTGCTCGCCTGGGGCGTGCGGGTCAACTGGGTGGGGCGCGAGCCGCGGCTGTGGCGCTCGGTGCTCTCCGAGGTCCGCCGCTCCGAGCGGATCACGGCCGGCAACGACACGCTCGTGCTCAACATGTGCCTCAACTACGGGGGGCGGGCCGAGATCGCCGACGCTGCCCGGGCCCTGGCCGCCGACGTCGAGGCCGGGCGCCTCAAGGCCTCCTCCGTCAACGAGCGCACGATCCGGCGCTACCTCTACTCGCCCTCGATGCGCGACGTCGACCTCATGATCCGCACCGGCGGCGAGCAGCGCACGAGCAACTTCCTCATGTGGGAGTCGGCTTACGCCGAGCTGTTCTTCTCCGACCTGCCGTGGCCGGAGTTCGACCGCACCCAGCTGTGGCGCGCCGTCGAGGCCTACGCCCACCGGGACCGTCGCTTCGGGGGCGCGGTCGACGCCGTCGAGGCGGCCGACGCACCGGGTAAGGCGCCGGGCGGGCCGTCGGCGCCCGCCTGAGCGCATCGGGACGGGGATGCCAGGGGACCTCATCCGGGAGACCCGGCCGGGCTCCTGAGACGGGTGCCCCGCAGCCGGGCTGCTACCCGGGCTCCCGGTCCGGTCGGCCTGTCAGGCGCTCACGGGGTCCTCAGGGCCGCTCGGGGCCAGGGGCGCACCGACGGCGGTCTCGGCCAGCAGGTGGCGCATGACGGCCAGCCCCGCGCTCTCACCACGCGTCTCGGCGGAGCGCGCCACGGCCAGCTGACGCTCGGCCCCGTTGCCGACGACGAGTACCCGGCCCGCCTGGGCGAGCTCGGCCTCGCAGCCCAGGTCCTCGGCCACGGGCGCCAGGCGCTCCAGGAGAGCGGGCAGCGACTCGCGCAGGGGCACCGGGTCGGCCCCCACCTCCTCGACGAGCGCGGCCTCCAGCCCGTAGCGGGCTGAGCGCCACTTGTTGGCGGCCAGCAGCCAGTGGGGCAGGCTGCGCAGCCCGCGCCCGGCGTCGAGGAGGCGTGAGGCATCCTCGACGAGGCAGTGCACGAGCGCGGCGACCGCCCCGATCTCGGTGAGGTTGGACGAGGCGTCGCAGGCGCGCACCTCGACCGTGCCGAAGGCGGGGGCGGGGCGCACGTCCCAGCGCAGCTCGTTGACCTCGCGGATCTCACCGGCGTCGATGAGGTCGCGTGCGCAGTCCTCGAAGTCGCTCCAGGTACCCAGGGTCTCGGGCAGTCCCGCGTGCGGCAGCTGCTGGAACATCATGGCGCGGTTGTCCGCGTAACCCGTGTCCTGCCCGACCCACAGGGGGGAGGAGGCGGCGACGGCCTGGAGGTGGCCGATGTAGGTCGCCATGTGGGCCAGCACCGGCACGGCCCGCGCCACGTCCTCGACACCGACGTGCACGTGCGTGCCGAAGATGAGCATCTGCCGTCCCCACCAGCGGGTGCGTTCGACGAGCTCGAAGTAGCGCGGGGTGCAGGTGACCTCGTGGGCGCCCGGGTCCTCGAAGGGGTGGGCCCCAGAGCCGGTGAGCGCGGCGCCGTGGGCGGCGAAGGCCGGCGCGACGAGCGCGAGCGACTCGGCCAGGTCCGCGACGGCGTCGGCGACGCGGTCCTGACGCGCCGAGACGAGCTCGATCATGCCCCGGTGCATCTCCTTGTGGACGCGCTCGACGCCGCGGGCCCCGGCCCGCTCAAGCTCGCTCAGGACGTCGGGTCCGATGGGGGCGAAGCGACCGGTGAGCGGGTCGACGACCTGCAGCTCCCACTCGATGCCGATGCTGGAGCGCGGCGAGCGCGCGAAGTCGATCCTCATGAGGGGCCGGGCCTGCGGTAGCGCTGGACGAAGTCGGTGAGGATGCGGTTGGCGGGACGCACGTCGGCGGCGTCGCAGCGTTCGATGACGGCGGCGCGCTCGTGCGCGGGGTAGTAGGCGTCCCCGTAGGCCTCGATGCGCACCCGCATCCCTGCGGTGGTGATCTCGGGGTGGAACTGGGTGCCGTAGACGTTGCGGCCCCAGCGGCCCATCTGGATGGGGCAGCGCTCGCCCGTGGCCAGGACGACGCCACCACCGGGTAGCTCGGCCACCGACTGGGAGTGGCCGACGTAGGCCCTGAAGGACGGTGCCAGGGGTGCGGTGAGCGGGTCGGCGCAGCCCTCGTCGGCGAGCGTCATGACGGGGGCCTGGAGCTCTTCACCGGTGTCGTCGCGCAGGCTGCCGCCCAGGGCGAGGACGATCGCCTGCAGACCAAAGCACAGGCCGAGGGTGGGCATGTCCTCCTCGACGAGCCGCGACGACAGCCCGAGGACCCGCTCGCGCAGCGCCGCGTGGGCAGGGTCGGTCGACAGCGGGCCCGTAAGCGACAGCGGGGAGCCGGTGATGATGACGCCGGACCAGGCGCTCAGGTCGAGGGACCGCGGGTCCGGGCAGTCGTCGTCGAGAAGCCTCATGACCTCAAGGCCCCGGCCGGGGGCCAGACCCGCCATCTGGTCGAGGACCGCGAACTCGTCGTCGGCGATGGCACCGGGGCGCCGGCACACGGCGAGGAGGAAGGGGAGAGCGCTCACGCTCGCAGGCTACCGCGTGTCGTGCCCGTCCTCGGCAAGGGCCGAGCACTGGGCACACAGGCCGAAGAACTCAGCCGTGTGCTCCATGTGCGTGAACCCGTGGGACGCGGAGATCCGCGAGACCCAGCTCTCCAGGGCGGCGTCGGAGACCTCGACGGCGTGCCCGCAGCGGCGGCACACGAGGTGGTGATGGTGGTGGCCCAGGTCTGCGCAGGAGCGGTAGAGGGTCTCGCCGTCGGTGTTGCGGACCTGGTCGACGTCCCCGGCCTCCGCCATGGCGGTCAGGGTGCGGTAGACGGTGGCGAGCCCGACCTTGGTGCCCTCGGCCTCCAGGGCGGAGTGGATCTGCTGCGCGGAGCGGAACTCGGCGGTGCGGGTGAGCAGGTCGGCGACGGCGGCCCGCTGCCAGGTGGCTCGGGGCCGCGCGGAGGTGGACCCTGCGGTGGAGCGTGCCGTCGTCATGAGGAGACCTCCTGCTGGCCGGTGGTGACGACGTCGAGCATATCGGTCCCGTGTCCGCGTCTGCGGCGGCCCGCGGCCTCACGCCCGGCGCTGACGAGAGCGGTCAGGGCGTACAGGCACACGAGCAGGACGACGATCGTGGCGCCCGGCGAGGCGGCGACGACGTAGGTGATCGTCAGGCCGGTGACGCAGCTGAGCACGCCGATGATCATGGCCAGGTGCATCGTGCGGGCGAAGGAGTGCGACACGAGCTGGGCGACGGCCACCGGCACGATCATGACGGCGGAGACGAGCAGCGCCCCCACCACGCGCATGGACACCGAGACGGTCAGGGCGGCGACGACGGCGACGGTCACGTTGAGCACGCCGGTGGGCAGGCCGGTGGCGCGGGCGAACTCCTCGTCGTTGGACAGGGAGAACAGGGGGCCGCGCAGCCCCAGGCCGACGAGGAGGACGGCGGTGGCCAGCACCGCGGTGTAGACGACGTCCTCGGGTGAGACCGTGGAGATGGAGCCGAAGAGGTAGGAGTTGAGGTTGGTGGTGGTGCCGCCGGCGAGCTTGATGAGCAGGACGCCCCCGGCGATGCCCCCGTAGAAGAGGATCGCCAGGGCGACGTCGCCGCGGGTGCGGCCGCGGGCCCGGATGACCTCGATGAGGACGGCCCCAAGGACGGAGACGATGACGGCGCAGGGCACGGCGAGCGCGTCCTGGGGGCTGAGGTTGGCGACGCCCCCGGCGATCCAGCCGAGCGCGACGCCCGTGAGCGCAATGTGGCCGACCCCGTCGCCCAGCAGGGCCAGGCCGCGCTGGACGAGGTAGGTGCCCACGACCGGGGCCGCCAGACCCACGAGGACGGCGACGACGAGGGCGCGCTGCATGAGCGGGCTGGAGAGCATCTCCGCCAGCGTGTCCGGGCTCATGGCTGCTCCTGTCGGGGTCGGGCGCTCAGGGCCGGGGCGTGGTGCGTCACAGGCCGGGTGTGCGGGTGCTCGTGCCCGTGGACGGCGCTGGTGCGGGAGAGGGTGGCGTGCAGCGCCTGGTGGTCCGCACCGAGCTCGTCGACGGGGGCGTCGAGGGCGACGCGTCCCTCGTCAAGGACCACCGCCCGTTCGACGACGTCGGCGAGCTCACCCATCTCGTGCAGGACGGTGACGAGGGTGAGCCCACTGCGGCGCAGGCCGTCGAGGATCTCGGCCAGGGACTGGCGGCTGGCGCGGTCGATGCCGGCCAGGGGCTCGTCGAGCAGCAGCAGCTCAGGGCGGCGCACGAGGGCGCGGGCGATGAGCACGCGCTGCATCTGGCCGCCGGAGAAGATCTGCACGTGCTCGTTGGCACGGTGGGCCAGCCCGACGGCGTCAAGCGCACTCATGGCGGCCTCACGGGCGCGCCGCCCCCTGTCGGCGAGGGGGCGGCGGGGCCCGAGCAGGCCTGAGCGGACCACCTCCAGGGCGGTGGCGGGCACGCCAGAGGCCGAGCCGATGCGCTGGGGGACGTAGCCCACACGCTCCCAGCTGACGCTGCGCCGGGAGGTGACGTCGCTGCCGAAGAGGCGCACGGTGCCTCGCGACAGGGGCAGCAGCCCGAGGATGGTGCGCACGAGGGTCGACTTGCCCGAGCCGTTGGCGCCCAGCAGGGCGACGGACTGCCCGTCCTCGACGAGGAGGTCGACCTCGTCGAGGACGAGCGTGTCACCCAGGACGACGCTGACCCCGTCGACCTGGATGGGGGTACCGGTGCTCACTTGCAGGCGAGTGCGGTGCGCAGGGCCTCGAGGTTCGCGTTCATGCCCGCGGCGTAGTCACCGGCCTCGGGACGCGACTCCATGGGGGACAGGACGGCGGTGGTGGCGCCGGTCTCGGCGGCCAGGGCCTGGGCCGTCTCGGCGGAGACGAGCTCCTCGGTGAAGATGGTCGTCGTGCCGGTCTCCTCAACGACCTGCTTGACGGCGGCGAGCTCGGCCGGGCTGGGCTCGGAGTCGGGGTCGATGCCGGAGACGGAGACCTGGGTGAGGTGGTAGCGGTCCGCGAGGTAGCCGAAGGCCGCGTGGGAGGTCACGAAGGTGGTGCGCTCGCAGGTGGCCAGGCCGCTGGAGTAGTCCTCGTCGATGCCCTTGAGGGTGTTCACGAGCTCACTGAGCCGGGACTGGTAGGCGGAGGCGTTGTCCGGGTCGGCCTTCTCCAGAGCGGCCTCGATGGCGTTGGCGGCCTGGACCATGCGGTTGGGGTCGAGCCAGAAGTGCGGGTCGGCCTCGTCGGCGTGGTCGTGGTCGTGGTCGGCCTCGTGGGTGGCGTCGTGGTCGTGGTCGGCCTCGTGGTCGTGGTCGTGGTCCGCGTCCTCGTGGTGGACGAGGTCGACCGAGCCGGCCAGGTCAAGGACGGTCGGGCCGTCGATCTGTCGCAGGGCCTCGTCGAGGGAGGCCTGGAAACCGGAGGCGTAGGCGACGAGGTCGGCCTTCTCCAGGGCGGAGACGTCCGCGGGGGCCAGCTCGAAGTCGTGCGGCTCGACGTTGGTGGGCGTGACGCTGGTGACGTTGACGTTCTCGCCGCCGATCGCCTCGACGAGGTACTGGATGGGGTAGAAGGACGCGGCGACGTCGAGGACGCCGTCGGAGGGGCCGCCTGAGGAGGCGGTGTCGGAGGAGGAGGTGCCGCAGGCGGCCAGGGCGCCCGCGAGGGCGAGGCAGGCGACGGCGGCAAGGGGACGGCGCAGGGAACGGGAGACGCTACTCATGCAAATAATTCTCATTCTAATTGGGCGGTGGCGTCAAACCTGTGTCGGGGTGGACCGTCTCACGCGACACCCCGGCAGCGGGCTGCGGCCGCCCACCCGGATCCTGCGGCGGCTGTCGTTCACCGCCGCACCGCTGGGGGAGCCGGACAACTTGATCCTGGATGAGCCCTTCGTCGGTCTGGACCCGGAGGGCGTGAGGTGGCTTGGGACCTGTTGAGGGACTTCGCCTACGAGGGGTGGGCGATGCTGGTCTCGTCTCACCTGCGCCCGGAGGAGCTGGGCGGTCGAGCATGCGGGGCGCAACTTCTGGTTCGTCATTGGCGTGAGCGAGGTGGTCCAGGCCGTCACGGAGGCCGGGGCCGGTGTTGAGGAGGCGGTTGCCTCGCGAGGCACGATCTTCGACTTCTATTCCGGTGCGGATGCGCGGGGCCGCAAAGAGGCGGCGGCATCATGAGAGCGACGACGAGGCCCGGTTTCGGGCATCTGCTCCTCGCGGAGCTGTACAAGGCGACGTGCTCGTTGACCGTCTGGGTCCTGATGGGCGCCACAGTGGTTGCCGTGTGCGTCTGCGCCGTCGGAGTACCTGGGCTGCAGACGGCCTCGCTGTTCGCCATGCTCCTGGGGTGTGGGCTATGGGGGCGGAGTATCCGGGCTCTTCCCCATCGAGGGTGTAGCGGTGGTGCGACACGGGGCAACGTATTGGTGCGCGGGTAGAGGTCGAGGTCTTCCGACGATGGGAGTTGTCACACCGCCATCATCGGAAGACCTCGACATGTCCGACGCCACCTTCACGTGCCCTGACCTGACCACCTTCGCCGGGTCGGACGACCTCGGTCTTTTGGCCACCGGCCGGCTCGTCGAGCCTGAACGCGCAGTGCCGGCCTGCCGGGGCATCGAGCCTGCCGACTGGTGCCGCAGGTGCGGCTGTCAGGGGTGCCGTGTTAGAAATCGTCCGAGCCCAGGATATCCGCCTCAAGACTGTCCGCAATCTGGGTGATTCGTTCGATCGAGTCGGTCACCTCGTGGGGGTCGACATCCTTCAGGGGCATCGCCGTCGCGACCATCGCAATATCCTCCTCGACAATAATCCCCCCGAGAATCATGCCCGACAGGCGCCGCGCCGCATCATAGGCCTGGTCGGGACTCAAGTTGCCGACCGGGGAGGTGACCTTGAACCAGTCCGCCCCAGAATCGTTGTGGGCGTGCTCAACGAAGACGACCTGGCTCCTCAGGTTGTCGACATTGAAGACGAGCTTCAGCAGTCCCTCCCCGAGGACCTCGTGCTTGTATGTTCGATCGATGAACTTGACTAGGTCTTCCCACGTAGCCATGGCTGCCTCCTTGTTGTTTCTATGATTGCCTGTCCGACAAGACGGGGACTCATCGACGAGATGGCATAGGCGCATTGGGTCACGGCGAACCCCTCGCCGATTCAGGTCGCGACTACCACCGCTTCTTGAGGTAACTCGGGTCGACGTCGACGTCGACCTCCGTGTCGCTGAACAGGCCACTGATGGTGAAGTGGACGCGGCAGCTCGAGCCGCTCCAGCTCGAACTCAGGACAACGCCTTTCGATCCCGCGGGCACATCCTGCGAGAAGAGCCCACCTTTGATCTCGACAACAGCCTCAACTTTGTCGCCCTGCGAGAATGACATTTTCTGCTTCTTCTTTCAGTTAGTTGGACTCCCGCATCCGGACCTCACCAGTATCGCGAGTCCCAGTCGACGGCGTCCTCCAGGGTCGCACTGCCCGAGCTGGTGGCGCAGTACCCGTACACGGCCTCTCTGACCCCCGCGCGGTTGCCGGGGTCGTAAGTCACCAGATCGTGCTCGTCCAACAGGTCTTGCAGCACGTCGGCCTGCTCGTCGCCGTTCATGTCATAGAACTCCGAGCAGGTGGTGTCTCCTGCGCTTGAGCACCCTGCCAGTGGGAGGACGCCGACCGCCAGCACGAGACAGGCGGCGAGGCGACGGGAACGAGTAGACGCGGATACGGTCATGGCATCTCCTTTGTCGTGGTGTGGGTTCTTGTCATGGGGCCGGTGACGTGGAGCTCACAGCTCCTCGTTGATGCCGCCGAGTCGTTTGGCGGCCATCCTCAGTGCGCGCTCCTTGGCGGCGAATCCGCCGCCCACCATCGCAACGCGCCCGACCCACGCCGTCTTGGGCATGGACTCGACGGTGACCACGGTCCTGGGGCCCTCGTCCATCGGCACCGCCTCGCCGCCGTCCTGGCCGGCCGCGGCCTCCACTGACACCCGCACCGTGGAGCCGTAGTCGCCGTCGATCACGAGGGCGCTGGGCCTGGCATCGATGAGGAGATGGCCCTCCGCGACACTGAACACCCGCATACCGGGTGTTGCCCCGGCGGCTCGCCGGTAGGCGTCCAGGACGCTCTCGGGCGGGGCGAGCATGATCCGCTTCTCCCAGTCTGTCGGCTCGAACTGCGTGAGGTCTGCGGGCGGCCCGAATCCCCGGAAGGTTAGGTAGGCCTGCAGCGCCCCGACGCCGATGCCCAGGACCATGAGCAGGGCGGTCATGTCACTCGCCCACGGGGCGGGTCGTCACCTGAGCGCGGGGATCGAGGAGCTGGATCTCCTTGACGAAGGCGCTCAGCCGCATCCGCAGGGTGTGGGCCTTGTTGGGGGTGCCGGACTTCTCGCTCCACCGGATCACCTCGACCGTCGCCCGGCACTTCCCACCGTCCTGGCTGGTCTCCAGGGCGATCTGCTGACGGATCCCCGTGACCAGCGGACTCTGGGCGATCATGGGGTTACCGTCGTCGGTGATCTTCCATGTGCTCCCTGCGACTTTCCGGACGAAGACTTCACGCACCCTCTCCGCCGGCAGCGTGGTCACCACGATCCGGGCCGCCATGCCGCTGCGAAGGTAGTTCGAGTAGGCGTTGAGAACGACGACACCGACGCCAATGAAGACAATGAAGTAAACGAAAGCGACAACTTCCACAACATCTCCTCCTGTCCCGCTGTCCCGCCTGTCCTGCGGGCACTTACTCGCGACAGTCCCGACGTTAAGCGTCCCGGCGAGAGTCATCCAGGTTCATTACTCGTATACAAGAACTGCACCTTGACCACGAGTCGGGGAGCCTGCGGCCTACGTGGCGCGATGCGTTGGCCCGGGGGCAGATGCGCTAGCCTGGGGTCAGGTACCCGTTGCCCCGCCGAACGTCCCCCACACGGTCCCTATGGCGAGCATCCCCGACCCCGCACAGGCCCAGTATGAGCACCAGCGCCCACGTCATCTGCGTTGACGACCACAAGATCGTCGCCTCCGGCTGCCAGGCCGAGTTCACTCGGGCGGGCCTGCCGTGGACCGTCTCCTGGTACCCCCACCTGGCCGACGTCGTCTGGCCGGAGGGCGAGCGTGTCGTCGCCCTGCTGGACCTGCGGCTCGCGGACAGGACGGACCCCGCGAAGAACATTGCGGACCTCGAGAGCCGCGGCATCCCGGTCGTCGTCTACACGTCGGGCGAGAAGCGATACCTCCTCCGACAGGCGATTGAGGCCGGCGCCTTAGCCATCGTCAACAAGAAGGAGGAGACCTCGGTCCTCATCGAGGCCGTCGAAAGGGCCCTGGAGGGCCGGGCGACCGGCAGTTTCGACTGGGCTACCGCCCTGGATGAGGACGAGGACTTCACCAAGCGCCTGACTGCAAGCAAGCTCGAGGTCCTGCGCCTGTACGCGGGGGGACTGTCCGCCAAGCAGGTGGCTCACCGTCTCGACCTTGCTCTGAACACAGTCAACAAGTACGTCTCCGAGATCAAGGACGAGTACCGCAAGGCCGGCCGCCTGTCTCAGGGGGACCGGGTGGCCCTCTTCCGAGAGGCAGTCCACGACGGGATCCTTCCCGACTGATTCGTCGAGGCGCGTGTCGCTCAGCGCTCGCAGCTGTAGTCACGGACCGCCGCGCTCGTAGCCGAGCAGCCTCTTGTCCCTCACGGCGATACGTCCCCTGGAACGGTACGGGACGTCCTCTCGCCTGATCACTACTAGTTCTGGCACCCCGAGGACGCACAGGCCGCTGGATTCAAAGACTCAACTATCGGAACTGGTATCTTGACGGCCCGCTGAGCAGGGTATAAACCACTTGTCTGAGGGCTGTGATTTGTGGCCTCGCGCACCTGGTTCACCCACATTAACTGATAGTGGTATCTCATGAGCATCCCCGGTTCCGGAACCACCGACTTCCGTGCCATCCCGGCTTGGGGTCCTCACCCATGACGTTGCGCAGACCCACTGCACGCTCCCTGGTCTCTCGGTCTGAGGCACACCTGCTGCGCCCGGTTGACGGTGTCGGCCCGCAGACGCAGGACCTACGGCGACTCGTGACCACCCTGGTGGCCGTCGTGGCCTGCTCAGCCATCCCCTTCCTTATGGCGGACGTGAGGGCCATGACCTCCGCGAGCGGTCAGCAGTGGCACTGGCTGGTTCTCCCGGTCCTTCTCATCCCACCGGCGACGGCGGGCATCGCGGGCGGGATCGCGAGAAGGCACGGCTCGCGTCGTGCGGACACCTGTGCCCGCTGGTCGCTCCTGGCCACCCTGACGCTCTTCGCCCTCCTGTGCCTGACCGCAGGCCTCTACCCACTCATGCCCTCCTACGACTGGGGGCAGGCGGACGTTCCAGCCCCCAATGTCCTGGTCAACTACCTGATCGTCATGGCTGTCACGGCCGCCGCCGCTCTGCGACCTCGCGCAGGATTCGCGTATCTTCTCACGGTCGGTGCCGCGCTTGGCGCCTCCTACCCCGACACCGTGGCGCTGGGTGCCAGGATGGAGGAGATTCTCATCTACCTCACCGCCTCCCTCGGCGACCTGAGCATCCTCGCCTGGCTGCTTATCCAGGCCGAGCATCTTGATGAGGAGGACGCCAGGGAGCGCGCCCTTCGTATCGAGCTGGTCACCCAGGAGTCGCTCGCGCGCAGCCGCCAGGAGTCCGACAACTTCATCCACGACCACATCCTGTCCGTCCTCAGGGCCGTCCCCATGCTTTCGGTAAGTGTCCCGGAGCTACGCGCCGCAGCCTGCGAGACCCTGGTGTCGCTCAACGAGGCCCGGACGCCGTTACCCGGACGCCCCAGTGAGCTCGCCGGGGCGCTCGCCCGAGCTGTCACCCGGTTCGGCAGAGACGTCAATCTGTCCACGAGCATGGTCACCGACCTGCCACTGCCGTCCGACGTCGCCCAGGCCCTCCTCGAGGCTGCCGGGGAGGCACTTCGCAACTCGATGATCCACGCCGGCCGGGGTCCGGTCGCACGCAGCATCGCCCTGCAGGCCACTGCCGACACCATCACGCTGAGGATCGCCGACGACGGATGCGGCTTCGACCCCGCGAATACGCCACCGGACCGCTTCGGCCTGCGCGAGTCCATCATCGCCGCCATGGCAGGTGTGGGCGGGCGCGCAGAGGTCGACTCCCAGCCCGGCCGGGGAACCGCTGTCACACTGACCTGGCGTCGTGTGCGGCCGGACGCCGAGCGGCCGGTTCCCGGCACGCGCACGGCCCCGCTCGCACTCGTCTCCTGTATGGAAGCTCTCATCGTGCGGCTCCTGAGTGGGGCGATCTGCCTGGCCTTCATCGTCGTCGCGTGCAGGGAGGTGAGCATAGGCTCCTACACGGCCGGGCAGGTCGCGCTCCTGGCGGTGGGCATGTACACCGCTGCAGCCCTGATGGTCGTCTGGTCCTGGCCGGGACACCGTCTGCCAGGCTGGGCAACCCTGACGGTCGTTGTCAGTGCCGTGAGCGCCAACGCGCTTACTATGAGCCAGGTTGCCCTGGACGGGCATCCCGGATACGCCGCCTGGACGATCGGAGCGAGCACCGCCCTGTCCTGCGCTCTGCTGGTGCGCAACCGATCGGGCTCCTCCTGGACGTTGCTGACCCTGGTCACCTTGACGACAACCATCTGGACCGTCGCGACGGACCATAGCCTGTGGCTCGCAGTTGGTTTGTCCGTGGGGCAAATCGTGTCCCTTGGCATCTGGCATCTCATGGTGCGCTTTTCCGTGAGCCTCACGGCCCGCACCGCCCGGGCTCAGGCTGTCAGCGCGGACATCATCGCTCGCCAGCACGCCCAGGAGATCAGCCGCAACACGATGCGCGCCCATATTGACGCTGTACGCAGCCGCGTCACTCCCGTTCTCACCACTATCGCCAACGGCGCACCGCTGACCCAGGACCTGCGCACCCGTGCCCGTCTTCTGGAAGCCGAGCTACGCGATGAACTACGCGCACCCGCCTTCACCCGCACACCCGTCAACACCGCGGCCCGAGCCGCCCGTGAGCGAGGTGTCGACGTCACTCTCCTCGACGACCACAGCCCTGTCCCGCTGGACATCACCGCCCACCGCATCGTCATTGAACACGCCGCCACCGCGCTCCGGACCACCGCCACCGGACGAGTCCTCATCCGGCTTCTTCCGCCTCATCAGCATCCCAACCTCATGACGATCATGATCGACGACGGCACCAACCCCAGCCTTCACACCATCACCATCCCCGCAGAAGACTCTGCATGAGGGGATCGTCCCGCCTGGCGTTGCGCATCGGCCCTGCGGCGGTCGAGTGCGTGCGCGCCCGTACACTGTGCCCACCTCGTTCCCACCATCCAGGTGCGGACAACGACGACAACAGGAGACACACGGTGGCCAAGACCCCCTCCGCCCTCGACAACGTCATCAACCTGGCCAAGCGCCGGGGTTTCGTCTTCCCCTGCGGCGAGATCTACGGCGGTACCCGCTCCGCGTGGGACTACGGCCCGCTGGGCGTCGAGCTCAAGGAGAACATCAAGCGCCAGTGGTGGCAGTACATGGTCCGCTCCC
>CALEXZ010000125.1 GCA_937926195.1 uncultured Actinomyces sp.
GGGCCTGGCGCGCCAGCACCCCGGCCAGGCGGGTGAGCAGCGCCTCGGCCGGGGCACGCCCCGAACGGCCGGGCACCGCCCGCCAGGCGGCGGCGGGCACGTCGAGGTGGACGGCCTGGGCGGCGGCGTGCACCCCCGTGTCCGTGCGCCCGGCGACGGTAAGCCTCACGGGCACGCGCAGGACGGTCTCCAGGGCCCGGCTGAGCTCGCCCTCGACGGTGCGCAGCCCCGGCTGGGCGGCCCAGCCGTTGAAGCCGGCGCCGTCGTAGGCGAGGTCAAGGCGCACCCGCACCGTCCCGCTCTCCTCGGCGGCGCCCGTGCCGGAGCCGCCCTCAGCCACAGCACCAGCCGGTGCGCCGGCCTGGGCGCCCGCCGCCGTACTCATGTCGGTCTGCATAGGGGTATTCGACCACGCGCCGGTAGCCTGCCGTCATGACCTCTCCCACGACGCTGTCCGTCGACTGCGGCGGCGGCGGCATCAAGGCCTCCGTCCTGTCGCCCGACGGCGTGATGATCTCCCGTGCGGTGCGGACCTCGACGCCCTACCCCCTGCCGCCGACCAAGCTCGTCGACACCATCGCCGAGCTCGCCGAGCAGCTGCCGCAGGCGGACCGTGTGACGGTGGGGATGCCCGGCATGATCCGCCACGGCGTCGTCGTCGCCACCCCGCACTACATCACGCGCGACGGTCCGCGCTCACGCGTGCTGCCCGAGCTCGTCGAGCTGTGGCGCCGCTTCGACATGGGCGCGGCGCTCGGAGAGCGTCTGCAGCGGCCCGTGCTCGTCCTCAACGACGCGGAGGTGGCCGCCGCCGGCGTCGTCACCGGCAAGGGCCACGAGATGATCGTCACGCTGGGGACGGGACTGGGCAACGCGGTCTTCGACAACGGCCTGCTGGCCCCGCACGTGGAGATCTCCCAGGGGCCGATCCGCTGGGGCCTGACCTACGACGACTACATCGGCGAGCACGAGCGCCTGCGGCTGGGCGACGCCCACTGGTCGCGGCGGGTGCGGCGCGTCGTCGACGCCCTGCGGCCCATGTACCTGTGGGACCGCCTGTACCTCGGCGGCGGCAACTCGCGTCGTATCCTCGCCTCCCAGCTGGCCGCGATGGGCGACGACGTCGTCGTCGTCCCCAACGAGGCGGGGATGACCGGCGGCGCCCGCTGCTGGGACCTCACCCGCGCCTGACGTCTCCCTGAGCCGGACCCTGAGCCCATCCCTGAGCGATCCCCGACCTTGGGAGGAGCCGATCTCCTCTCAACGGTGGATCCGCTCCCCCACGCAACGTTGAGAAGATTGGGTCCATGACACATCCCCGCCGTCCCCGTCAGGTCGTGACCCCACGCCGTCCACCCATCCTGCCGAAGGTGGTCACGACCGTGGGACTGGTGGTGCTGGCAACGACCTTCCTGTCGGCTGTCCCCGCGCTGCTCGGGCCCATCTCCTTCATCCTCACGTGGTTCATCCCCGTGCCGGTCCTCGACTGGTTCACCGCCGTCGCCCTGCTCATCCTCGGCTCCGCGCTGCAGCGGCGCATGCGCGTCGGCTGGGCCGCCATGACCTTCCTCACCTGTGTGAGCCTGGCGCTGTTCGCCCTCGACCTCGTCTCCCTCATCCTCACGCGCCCACCTGGGATGGTGCCCCTCGACCTGGTGGCACAGGGCGTCAACATGCTCCAGCTCACCATCCTCATCGTCGCGCTCGTGCGCACCAGGCGCACCTACCACGTGCGCATGCGCCCGGGCAACGTGTGGCGGGCGCTGGCCATCACCACCATCGGCACCGGGGCCAGCACCGCCCTCATCGCGCTCCTCGTCCTGGTCATCCACCCCTCGGCCATCACTGGGATCCTCCTGGCACAGGAGGGCCGTCCCGTTCCTGAGATCATCAAGCAGTTCCCCGACTGGGCCTACAGCCTCCTCGGCCTGGGCTGGGCGCTGTCCTTCCTCCTGGGCCTGGCGACGCTCCTGCGCTCCCAACGGCTGGCGGCCCGCATGAGCGTCGACGAGGAGGCGCAGGTACGCCGGCTCGTGTCCACCCACCCCCAGGACTCCCTGGGCTACTTCGCCACCCGCCGTGACAAGTCCGTCTTCCTCACCGAGCACGGTGCGGTCGCCTACCGTCCGAGCCTCGGGGTCGCCCTCGTCTCCGGCGACCCCCTGGGTGACCAGGCCACCTGGCCGGCCACCGTCCACGCCTTCACCCGCCACTGCCTGTCCTACGGGCTGACGCCCGCGGTCATCGGGGCTTCCGAGGCAGGCGCACGCGCCTGGGTGCACGGGGGTATGCGAGCCCTGCACATCGGCGACGAGGCCGTCCTGCGGCCCTCTCGCTACCGTCTCAACGAGCTCTCCGAGGTGCGTCAGGCCGTCCGCCACGCCTCCGGCGCCGGCTACACCGCCCGGGTGCGTCGTCACCGCAGCATCGGCGCCCAGGAGCTGGCAGAGCTCAGCGACCTGGCGACCAGCTGGCTCAACGGCGAGGCCGAGCGAGGCTTCTCCATGGCCCTGGGCCGCCGCCTCGACGACCCCTCCGACGGCGAGTCCGTCCTCGTCGAGGCACTCTTCCCCGACGGGGACGCACGCGGCCGGGTGGCTGCCATGCTGTCCTTCGTGCCCTGGGGTGCTGACGGCCTGAGCCTGGACGTCATGCGCCGCCACCCCGAGGCCGACCACGGTGTCACCGAGCTCATGGTGAGCACGCTCATGGCGGAGGCTGCCGCCCTGTCCGTCACCCGGGTCTCGCTCAACTTCGCCATGTTCCGCGACGCCTTCGCCCAGGGCGCGCGCCTGGGTGCGGGCCCCCTCCAGCGGGCCAACCGCCGTCTGCTCCTGCTGGCCTCACGGTGGTGGCAGCTGGAGTCCCTGTACCGCTCCAACAGCCGTTACGAGCCCGACTGGGTGCCGCGCCTCATCTGCTACGCCGACGCCGGAGACCTCGCCCGCGTCTCGGCGGCCGTGGCCGCCGCCGAGGGCTTCCTGCGTCTGCCGGCGGCCCTGGGCGGTGAGCAGTGGTCCCAGCCGCGTCTGAGCGACGAGGACAGCGCCCGCATGCTCGCGCTCACCCGCGCCACCCCCGAGGTGAGCCCGGTGGCGCGCCGGCCCCACGAGGTGCGTGCCCGCGCCGCCTGCCGCGAGCGCATGATCTCCCAGGGACTGGAGCCCTACCCGGCGAGCACCACCGTCACGGCCTCCTGCTCGCGGGCGCTTGAGGGCGACGGCGCTCGGACCGTGGCCGGACGCGTCATCGGCCTGCGCAACCACGGATCGGTGCTCTTTGCGGACCTGCGTGACTGGGCCGGCGAGGTCCAGGTGGTCCTCGACCGGGGCTCGGCCCCCGACGCCCTGGCCGGCTTCCAGAGCCTCGTGCGTGTCGGAGACCAGGTGGCCGTCACCGGAGTCCCGGGGGCCTCGCGCAACGGCACCGCCAGCCTCCTGGCCTCGGGCTGGAGCATGACCTCCAAGGCCCTGCGTCCCCTGCCGGACAAGCACCGCGGCCTGACCGACCCCGAGGCCCGCGTGCGCCAGCGGCACCTGGCCCTGCTCACCAGCCCCCGTCAACGCCACCTCATCGAGGCCCGGTCCCGGGCGATCCAGGCGGTGCGTGGACGTCTGCTGGAGCGCGGCTACCTGGAGGTCGAGACCCCCATCCTGCAGCCGGTGCACGGCGGGGCGAACGCGCGCCCCTTCCGCACCCACATCAACGCCTACGACCTCGACCTGTACCTGCGCATCGCGCCCGAGCTCTACCTCAAGCGGCTCGTCGTGGGCGGGATGGACCGCGTCTTCGAGATCGGCAGGAACTTCCGCAACGAGGGGGCGGACTCCACCCACAACCCCGAGTTCACCATGCTGGAGGCCTACGAGACCTACGGCGACTACGAGACCATGAAGACGGTCATCAAGGACCTCGTCGTCGCCTCCGCCCAGGCCGCCCTGGGAACCACGGTGGTGCGCGGCACGGTCAACGGCGTGGAGCACGAGGTGGACCTCGCCCTGCCGTGGCGCACGGTGAGCGTGTGCGACGCCGTCTCCCACGGCCTGGGCGAGCACGTAACCTCCTCGACGCCCCTGCCCGTGCTGCGGACCTACGGCGAGCGCCTGGGGCTGCGCGTCGACCCGGCCTGGGGGTGGGGCACCCTCGTCCAGGAGCTCTACGAGCACCTGGCGGAGTCGAGCACGGTGGAGCCGACCTTCTTCAGCGACTTCCCCGCGCAGACCTCCCCGCTCACCCGGCCCCACCGCAGCGACCCGGTGCTGGCTGAGCGCTGGGACCTCATCGTCTTCGGCTCGGAGGTCGGCACGGCCTACTCCGAGCTCGTCGACCCGGTCATCCAGCGTGAGCGGCTCACCGCCCAGTCCCTGGCCGCGGCCAGCGGCGACCCGGAGGCGATGGAGCTCGACGAGGCCTTCCTGGAGGCACTGGAGCAGGGCATGGCTCCCTCCGGCGGCCTGGGCATGGGCATCGACCGCCTCGTCATGATGCTCACGGGCTCCTCGATCCGCGAGACCATCGCCTTCCCGCTGGTGAGGCCCTCACGATGAGGCGCGTGCTGGCCGCCGGGGTGCTGCTCGCCTACAACACGTGGCTTCTGGGCCCGCTGGTGTGGCGCGCCGACGCACCGCCCGGGTACCTGTCCGAGCTGGCGGCGGACGACCAGCCCTGCCAGTGGATCTTCCGCGGGGGCGACCTCGTCACCGGCCTGCTGCTCATGACCGTGGCCCTGCTCGGCCTGCGCGGCTGGCATGCCTGGCTGGGTCGCTGGGCGCAGCGGGTGTCCGTGGCGCTGGGCGTGTGCGGGCTGGCGACCTTCGCCGACGCCCTGGGCAACATGCCCTGCGCCCCGGCAGCGGACCCCACCTGCCAGGACACGGCGACCTTCTCGGGCCTGGTGCACGTGGCCGCCTCGGCGAGCGTGGGCTGTGGCTTCCTCGCCGTGCTCGTGTTCCTCACCCTGGGGCTGCGCTCGCGCCGGGCCCCCGAGGACCAGGTCCGTGCCGCGCTCGTGGCGACGGTCGCTCTCGCGCTCATCTCCGTCGTCACGGTGGCCCTCATCGTTCTCGCTCCCGGCCACCAGCTGCTTCCACAGGCCGCCCAGGTGCTCTTCTCCTCGGTCCTGGCGGCCTGGCTCGCCCTACGTCTGAACGGAGGTGGTGACACCCATGAATGTCTCACCCGACCGGCTGTCTGAGGTCTCGGTGCGCCGGGTGCGCCGCGCGGGCGTGACCGCGCGCCGCTGGCTGGCCCACGGCAGCGGGCAGGGACCTACCGTCGTCTTCCTCGCGGGCGCGGCACTGGGGTCCCCCTTCTGGGAGCAGGTGCGCCCGCTCGTGCCCGGTTCCCACGTCCTGGTCGACCGGCAGGGCCGCCTTGGCACCCGCTGCGACCGGCTTCCCGCCCTTGACACCCAGGCCGCTCTGCTCGCGCGCCTGCTGGAGGACCTGTCTGAGGGGCCCGACGACGCCCCCCAGGTGCTCGTGGCCCACTCGATGGCCGCCTTCGAGGCGGAGGCCCTCGCGCGCCGCCGTCCCGACCTTGTCGACGGCCTTGTCCTGGTCGACCCGTCCCTCGCCATCGAGCCCGCGCTGCCCTCTCCCCTGGAGATCGGCGCCGTCGGCGGCCGGGGGCCTCTGGCCGCCCTCTGCCTCAGGGCGGTGCGCACCCTCATGCGCGCACCGGCTGCGGCGCCTGCCGCCGCCCGGGTCGCACGCGCCGCCCTTGCCAGCGAGGCCCGCGAGCCCGAGCTCATGCGCTCCCCCGCCTGGCAGGACACGTGGCGTCCCACTGCCCTCGTGGGTGGTGTGGCGGAGAGCCTGGCGTACTCGGCCCAGCGCAGAGACCTTCTGCGTCTGCGGGCCACCACCCCGTCGCTCCAGGTCCCGTGCGTGCTCCTGCAGGCGCCGCCCTACGGCTCGGAGCGCTCCATGGCGCCGCTGCGCGGCGCCTTCGCCCGGCTCACCGTGCACCAGGTGGAGGACTCCGGTCACCTCATGGCTCTTGACGCCCCCCAGGACGTCGCCCTAGCGGTGCGTGGCCTCCTGGAGCGTCTCGGAGCCTGAGCCCGGCTGCCGACAGGGCCGGTACGGTCCGCCGGCTCCGCACGGACACCGCGCGGCAGGAACCACGCGGACACGTCACACCGCACCGCACGGCACGAGGCACACGGCCGCGGGGCCCGCCACAATGTGGCGGGCCCCGCGGCCTGACGTGTGCTGGTCTGAGGAGCTCAGTCCTCGACCTTCTGAGCGGCAGCGCCACCGGCCGGGGCGAAGCCGGCGGCCTCGGCCTCCTCGGCGGAGGCGAACCAGACCTCGGCGACGGTGGCGTCGTACCAGCGCGAGCCGGGGACGTGGTACTTCATCGAGTCCTCGTTGCCCTTGACCTGGTGGTCGGCGTCGGGAGCCTCAGAGGAGCCCTCGGCGACGCGGACGGCACCGGCGTACTCGACGGCCTCGGCCGGGGCCTCGACGGAGGCCTCCACGGCCTTCTTGGCGGCGCGCTTGGCGGTGGCGACGGCGTCGGCCACGACCTCCTTCTTGGCGACGGGCTCGAGCACGAGGGAGATGACCGCCATGGGGGCGTTGTCGCCCTTGCGGGGAGCCACCTTGACGATGCGGGTGTAGCCGCCCTCACGACCCTCGAGCTTGGGGGCGATCTCCTCGAAGAGACGGTAGACGGCGAACTTGTCCGTCACCTTCTTGAGCACCGTGCGGCGCGCGTGCAGGTCGCCGCGCTTGCCCTTGGTGATGAGCTTCTCGGCGTAGGGGCGCAGGCGGCGGGCGCGGGCCTCCGTCGTCGTGATCGACTCGTGGATGAAGAGCTGCGTGGCGAGGTTGGCCAGCATGTGACGCTCGTGCTGGGCGGAACCGCCCAGGCGGGGACCCTTGGTGGGGCGAGGCATTGTTGTCTCCTAGGTGAAAGGCGAGCGGGGCGCGCGGCTCAGGCCTGCTCGTCGCTGAAGGTGGGGTTGGTGTAGTCGTCGTCCGCGACGTAGTCGACCGGGGAGCCCTTGAGGGACAGGCCCAGCTCGGCCAGCTTCTCCTTGATCTCGGAGATCGACTTGGCACCGAAGTTGCGGATGTCGAGGAGGTCCGCCTCGCTGCGCGCGACGAGCTCACCGACGGTGTGGATGCCCTCGCGCTTGAGCGCGTTGGAGGAGCGGGCCTGCAGGTCGAGCTCGTCGATCATGAGGGCGAGGTCCTGCTGGAGGGCCTGGTCCATCGGCGAGGGGCCGACCTCGATGCCCTCGGCCTCGACGTTGAGCTCACGAGCCAGGCCGAAGAGCTCGACGAGCGTCTTGCCGGCGGAGGCCAGGGCGTCGCGGGGCGTCATCGAGGCCTTGGTCTCGACGTCGACCACGAGGCGGTCGAAGTCCGTGCGCTGCTCGACACGGGTGGCCTCGACCGCGTAGGAGACCTTCTTGACCGGCGAGTAGATCGAGTCCACGGGGATGCGGGAGATCTCCGCGTTCGGGTCCTTGTTCTGGGCCGCGGAGACGTAGCCGCGCCCACGCTCGACCGTCAGCTCGATCTCGAGCTTGCCCTTCTCGTTGAGGGTGGCGATGACGAGCTCGGGGTTGTGGATCTCGACGCCGGCGGGCGGGGTGATGTCACCGGCGGTGACGAGGCCCGGACCGGACTTGCGCAGGTACATGACGACCGGCTCGTCGTTCTCGCTGGAGAGCACGATCTCCTTGATGTTGAGGATGATCTGGGCGACATCCTCCTTGACCCCGGCAATGGTGCGGAACTCGTGCGGAACCCCTTCGATGCGCACGCTGGTCACGGCGGCGCCCGGGATGGACGACAGCAGCGTGCGGCGCAGGGAGTTGCCGAGGGTGTAGCCGAAGCCGGGCTCCAGGGGCTCCAGGACGAACCGCGAGCGGCGGTCCTCCTCGATGACCTCCTCGGAGAGCGTGGGTCGCTGTGCGATGAGCACGTGGTTTCCTTTCGTGGCGGCGCCCGCTATATGACGCCGATCCTGCGGGATGTGGACAGGCGGCCGCGGGAGCCGGCCCGTCCGTGCCCGCCCCTGCGGGGCGGACCTGAGGGGCCGACGGCGTCATCCACCCCGGGGGCGGGTGACACCGTCGGCCTCGATGAGCTCAGGCGTGGCGGCGCTTGGGCGGGCGGCAGCCGTTGTGGGCCTGGGGCGTGACGTCGGTGATGGAACCGATCTCGAGGCCGGCGGCCTGGAGGGAGCGGATCGCGGTCTCACGGCCCGGGCCGGGGCCCTTGACGTAGACGTCGATCTTCTTCATGCCGTGCTCCTGGGCGCGGCGGGCGGCGGCCTCGGCGGCGAGCTGGGCGGCGTAGGGCGTGGACTTGCGCGAGCCCTTGAAGCCGACCTGGCCGGAGGAGGCCCAGGCGATGACGGCACCGTGCGGGTCCGTGAGGGACACGATGGTGTTGTTGAAGGTGGACTTGATGTACGCGTGGCCGTGGGTGACGTTCTTGCGGTCCTTGCGACGCGGCTTGCGCACGGCGGTGCGGCTCTTGGGAGGCATGTTTCCTTCTTCGATCTAGGTCGTCGTTCCTTGGCGGGCGGCCGTGCCCACTCCAGGACTACTGCTTACTTGGCCTTCTTCTTACCGGCCACGGTGCGCTTGGGGCCCTTGCGGGTACGCGCGTTGGTCTTGGTGCGCTGGCCGTGCACGGGCAGGTGACGGCGGTGGCGCAGGCCCTGGTAGCAGCCGATCTCGATCTTGCGGCGGATGTCCGCCTGGACCTCGCGGCGCAGGTCACCCTCCACCTGGTAGTTCGCGTCGATGTGGTTGCGAAGCAGGACGAGCTCGTCCTCGGTGAGGTCCTTGACGCGGGTGTCGGGGCTGACGCCCGTCGCCGCGAGGGTCTCGTCCGCGCGCGTGCGGCCGATCCCGAAGATGTACGTAAGGGCGACCTCGACTCGCTTCTCGCGAGGCAGGTCGACACCGGAAATACGTGCCACGGTGTGGTTCTCCTGTGTGCTCCCGGAGGTCGTCGCCCATCTCCTCCGCATGCGGCGGCCCCGGCCTCCAGGAACCGGGGGTGGCTCACCGTCGGTGAGCTGGGACGGGCGCTTGTGGGTGGCCGCCCTGGTGGCGGCCGTCAGCGCGGGCTCAGCCCTGGCGCTGCTTGTGCCGCGGGTTCTCGCAGATGACCATGACGCGGCCGTGGCGACGAATCACCTTGCAGTTGTCACAGATCTTCTTGACGCTCGGCTTGACCTTCATGATGTTCCTCCGTCATCCCCGCACGGGGAGGACTGTCACTTGTACCGGTAGACGATGCGACCGCGGGAGAGGTCGTAGGGGCTCAGCTCCACGACCACGCGGTCCTCGGGGAGGATGCGGATGTAGTGCTGCCGCATCTTGCCGGAGATGTGCGCCAGGACGACGTGCCCGTTGCTCAGCTCCACCCGGAACATCGCGTTCGGAAGGGCCTCGACGACCGATCCCTCGACCTCGATGACTCCGTCCTTCTTAGCCATGTTCCTCCGCCGGTGCTTTCTCGCTCGAGTTCCTCCGACGACGACGCCGTCGGACGACGCGCCGCGGGCCCACCGCCTCGCCTGCACCCTTGCGGGCTTCCCGTGCGGCCTGCAAACGCGAGCGCGCCGGGCCACCTGGCGCACCGACTGCCAAGAATACGACAGCCTGCCCGCGAATCACCATGCGAGATCGGGCGCTGCAGCGGTGTTTCCGGACACACCGAGGCGGGGGGGCCGAGGGCGGGGCACGCGGCCTCAGCGCAGCGGACGCGGCTCGATGCCGTAGGGATCCAGCCCCTCCACCCCGCCGTCGGAGGCGGTCAGGACCCACACGCCCCCCGGCACCAGCGCGACCGTGTGCTCCCACTGGGCGGCGTGCGATCCGTCGGCGGTCACCACCGTCCACCCGTCGTCGAGCTCCTCGACCTCGGGCTCGCCGGCGGTGAGCATGGGCTCGACGGCCAGCACCATGCCCGGCCGCAGGCGGGCCCCGCGGCGCCTGACCGAGTAGTTCAGGACGTCGGGCTCCATGTGCATGGCCGTGCCGATGCCGTGACCGACGTAGTCCTCGAGGATGCCCAGGGAGACGTCGTAGTCGCGGCACGCCTCGGCGACGACGTCCTCGACGGTGTCGCCGACGGCGTTGATGCGCCCCGCGCGCCCGGAGGCGTCCCCGGCCAGCGCGCGGGCGAGCGCCGCGATGGCCGCCCACAGGGCCCGGCGGGTCGTGGCGTCCAGGACCCGGTCGGCGTCGCTGGCGTAGCGCCCTCCGACGACGGTGGTGAAGGCGGCGTCGCCGTGCCACTCGGTGCCGGACTCGTCGAGCACGCAGGCGCCGCAGTCGAAGGTCACCAGGTCGCCCTCGCGGAGCACCCGCTTCCCCGGGATGCCGTGCACAACCTCCTCGTTGACCGAGATGCACACGGTGGCCGGGTAGTCGTAGTAGCCCTTGAAGTTGGAGCGGGCGCCGGCGCGCTCGATCGTGGCCGCGCACACGGCGTCGAGCTCCCCGGTGGTCACCCCCGGGCGCACCGCCTCCCGCAGGGCCGCATGGACGTCGGCGACGACGAGGCCCGCGCGCCGCATGAGGCGCACCTGGTCGGGCGTCTTGATCTCAATGCGGTTGCGCAGCAGCCTCACACTTCCTCCTGCGTGTGGTGACGGGCCGGTCAGGCGGTCGTGCGGGAGGCGAGCGCGGTCATGATGCGCTCGGTGACCTCGTCGACGTCGCCCGTGCCGTCGACCCGCACGAGCAGGCCGCGGTCCTCGTACAGCGAGGCCAGCGGCGCGGTGGCCTCGGCGTAGACCTCGAGGCGGCGACGGATGACCGGCTCGGTGTCGTCGGCGCGGTTCTGCTCGGTGGCGCGCCTGAGGAGGCGGTCGACGACGACCTCGGCGTCGGCGGTGATCTCCAGGACGACGTCCAGGGCGAGGCCGCTGTCGGCAAGCATGGCGTCGAGCTCGTGGACCTGCGCCTCGGTGCGGGGGTAGCCGTCCAGCAGGAAGCCCTGCGCGGCATCGGCCTCGGTCAGGCGGTCGGCGACCATCGCGTTGGTCACGGAGTCGGGCACGTACTCGCCCCTGTCCATGTACTGCCTGGCGCGCTCGCCGAGCCCGGTCCCCCTGGAGACGTTGGCGCGGAAGATGTCGCCGGTGGAGATGGCCGGGATGGACAGGCGCTCGCAGATGCGGGCGGCCTGGGTGCCCTTGCCTGCCCCCGGGGGGCCGAGGAGGACCATGCGTGTCATGAGAGGAATCCTTCGTAATGGCGCTGCTGGAGCTGGGAGTTGATCTCCTTGACCGTCTGGAGACCGACCCCGACCATAATAAGGATGGTCGTGCCGCCGAAGGGCAGGTTCTGGGACAGGCCGAGCCAGATGACCGCGAGGGTCGGCAGCAGGGCCAGGACGACGAGGTAGACGGAGCCCGCCACCGTCACGCGGTTGATGACGTACCGCAGGTAGCGCGCCGTCGGCTCGCCGGCGCGGATGCCGGGGATGAACCCGCCGTACTTCTTCATGTTGTCCGCGATCTCATCGGGGTTGAAGGTGATCGCCGTGTAGAAGAAGGTGAAGAAGAGGATGAGGACGCCGTAGCCGACGAGGTAGGGCGGGGCCGTCTGCTGAAGGTTCTTCCCGATCCACTGGACCCACCCGCTGGCCGGGTTGCCGAACTGGGAGACGAGCTGGGGCATGGACAGGATCGAGGAGGCGAAGATGACCGGGATGACGCCCGCGGTGTTGATCTTGACG
>CALEXZ010000126.1 GCA_937926195.1 uncultured Actinomyces sp.
CGCGGCGGGCCCGGCAGACGCCGCGGTTTCGGCGGGGCCGGTGACCGCACCCGCCTCGACGTGCCGCACCGTCTCAGCCCGGCCGCCGTCGGGCACGGCCTCAAGCCCCAGGGGGGCACCGGGGGCGGGCACGAGCGGGGGCCGGAAGCGGACGTTGAGCTGGGCGGGACCGGGGTCGTGACTCAGCGTGCCGCAGGCGGCGGCGACGGCGCGGCGCACCTGCCCCCCGATCGCCGTCCGCGCACGCTCCTGCCCCAGGTCGGTGACGAGGTCGGCCGGCAGGTCGACGACGAGCCGTGCCGCGGGCTCAAGTATCCGCGTCTGCTCGGTGGTCTGGGAGGCGCCGGTGCCGACCAGCTCGTGGGGGCGGTCGGCCGAGACGACGAGCAGGGGCACCCCGGCGGCGTCGGCCTCCAGGACCGCCGGGTGCAGGTTGGCCACCGCCGTGCCGGAGGTCGTCACGACGGCGGCGGGCACGCACCGCCCGTGAAGGAGCGCGGCGCGCGACATCCCCAGGGCGATGAATCCGGCGCTGCGCTCGTCGAGGGCGACGCGCAGGCGCACGAGGCCGCCCGCCTCGGCCGCCGCCAGGACGGGAACGAAGGGGGCGCTGCGCGAGCCGGGGGCCAGGACGATGTCACGCACCCCGGCCTCCACGAGCGCCTGGAGCACCGCGTGGGCGGCGGCGACCGAGGGGGTCTGGGACACGGCCTGGTTCCTGACGTCCTGCGCGCCGCTCACAGGGGCACCCCTGCGACCGGCTCGGCGCCCTCCGACTCTCGCGCCCTTCGGGAGCCCAGCGCGGCGAGGACCTGGGCCAGGCGCGTCTGCCAGCGCCCGGTGAGCGCGCCGTCGGCGCGCACGGCCTCGATCCGCTCCTGAGAGACCCGCGGGCGCGTCACGGGCAGCAGCCCGGCCGCGGGCAGGCAGGAGGGGGCGGCGACGTCGGCCCCGAGCAGGGCGATGGTGCCCAGGCCGCAGGCGTGGGAGAGGTCCGGCAGGGCGGCCGCGAGCGCGGCGCCCGCGCCGATGCCCACGCTCGTGTCGAGCGCGGAGGAGACGACAGCGGGCAGGGCGAGGCGCTCGGCCAGGGCGAGGGCGCGGCGCACACCGCCCAGCGGGGCGACCTTGAGGACGACGACGTCGGCGGCGCCCAGGCGGCGCACCGCGAGGGGGTCGTCGGACAGGCGCACGGACTCGTCGGCGGCGAGGGGCACGTCGACCCGCGCGCGCAGGGCGGCGAGGTCCTCGGCGCGCGCGCAGGGCTGCTCGGCGTACTCCAGCCCTCCGGCGGCCTCGTCCATGCGGGGCAGAAGCCAGAGCGCGGTGGCGAGGTCCCAGGCGCCGTTGACGTCGATGCGCACCCGGCCCTCGGGGCCCAGGGCGTCGCGCACCGCGGCCAGGCGTCGCAGGTCGGCGTCGAGGGTGCCGGCGGGGTCCGTGGCGGCGCGAGTGCCTCCGACCTTGACCTTGGCGGTCGTGGCGCCCGAGGAGAGGGCAAGGGCGCGCGCACGCTCCCCGTCCACCTCGGGGACGGTGACGTTGACGGGTACCGGGTCGCGGTGCACGGGCAGGTCGGCGTAGCCGGTCACCGCCTGCTCCAGGGCGCTGGCGAGCCAGGGGGCGCTGGCCTCGGCGTCGTAGTCCCAGAAGGGGGCGACCTCGCCCCAGCCGGCGGGGCCGTGCAGGAGGACGCCGTCGCGGCCGGTGAGGCCGCGGAAGCGGGTGCGCACCGGCACCTGCCACACGACGGCCCGGTCGACGCCGTCGAGCAGACCGCAGGGGTCGCGCTCGCGGAGGGCGGCGAGGTCGATCTCACCGGCGGCTGCGGGGGTCATGGTCGCAGGATAGGTCAGGCACCGCTCCTCTCCGGGTAGGGGCTGCGGGCGTGGGCCGCCACGCCCGCCCCGGGCCGCGGGCCGCCCGGGCACGCCGCGTGGCCCGTCCCTGACCTACCCCCTGGGGCCGTTGACAGCGACGCAAGGTCGCTGTGTTGGATGGCGCGCATGAGAGTCAAGGAGATGGCCGACCTGGCCGGGACCACCACGCGGACGGTGCGCTACTACCACCGCCTGGGGCTCCTTCCCGTGCCCCCGACCCGGGGCGCGCAGCGCAGCTACGACATCGAGCACCTGGCTCGCCTGCTGCGCATCCGCTGGCTCGTGCGCTCCGGCGTGCCACTCAAGCGGGTCGCCGACCTCCTCGATGAGGACACCGGGCCCGACGGGCCCCCGGACGAGGGCGGCAGCCGCACCGCCCTGGCCGACCTGCGCGCCACCCGCACCGAGATCGACGCGCGCATCGCCGAGCTCGAGCACCAGCGTCGGCGCATCGACCTGCTCATCGCCAAGGCGGCGTCCGGCAAGCCCCTGTCCCCCCTGCCGAGGACGGTGACGGACTACTACGGCGACCTGGAGAGCCGCCTGTCGAGCCCAGGGGCGCGGCGCACCCTGCGCGCCAAGCAGCACATGCTGACGCTGCTCGTCGTCTCGGGCATGTTCCCGGCGACCGCGGTCGGCCTCTTCCTGGAGGAGTACGAGCAGGAGCGCGACACGGTCATCGACCTCTTCGAGCGCTTCGACTCGCTCAAGGGCCAGAGCCTGGCCCGCCCGGACACGCGCGAGCGTGCGCACGACCTCGCCCGCGAGATGTGCTCCCTCATCACGCGCCACCGGCACTCCGCACGCGACCTCATGAGCTCGTTCACCGGTGGTCGCATCTCCCCCGGCGTGTGGGCCGTCTACGGGCCGCTCCTGCGCGCCACCTACCCGGACCCGGTGCATCGCGTCGTCGTCGACGAGGTCCTCTCCTCCATCGCCGCGGACCCGGTCCTGTCCACCGTCATCGACCCCGCAGTGAGAAAGGAGTGGCTCCGTGTCTGAGCCCGCACCCACCCACCCCATCGAGGTCTCGGGACTGGTCAAGCGCTTCGGGCGCGTGAGCGCCCTGGACGGCCTCGACCTGTGCGTCGAGGCAGGCACCGTCCACGGCTTCCTCGGCCCCAACGGCGCGGGCAAGTCGACGGCGATCCGCACCCTGCTGGGCCTGTACCGTCCCGACGCCGGGTCGGTGCGGGTCCTGGGCGAGTCGCCGACGACGCACGCGGCCGCCGTCAACCGTCGTCTGGCCTACGTGCCCGGAGACGTGGCCCTGTGGCCCAGGCTCACCGGCGGCCAGGCCCTGGACGCACTCGCGGGCCTGCGCGGGGCGCGGGACCGGGCGGCGGAGGCGGCGCTCATCGAGCGCTTCGGCCTCGACCCGTCCAAGCGGGTGCGCACCTACTCCAAGGGCAACCGGCAGAAGGTCGCGCTCGTGGCGGCCCTGTCCGCACCCGTCGACCTGTTCATTCTCGACGAGCCGACCAGCGGGCTGGATCCGCTCATGGAGCGCGTCTTCACCGAGGTCGTCACCGAGCTCAGTGCACGCGGGGCGACGGTCCTGCTCTCCAGCCACATCCTCGCCGAGGTGCAGGCCCTGTGCTCGCGGGTGACGATCATCAAGAACGGCCGCGTCGTCGAGGACGGGGACCTGGCGGCCCTCCAGGCGCTGGCGCGCACCCGCGTGAGCCTGGGGACCGACGTCGACCTCCTGCCGCAGCTCCTCGGCTCCCTGAGGGCGGCAGGCTGCGAGGAGGACTCGATCTCGCGACGTGACGACGGCGAACGCTGCCACCTCGTCCTGCAGGTGCCGGCGACGCGGCTGCCGCCGGTCCTGGCCACGGTCTCCTCCCAGGGCCTGGTGGACGTGCGGGTGGAGCCGGCGACCCTGGAGGACCTCTTCCTCTCCCACTACACGAGCGAGCCCGCCTCGGAGGCAGGGCCGCAGGCCCGCTTGGAGGTGAGGTCATGAGCGTCGCACGCACGCCCCCTGCCGAGGCGACCGGCCGCGCCCGGCGGCCCGGGGCAGCGGGGAGGGGAGGGCGGCGCCGCGGTGCGAGCCGGCAGGCCGTGCTCGGCACGCGCACCGTGCTGGGCCTGCTCACCCGTCGCCTCCGGGTCCCTGCCGCCGCGACGCTGCTCGTGCTGTGGTCCTTGGTCGTCGCCGCACCGCCGAGCTACCGGCGAACCTACCCGGACGCGGCCTCCCGCCAGGTGGTCATCGACATGGCCGACCGCTCCCCGGCGGTCGCCGTCCTCATGGGCAGGCTGCCCGCACCGGGGAACCTGGGACAGTTCTTCGCTTGGGAGACCGGGACCTATGTCGTGTGGTGCACGGTGCTGCTCGCCGTCCTGCTCACGGTCACGGCCACGCGCGGCGACGAGCAGTCGGGGCTCGTCGAGCTCTCCCGGGGCTCGGGGGCGGGCCGCTGGACCCTGTTCGTCGCCTCGGCGGGCTGGGTGGCGGCGCTGCTCGTCCTGCTCAGCGTCGGTTCGGGCCTGGCGCTCACGGCGGCAGCGCTCTCCGAGGAGGAGATGACCGTCGCGGGCGCGTGGGTGTACGCGGCGCTGCTTCTCGTCACCGGTCTCGTCTTCGAGGCCCTCGTCCTCGTCCTCGCCCAGCTCTTCCGCGAGCCGGGAGCCGTCAGGGGCGCGGGGCTGCTGGCTTTCGCCGCGGCCTTCATGCTGCGGGTGACCGCGGACGTCACGGAGGCGTCGTGGCTGCGCTGGCTCACCCCCCTGGGTTGGCGTGACCTTGTCGACCCCTACGGGGCGGGCGACCTGCGGGCCCTGGCACTGGGACTGGGAGCCGCCCTCACCACCGGGGGCGTCGCCGCCCTGCTGTACGTGCGCCGGGACGTCGATGCCGCCTGGCTTCCTGAGATCTCCTCCTCCCGCCGACGTCGGCGCGTGCACGGTCCGCTCGACCTCCTGCTGCGCCTCGGAGCGCGCAGCACGATGTGGTGGCTTGTGTCGCTGACCTCCCTCACGATGCTCTTTACGGGCATGGGGTCTGGCATGTCCGAGGTCCTGCGCACCTCCCAGCAGACGGCGGACGTCCTGACCGCCCTGGCCGGGCAGGGCAGTGTCGCAGCCATCTACCTGCGACTTGTCGCCGAGACCAACGCACTCATCATCGCTGTCGCCGTCACCGTGCGCGCACTGGGTGCGGTCAGTGACGAGCGCTCCGGGCTCACCGAGGTCGTGCTTGCCCAGAGCGTCTCGCGCGGCCGCTGGTACTGGGCACGGGTCCTCGACGCCCTTGTTCTGGGGGTCGTGGCCCTGGTCGTGTCCGCGGGGGCGACAGCGGCCGTCGCCGGGTCCCAGTTCCCCCACGAGCAGGCGGCTGAGCGGTCCTGGGCCTACACCCTGTCGCAGGGTGCGGGGACGCTGGCGGTGCTCGGGATCGTCTTCTGCCTCGTCGGCCTGGCCCCGCGGCTGGCGGGACTGTCGTGGGCGGTGGTGGCGTGGAGCGCCTTCGCGGTCTTCGCCGGGGGCATTCTCGGGGTCCCGCAGTGGGTGCTGGATGCGTCTGCGCTCGGGCATGTCGTCGAGGTCGGCGCCTCGACTGACTGGGCGCCGCTGGCGGTGCAGGGCGTTGTCGGGGTGCTGGGCCTGCTCGCCGGCTGGTGCGGGCTGCGACGTCGGGCGGTGCCGGACGTGTGAGGGCACGCCGGTGGACGCTCTTCCCCACGCCGACGGACCTCCCTCCCCACGCCGACGGACCTCCCGTCTGCCAACGGACAACCTCCGTGCCAACGGACAACCTCCGTGCCAACGGACAACCTCCGTGCCAACGGACAACCTCCGTGCCAACGGATAACCTCCGTGCCAACGGATAACCTGCGTGCAGCCCTCAGGTGATCCAACCGCACACACGTGATCCACCAACGTATAAGTGGTCCAACCGCAAAAGTGATCCACCACCGCAAAAGTGATCCACCACCGCGCACGTGATCCACCACCGCGCACGTGATCCACCAGCACACGTCATTGGACAACCCCTGTACCGACGGACAACCTGCATGCCAACGGACAACCTCTGTGCCGGTGGACAACCTGCGTGCAGCCCTCAGGTGATCCAACCGCACACACGTTATCCACCAGCACACAGGTGATCCGCCGCCGCAAAAGTGATCCACCAGCGCGAACGTGATCCACCACCGCGACGCCCCGGTCGTGTGCGCTCAGGCACTATGGTGACC
>CALEXZ010000127.1 GCA_937926195.1 uncultured Actinomyces sp.
TCGGACTCGGTCTCGTCGTGCTTGCGCATGACGTAGTCGAGCACGCCCTCGAAACCGGTGGAGTAGATGCGCTCACGTCCCCAGCGGTTGCGGTACTGGACCTTGACCTCGTAGTCCTTGCCGCGCAGGATCGCCTCCTTGGCGCGCTCCGGCAGGGCCCGCCACGGGGTGTCGACGTCGAAGGCGAGCTCCTCGCCCAGGGCCTTGAGCGTGCGCACGAAGTACTTGTGGTGCCCCGCCCAGGGGGCGATGGCGCCCTCGGCCAGGGTGAGCTCCTCGTCGGGGACGACGAGCTCGGGGTCGACCTCCAGGCGGTTACCCAGCCCGCTGCAGTCGGGACAGGCACCGTAGGGCGCGTTGAAGGAGAAGGTGCGCGGCTCCATCTCGTCGAGCTGGAGGGGGTGCTCGTTGGGGCAGGCGCGCTTCTCGGAGTAGCGGTGGTACCGGTCCGGGTCGCTCTCGTCGAGGTCGACCTTGTCGATGACGACGAGCCCCCCGGCGAGCTGGAGCGCCGTCTCCACCGAGTCGGTCAGGCGCTGGCGGATGCCCTCGCGCACGACGAGCCTGTCGACGACGACCTCAATGTCGTGCTTGAGCTTCTTGCTCAAGGCGGGGACCTCCCCCAGGCGGTGGACCTCGCCGTCGACCCGCACTCGGGAGAAGCCGCGGCCCGTGAGCTCCTCAAAGAGCTCGGTGTACTCGCCCTTGCGGCCGCGCACCACCGGGGCCAGGACCTGGAAGCGGGTGCCCTCGTCCATGGAGCGCACCCGGTCAACGATCTGCTGAGGGGTCTGGGAGGCGATGACGGCGTCGCAGACCGGACAGTGCTGGGTCCCGGCGCGGGCGTACAGCAGGCGCAGGTAGTCGTAGACCTCCGTGACCGTGCCGACGGTGGAGCGAGGGTTGCGCGAGGTGGACTTCTGGTCGATGGACACCGCCGGAGACAGTCCCTCGATGAAGTCGACGTCCGGCTTGTCCATCTGGCCCAGGAACTGGCGGGCGTAGGAGGACAGGGACTCAACGTAGCGGCGCTGCCCCTCGGCGAAGATGGTGTCGAAGGCGAGGGAGGACTTGCCCGAGCCCGACAGCCCGGTGAAGACAATCATCTGGTCACGGGGAAGGTCGAGGCTCACGCCCTTGAGGTTGTGCTCGCGGGCACCGCGAATGATGAGGGAGTCGTTCACCGCGCCAGTCTATGGAGACCCCCAGGACGATGGAACACGTGTTCGACCGTGCGGGGCGAGGCGTTGCCCACGTCCCCGGCCCCGGCTGTCCATCCCGCAGGATCCTCACGCGGCGGGGCCGAGCGCTCTAGGGTGTGCCCATGAGCAAGATCTTCGCCGTCGAGTACCACTACGTCACCGACCAGGACGAGGCCATGGCCGAGGTGCGCCCCCGCCACCGGGCCTTCAACGCCGAGCTGGCCGACCGCGGCCTCCTCCTGGCCGCCGGCCCCTTCGTGGGCACCCACGACGCCCTCATCATCGTGCGCGCCGACGACGCCGCGGGCGCGCTGGCCCTGCTGGAGGAGGACCCCTTCCAGGCGGCCGGCTACATCGCCGAGCGGGTCGTGCGCGAGTACAACCCCGTCATCGGCGTCCTCAGCTGAGGCTGAGGCGGGCCCCGGCGGGCGGGCTCACTGCCGGGGCCGGTTGGCGCGCGAGCCCAGCGCCAGGACCCAGCGGGCCACGGCCAGCACCTGGATCCCGGCGACCGCCGCCCCGCCGCCGACGGCGATGACGCCCCACGTGGACCAGGCGGGCCACTCCAGCAGGAAGAACTCGCGCACCGGCTCAATGAGGACGCCGAGGACCGCCAGGGACGCCATGAGCACGATGAGGCCGAGCCGCCATCCCAGCAGCGGCCGCGCCGTGAGCGTCAGCAGCCACAGGCCGGAGACGACGAGCACGAGGGTGGCCGCCGTCGTCACCTGCCCGTCGGGGGCGTGGGTGAGGACCAGCCACTGGTGGGCGAGCAGGGTCGCCGACCCGGCGACGAGGCCGGCAGGCACCGCCAGGGCGAGCACGCGCCCCAGGAAGCCCGAGCGGTAGCGCTGGGCGTTGGGCGCCAGGGCGAGGACGAAGGCGGGGATGCCGATCGTCAGCGAGGAGACGATCGTCAGCTGGCGGGGCAGGAAGGGGTAGGAGATCGCCGTGACGGCGACGACGACCGCGATGAGGCTCGCGTAGACGGTCTTGGCCAGGAACAGGGAGGCGATGCGCTCGGTGTTGGCCATGACGCGACGCCCCTCCGCCACGACCCCGGGCAGGGTCGAGAACTCGCCGCTGAGCAGCACCATGCGGGCCACCGCTTTGGTGGCGGGGGCGCCGTTGCCCATGGCGATGCCCAGGTCGGCCTGCTTGAGGGCGAGGGCGTCGTTGACGCCGTCGCCGGTCATGGCGACGGTGCGCCCGCGGTGGTGCAGGGCCTGGACGACGGCCTTCTTCTGCTCGGGCGTCACCCGGCCCAGGACCTGTGTCTCGTCCAGGGCGGTGGCGAGGCGCTCCAGGTCGGCGGCGTCGGAGACCTCGGTGGGCAGGTCGCGGGCGTCGCGCGCCACGGGGGCGCCGCCGTCGGGGGCCCTGACGCCGGCGGCCCGGGCCACGGCTGCGACGGTGACGGGGTTGTCGCCGCTGATGATCTTGACGTCGACGCCCTGCTGGGCGAAGTAGCCCAGGGTCTGCTCGGCGTCGGGGCGCACCTCCTCGCGCAGCAGGATGAGCCCAGCCGCCACGCGGTCCTGGGGCAGGACGGCGTCGCCGTCGGGGGCGGTGCCGAAGCTGCCCGCGGCGCGGGCGAGGGCGACGACGCGGGTGCCCTCCCCGGCCAGCTCGCGTGAGCGCCCGGCCAGGTCGTGGGGGTCCCCAGCGCCGTCGAGGACGATCTCGGGGGCGCCCAGGAGCCAGGCCTCGCCGTCGAGGACGATGCCCGACCACTTGCGGCGTGAGGAGAAGGGGACGGCGGAGTGGGTGCGCGAGACCACCTCGCGCACGCCCGCGATGAGCCTGCCGTCGGTGTCGGAGCCGACCGGGCGGCCCGTCAGGCCCTCCAGGACGGCCTCCGCCGTGGCGTTGGGGTCCGCGGTGCCGGTGAGGGCGAGAAGGGGCTCGCGCAGGGTCTCGGTGGCGCCGGCGCTGCCGTCGGGGCCCAGCACGTCGTGCAGCCTGATGCGGCCGGTGGTGAGCGTGCCCGTCTTGTCCAGGCACAGGGTGTCCACGCGGGCCAGGACCTCGACCGCCGGCAGCTCCTGGACCAGCACCTTGCGGCGGGCGAGCTTGAGCGAGGCGGTGGCGAAGTTGACGCTGGTGAGCAGCACGAGCCCCTGGGGGACCATGCCGACGACACTGGCGACGCCCGCGACGAGGGCCAGCCTCCAGCTCCCGTCGGCGAGCGCCGCGGCGGTGCCGCCCTCGGCCAGACGCAGCTGGGACCAGAAGACGAGCAGGCCGACGGGCACGATGACCCAGGAGATCCACCGCAGGATCCGGTTGGTGCCCGCCTGCAGCTCGGAGGTGACCAGGGAGTAGCGCCTGGCCTCGGTGGCCAGACGGTTGGCGTAGGCGTCGGCACCGACGGCGGTGGTGCGCACGAGGGCCGTGCCCGCGGTGACGGTGGTCCCCGACATGACACGGTCGCCGGAGGAGGGTCGCACCGGGTCCGACTCGCCGGTGAGGATCGACTCGTCGACCTCGAGCCCGCCGGCGTCCAGGACGACGGCGTCGGCCGGGACCTGCTCGCCGCTGCGCAGACGCAGGACGTCGTCGAGGACGATGTCCGCGGGGTCGATCTCGTCCTCGTGCCCGTTGCGGATGGCGTGGGCGACGGGGGCGTCCAGCAGGCTGAGGCGGTCCAGGGCGCGCTTGGCCTTGATCTCCGCCAGCGTGCCGGTGGCCGTGTTGATGACGAGGACGAAGCCGAACAGGGCGTCCGCCCAGTGCCCGAAGGTGAGGGTGAGGACCAGGGCGACGGCGATGATCGCGTTGAAGATCGTGAAGACGTTGCCGCGCAGGATCTGGGCGGCCGAGCGGGAGGTACGCACCCTGAAGGCGTTGGTGCGTCCCTGCCTGACCCGCTCGGTCACCTCGGCGGTGCTCAGGCCGGTGAGGCCAGTGGCGCTGGGGGTGCCGGTGGGCTCGCCGCGACGTCGTTGACGCCTGTCGCTGCGCCGGGCGCGCCGGTCCTGGTTCTGGCGTGCCACCCGGGCCTCGGCGCGGGCGGCGATGGCGCGGGCGCGGCGACGCCGGGCCCCCTTGGCGGCGCTGCGACGACGCTTCTCTGAACGGCTCATGGCGAACCTCCTAGTCTCGGGCCGACGCTCACCGCGCGTCGACGGCCCCGTGGGCGTCGCGGGCGGCGATACGGGCGCGACGGCGCGAGCCGAGGACGGAGGCGACGACGGTGACGAGGACGACGACGACGATGAGTCCCAGCGACGCGGCGGTGCTGGGCTCGGGGATGACCTCCCAGTGCTGGCCGCCGTTGATGAAGAAGAGCTCGTTGGTGTGCAGGGCGTGGTTGACGAGCTTGAAGCCGATGAAGCCGAGGATCGCGGCCAGGCCGTAGTGCAGGTAGATGAGGCGGTCGAGCAGGCCGTCGATGATGAAGTACAGCTGGCGCAGCCCCAGCAGGGAGAAGGCGTTGGCGGCGAAGACGAGGTAGGGCTCGG
>CALEXZ010000128.1 GCA_937926195.1 uncultured Actinomyces sp.
CGCCCGAGGCGTGGCGCGCCCTGCCCCCTCTGGCCGCCCGCCTCGCCCAGGAGCCGCGGGCCGCGGGCGCGGTGAGCGTCGACGGCGAGCACCGCCAGTACCTCGTCGGCGTCTACCGCAGCGCCGCCCTGGGCGAGGTCGTCGCGCCCCAGGGCGTGCCGCTGCGCGACGTGGCGGTCAGGCGCACCCTCGGCGCGCTCGCACCGCTGGAGGTGGACCTGGGGGCGCTGCGCACCGCGGGGCGCGACCTGGACACGTGGCAGGAGGTCGCTGCCTGGGAGCGGGGCGGCTGAGGCCCCACCGCCGAGCGGCTGCGGCTCAGTGGTCCCCGCCGCCGAGCTGCTCGAGGACGTGGGGCACGAGCGGGCCGATGACGGTGACCGCGTCCTTGACCCCGCCGCGCGAGCCGGGGGCGTTGACGACGAGGACGCCGTCGGCCCCGCGGCTGGTGACGCCGACGAGGCCGCGCGACAGGCCGGCCAGGGGCGTCTTGGTCAGGCCGTAGGAGCGGATCTGGGCCTCAAGTCCCTCCAGGCGGGTCACCAGCAGCGGGGCGGTGGCCTCGGGGGTGAGGTCGTAGGGGGTGACGCCGGTGCCGCCGGTGGTGAGGACCACCCGGGCGCCGTCGGCGACGGCGGCGCGCAGGGCGGCCTGCACCGCGTCGATGTCGTCGGGCACGACGACGACCTCCTCGACGACGACGCCGTGCTCGCTGAGCAGGCGCTGGGCCAGCGGGCCGGAGGCGTCCTCACGCTGCCCGCTCGCGCAGCGGTCGGAGACGGTGATGACGGCGCCGCGCACGGGCTCGTCGAGGGGGGCGAGGGCCTTCTGGACGATGGCGTCGGCGTCGGCCACGGAGGGGGTGGCGGACGTGGGCTGAGAGGTTGCGCTCATGTCCACACGGTAGTCCCGCACAGGCCCGCCGCCCGGTGATACGGGCGCCGTTCCCGCCCGCACCGCGCCCACCATAAATTAGCGAAGACAATCATCGCTTAATACATGTCGTCTCGTGACAAATCGGGTACCCCGGAGCCGCGCCGTTCCGGGACAAAAGTCCACCCTCCGCGCCGCGGGGACCGCTCACTCATCATGACGCCAGGTCGACACCATTCCCCGTCCCTCTCGCCCCGAGCGCGAGCCACGCACTGCGTCAGACAGGAGCATCCATGAGCCACTCCGTCCCACAGGACACCCCCGCCCTCGACACCTCAGGCAAGGTGCTGCAGGGGTGGAACCCCGAGGAGCCCGAGCGCTGGAGCTCGCGGATCGCGTGGACGACCCTCGCCATCACGACCTTCTCGCTCACCCTCGGCTTCACGGTCTGGTTCCTGCCCTCGGCCGTCGCCCCCCGCCTCAACGAGATCGGCTTCAGCCTGAGCAAGAACGAGATCTACTGGATCACGTCCATGCCGGGCCTGTCCTGCGGTGCCCTGAGGCTCATCTACATGTTCCTGCCCGCCACCATCGGCTCGCGCCGGATGATCGGCTGGTCCTCCCTCCTGTTCGTCCTGCCGATGCTCGGCTGGTTCTTCGCCGTGCAGAACCCCGGCACCTCCTTCGTCACGCTCCTGGGCCTGGCCTTCACCTGCGGTATCGGTGCCGCCACCTTCTCCGGCTACATGCCCTCGACGGGCTTCTACTTCCCCAAGAGCAAGTCCGGTACCGCCCTGGGCCTGCAGGGCGGCCTGGGCAACATGGGCATGAGCGTCATCCAGCTCGCCGCCCCCTTCCTCATGAGCACCAGCCTCTTCGGCCTCACCTGGGTGGCGCCCTACGCCGAGGGCGCCCCGGACGTGTTCAACGCGACCGTCTTCTTCCTGCCCTGGTCCCTCATCGCCGCGTTCCTGGCCTTCCGCTTCATCAAGGACGTCCCGGTCAAGGCCAACGTCAAGCAGCAGCTCGACATCTTCGGCAACGTCGACACCTGGCTCATGACCGTCCTGTACATCATGACCTTCGGCATCTTCTCCGGCTTCGCCGCGCAGACCGCCAACATCATCAACAACACCTACGGCGCCTCCTCCGCCCTGGCCCAGACCGTCGCCGCCACCGACCTGCCCAAGGGCGCCTCCTACGCCTTCATCGGAACCCTCATCGGCTCCTTCCTGCGCTTCGCCTGGGGTCCCCTGTGCGACCGCTTCGGCGGCGCCATCTGGACCTTCGTCTCCGCCATCGGCATGGCCGTCTCCATGGCCTTCTGCGGCTTCCAGGCTGCCACCGCGGACTCCCCCGACGACTTCCCGGTCTTCATGGCGGGCCTGCTCACCATGTTCTTCTTCGCCGGCGTCGGCAACGCCTCCACCTTCAAGCAGATGCCGATGATCATGCCCAAGCGCCAGGCAGGCGGAGCGATCGGCTTCACCGCCGCCGTCGCCGCCCTGGGCCCCTTCCTCGTCGGTGTCGCGCTGACGGTCATCGAGACCTCCGTCTTCTTCTACGGCTGTGCGGCCTTCTGCGTCCTGTGCGCCGTCATCTGCTGGATCCGTTACGCCCAGCCCAACGCCAAGCGCCCGGGCTGAGCCCGCTTCGCCACCGCACCCCCACGCACGTCAAGGAACCACGATGACTGCTCCCAAAGACTCCGTCGTCCCCGGCCCCGGAACCCCCGTCGAGTCCGTGCCCGGCCTGCTGAGGATGGGCTCCTACCTGCGCCGCGGCACCCCCTCGGCCGACGCCAGGCGCCTCTTCCTCGAGGGCGGGCGCGAGGCGGACACCTTCTACCGCCACCGCTGGAGCCACGACAAGATGGTGCACTCCACGCACGGGGTGAACTGCACGGGCTCGTGCGCCTGGGAGGTGTACGTCACCGACGGCGTCATCACCTGGGAGAAGCAGATCACCGACTACCCGACCACCGGGCCGGACATGCCCGAGTACGAGCCCCGCGGCTGCCCCCGCGGTGCCGCCTTCTCCTGGTACACGTACTCGCCGACCCGCATCCGCTACCCCTACGTGCGCTCCGTCCTGCTCGACGCCTTCCGGGCCGCCCGTAAGCGCAACGACGGCGACGCCGTCGCCGCCTGGGCGGAGGTCACCGGCGACCCGGAGACCTCGCGCGCCTACAAGTCCGCCCGTGGCAAGGGCGGCATGGTCCGCGTCGGCTGGGACGAGGCCATGGACATCATCGCCGCCGCCTACGTCCACACGATCCGCACCTGGGGTCCGGACCGCTGCGCCGGCTTCTCCGTCATCCCCGCCATGTCGATGATCTCCTACGGGGCCGGGGCCCGCTTCCACGAGCTCATCGGCGGCACGATGCTGTCCTTCTACGACTGGTACGCGGACCTGCCGCCGGCCTCGCCGCAGGTCTTCGGCGACCAGACGGACGTGCCCGAGGCGGGAGACTGGTACAACGCCCAGTACCTCATCATGTGGGGCTCCAACCTGCCCACCACCCGCACCCCCGACGCCCACTTCATGACCGAGGCCCGCTACCACGGCCAGAAGGTCATCGGCGTGTCCCCGGACTACGCGGAGAACACGAAGTTCGTCGACCAGTGGCTGCGCGTGGCCCCCGGCACCGACGGCGCCCTGGCGATGGCGATGGGCCACGTCATCCTCTCGGAGTTCCACGTGGGCAGGCGCGAGCCCTTCTTCCTGGACTACATGCGCCGCCACACCGACTCGCCCTTCCTCGTCGAGCTCGTCGACTCCCCCGACGCCTCCGGCACCGTGCCCGGCCGCTTCATCACCGCCGACGAGGTCGAGGGCGTCGCCGAGGGCAGACCCAGCAACAACTTCCGACCCCTCGTGTGGGACCGCGAGCGCGGCCCGCAGGACCCGGGGGGCACCCTCGCCGACCGCTTCAACCCCGAGGGCATGGGCCGCTGGAACCTGCTCATGGAGGGCATCGACCCGATCATGAGCGTCGAGGAGCTGCGTGGCAGCGGCCACGAGGTCGAGGCCACCGAGATCCTGCTGCCGCGCTTCGACCTGCCCGGCTCCCAGACCCCGACGGGCAGCGTCGGCGGCGGCGTCGTGCGGCGCGGTGTTCCCGCCACCCGGCTGGCCGACGGCCGCCTGGTGACCACCGTCTACGACCTGCTGCTGGCCAACTACGCCGTCCAGCGCCCGGGCCTGCCCGGCGAGTGGCCGGCGGACTACCACGACGCGACCGTGCCCGCCACGCCCGCCTGGGCCAGTGAGATCACCGGTGTGGCCGCCCCCGCCGCCATCCGCGTGGCCCGCGAGTTCGCGCTCAACGCCATCGAGTCCGGTGGCCGCTCCCAGATCCTCATGGGCGCGGGCATCAACCACTACTACCACGCCGACCAGATCTACCGGGCGATCCTCGCCCTGACCTCCATGTGCGCCACCCAGGGCGTCAACGGGGGCGGCTGGGCGCACTACGTCGGCCAGGAGAAGGTCCGTCCCGTCTCCGGCTGGCAGCAGTGGGCCTTCGCCCTGGACTGGCAGCGTCCCGCCCGCCAGATGATCTCCACCGGCTTCTGGTACCTCACCACCGACCAGTGGCGCTACGACGACACCCCGGCGGACCGCCTCGCCTCCCCGCTGGGCGCGGGCACCCTGGCCGGCAAGACCGTCTCGGACACGATGGTCGAGGCGATGAAGCGCGGCTGGACGCCGTCGTACCCGACCTTCAACCGCAGCCCCCTGCTGCTGGGCCAGCAGGCCCGGCAGGCGGGCATGGACCCCAAGGAGTACGTCGTCGACCAGCTGCGCAAGGGCGAGCTGCGCTTCGCCTGCGAGGACCCGGACGCGGAGGAGAACTTCCCGCGCATCCTCGCCTCCTGGCGCACGAACCTGCTGGGCTCCTCCGCCAAGGGCACGGAGTTCTTCCTGCGCCACATGGTGGGTGCCGACAACGACGTCAACGCCGCCGAGACGCCCGAGGGCCGTCGCCCGGTGTCGATGACCTGGCGCGACGAGGCCCCCAAGGGCAAGCTCGACCTCATGTGGACCGCGGACTTCCGCAACACCTCCACCA
>CALEXZ010000129.1 GCA_937926195.1 uncultured Actinomyces sp.
GGCACGAGATCGTCGGCTGCGGGGCCCTGCACGTCATGTGGGACGACATCGCCGAGGTCCGCACCCTTGCGGTGCGCCCGGACCACCTGCGTCGGCGCCTGGGCTCGGCAATGCTCACCCGTCTCGTGGACCAGGCGCGTGCCATGGGTCTTCAGCGGGTCTTCTGCCTGACCTTCGAGGTCGCCTTCTTCCAGGCGCACGGGTTCCTCCCCATCGCGGGTACCCCCGTGGGCGTGGACGTCTTCAGCGAGATGGTCCGCTCCCACGACGACGGTGTCGCCGAGTTCCTCAACCTCGCACGCGCCAAGCCCAACACCCTGGGCAACACCCGCATGCTCCTCGACCTGTGAGCGCTGCGGGAACGGGTGTGTCGGGGGCCGGAGTCGACGCCGCGGGGACGGGGAGCGCGACGACGGGCAGTGCGCAGCGCACGCAGCCGTGCCACGCGGGAACGAGTCCTGCGGGGACGGGCGTCGCGGGGCCGGAGGCCGCCCGGGAGGTCATCGCCTGGTACCGCGCCCACGCCCGCGACCTGCCGTGGAGGCGGCCGGGCACCGGTGCGTACGCCGTGCTCGTGTGCGAGGTCATGAGCCAGCAGACTCCTGTTGAGCGGGTGCTGCCGGCCTGGCGGGAGTGGCTGCGCCGCTGGCCCGAGCCTGCCGGGCTGGCGGCTGCGGACACCGGCGAGGTCCTGCGGGTGTGGGGCAGCCTGGGCTACCCGCGCCGAGCCCTGCGGCTCATGGAGACGGCCCGCACGGTCGTCGAGCAGCACGGCGGCGTCCTGCCCGAGGACGCCGAGGCCCTTCTCGCCCTGCCCGGCGTCGGCCCCTACACGGCCGGGGCCGTCCTCGCCTTCGCGTACGGGCGGCGGGCCCTCACCCTCGACACGAACGTGCGCCGGGTGCTGGCGCGAGCGCATGCGGGTGAGGCGCTCGCACCGCCCGGTCTCACTCGCGCGGAGACCGCCCGCGCCGAGTCCCTCCAGCCGGGCTCCGACGCCGAGGGTGCTGCCTGGTCCGCTGCCGTCATGGAGCTGGGCGCACTCGTGTGCAGCGCCCGCGCGCCGCGCTGCGAGCAGTGCCCGTGGCAGCAGCGGTGCGCCTGGCTGGCTGCGGGCCGCCCGGCTGACGCTCACGCCTCGCGCCGTCGCACCCAGGCGTGGCACGGGACGGACCGCCAGGCCCGAGGACTCGTCATGGCTGAGCTGCGTCGGGCCCCGGCCGGGACGACGATCGAGCGTGAGGCGCTGCTCGCGGCCGCTGCCCGCGCCGGCGCCAGGGCCGGGGGCGAGGCGGACCTCGGACAGCCAGCGCGGGCGGTCGCTGGGCTGCTCGCGGACGGGCTCATCGCCACCGACGACGGCGGGGAGACCTACCGGCTGCCCTGAGCGGGCTCCTCGCAGGGGAAGGAGGGACGAGGGCCGCCGCTCAGGACGGACACGAGGCCTGCAAGGTTGACGTGAGCGGAGATCACGGTGGTGGTGACCGTCCCGCTCACCGGCTGGGGCGGGCCGAAACAGGACCGAACCGTCCGCCAGCAGCGTGGATATGTTCGAGGCGCGCACCACCATAGGCGCACCCTCCGCCGACACCACCGGCTCGACCCGACGGCACAACCGGTACTCCGCCCGATCACCCCTGGGCAACATCATCGTCGCGCCCCCCGTCAGCCCACACACCGGCACCCCACCACCCACAGGCACAGACCCACCACCACCAGAACCAGAACCACCAGAACCAGAACCCTGCGGGTAACTGGTCTACGTCTCGACGGTGAGGTAATCGTTGTTCTCATCAACTGAGACGTCACCGTTCTTTCCGGTGAAGCGTCCTGGGTTTTGTTCCGAGTCTCAGCAAGGAGAATCGGAGTAT
>CALEXZ010000130.1 GCA_937926195.1 uncultured Actinomyces sp.
TGGTCTCGGCGGTGCGCGCCGCCTCGGTGCGGTTGCGGGCGTGCGTCTTGGCGATCGCGTCCGAGAGGTAGTTGCGCACCGTGCCCTCACCGAGCTTGAGCACGCCGGCGATCTCGTGGACGTCCGCGCCGTCGGCGGCGGCCCGCAGGACGTCCTTCTCCCGGGGGGTGAGCGGGTTCGGTCCGAGGATGACCGACTCCTGGGCGAGGGTCGGGTCGACGACGCGACCGCCCGCGTGCACCGTGCGGATCGCGGCCGCCAGCTCGTGGGGAGGGGTGTCCTTGACGATGAAGCCCGCCGCACCCGCTTCCAGCGCCCGTGAGAGGTAGCCGGGCCGCCCGAAGGTCGTCACCACGAGGCTGCGGCAGGCCAGCCGCGAGGCGCTCAGCTGGGCGAGGGCGGCGAGCCCGTCGACCTGCGGCATGTCGATGTCCAGCAGGGCCACGTCGACCTCGTGCTGCCTCACGGCCTCGACGACACCGGCACCGGTCCCGAGCTCGGCGACGACGACGATGTCCTCCTCCAGGCTCAGCAGGGTCGCCAGGGCGCCCCGCACGAGGGCCTGGTCGTCGGCCAGCAGCACGCGGATCGGACGGCTGGCCGACGGGCGGGTGGATGCGGGGCGGGTGGCATCGGTGCTCATGGGAGCCGGACCTCCAGGACGGTGCCGACGGAGCGTGCGGCACCGGGTGCGGGGCTCGTGAGGGTGAGGCTGCCGCCCTCGGCCTCGATGCGCGAGCGCAGCCCCACGAGCCCGTTACCGACGCGGTGCTCGCCGACGTCCTTTCCGGCCGGGCCCAGGCCGACGCCGTCGTCACTCACCCGCAGCAGGCCCGGGGCGATCTCGACCTCCACATGTGAGGCCCCGGCGTGGCGCACGACATTCGTCGTCGCCTCCCGCAGCGCCCAGGACAGGAGTGGGCGCTGGCGCTCGGGGACCTCCTGGGCCGAGCCGTGCAGCGACAGCGAGACCGCGGCGGCGCTCAGGGCGGTGCGGGTCGCCTCCACCTGTCCGGCGAGGTCCGGGGCGCGCAGGCGGGTGACCGTCGAGCGCACGTCCGCCAGCGAGGCGCGTGCCAGGACGATGATCTCGTCGAGCTCGCGGGCCGCGCGCTGCGGCTGCGTGTCAAGAAGACGGCGGGCCACCTCGGCCTTGAGGGTGAGGACCGTGAGCGAGTGGCCCAGCAGGTCGTGGATGTCACGGCTGATCTCGTCGCGGGTGCGGGCCGTGGCCCGCTCCTGCGCCGTCGCCGCACGCTCACGGGCAGCGGCAGCAGTGCGTGCGTCGCTCTCCGCGGCCAGACGGCCCAGGGCGATGCCCCCGCAGGACAGGCACGTGCCCATTCCCGCCCCCAGGTACGGATGCCCGGGGTGCCCGAGGTAGATGGTCACGAGTGCGGCTGCGGTCACGAGCCCCGCTGCGACGAGCCCCGTGCGCAGGCGCGTGAGGAACAGGATGTAGGCGGCGAAGTAGGGGGTGTAGCACACCCACCACCAGCCGACGGCCGGCAGGGAGACGAGGGCGCACACGGCCATGCCGAGCAGTGGCAGCGCCACCATGCGCAGCTCCTGGGCCACCGAGGCGCCCTCGGGGACTGCGAGCCACGAGCGCTCGTAGGCGAAGGCATGGGTGTAGACCGCCGAGAAGACGAGGATGGCGCTCACGCCGAGGACCCGCACCTCCACCGTATGGGGTTCGACGAAGACCGCGACGACGAGGAAGCCGAGCAGGACGAGCCAGCCGACGGCCTGCCAGTTGAGGTAGGACGGCTGGTGCTCGGCCTGCTCGGCCCGTTCAGGGTGGCTCACCGGCGCACCGTCGCGCGGTGGCGCAGCGCCACCAGCGGCAGGGCGAGCAGGACGGTCCATGCCACCAGGTTAGCCACCGCCATCCACAGCTCGTCCTGGACGATCTCGGGCACGTCGATGACGTAGGTCTTGCCCTCCAGCAGCGGCCACCGCACGAGCGCGACGGGCCCGTACATCGGGGTGAAGCGCCCGATGTTCATCATCGTCTCGTTGAGCGGCATGAAGGCGTTGCCGAGGAAGCCGAAGAAAGAGACCATCGTGGGGGCGACGCCGTAGGCCACCTGCGGAGGCAGGAGGAGCCCGGCGACCATGCCCCACAGGATCATGGGGACGACGGTCACCAGGGCCAGCACGAAGCTGAGCACCCAGGTGCGTGCGTCCAGCTCCGCCGTCGTCAGGGCGCCGGCGATGAAGATGACGACGACCGGGATGGTGGCCTGCACGAAGGCGGTGGACGTCTTGACCGCCCAGAAGGTGCGCATACCGCCTGCGGTGACGGCCAGCTGCCTGCCCCACCCGGCCTGCAGCTCGACGGCGGTGCCGGTTGCCGCCGAGGCGGCCGCCAGGCAGGCGCTGTAGCAGGCGATGGCGAGCATGGTCGAGGCCGAGAGGTTGCCGTGCTCACTGATCGCCATCGACCCCTTGCCCTCGATGTTGCCGAACATGAGGTAGAGGCCCAGGGGGAAGGCGATGACGAAGAACAGGTTCGCCGGGTGACGCACGGCGCGCAGCTGCTCCAGCAGCGCGAAGGTCAGGACGGGGTGCGCCGGGCGCACGGACGGGACGGTGGGGGAGGTCATGGTGCTCTCTCCTTGCGTGGTCGGTGGTGGGTGGCCTCAGGCGGCGTGCTGGCCCGCGTGCTGGGCGGGGGAGGCGTCGTCGTCGGTGAGGGAGGTGAAGACCTCGTTGAGGCTGACGGTGCTGATCCCCAGGTGCACGGCCGGTGTGGCCGTCAGCAGCCAGCGGGCGACGTCGTCGGGGGCGCTCGTGCGGATCTCGACGTGTCCTCCGCGCAGCGCCGTGCCCAGGACAGCGCCTGTGAGGCCGGAGTCCTCCAGGCTCCGGGCCAGGAGGTCCTCGTCCAGGCCCTCCCAGGTGGCGGAGACGATCGTGCCCTCGCCCAGCGCGCGGATCTCGTCGACGGTGCCGTCGGCGACGAGCCGGCCGTGGGCGATGATGACGATGCGGTCGGCGAAGGCGGCGGCCTCCTCCAGGTAGTGGGTGGCGAAGAGGATGGTGCGGCCGCCGTGCGCCTGCTCGCGCATCGTGTCCCAGAAGGCGGTGCGGGCGACGACGTCCATCCCGGCGGTCGGCTCGTCCAGGATGAGGAGCTCGGGGGCGGCGATGAGGGCCAGGGCCAGGCGCAGGCGCTGGAGCTCACCACCTGAGCAGCGTGCCACGTGACGGCGCAGCACCGGGGTCAGGCCGGTGGAGGCGGCGAGCGCGCCGAGCTCCGTGGTGGCGTGCGTCCCCTGGACGGAGGCGACGGCGCGCAGGGTCTCGGCGACGGTGTAGTCGGGGATGAGCCCACCGCTCTGGAGGACGACGCCCAGGCGGCCGCTGGCGGCGGCGTGCCGGGGATCGGTACCCAGCACCCGCACTTGGCCCGAGGTGGGTGAGGTCAGGCCCAGCAGGGTGTCCAGGATGGTGGTCTTGCCGGCCCCGTTGGGGCCGAGGAAGGCGACGATCTCGCCGCGGTCGATGGAGAGGCTGACGCCGTCGACGGCGCGGACGGCGCGCGCGCCTGAACCGAAGACCTTCGTCAGGTCCGAGATCTCGACGGCGGTGCTGTGCTGTTGCGGTTTCATGGCACCAGGCTGGCCCGGCCGGGGTGAGCGCGGTACTGAGAGGCGTCACCGGATGCGTGTGACGGATGTCAGACGCACCGGCACAGGACGGGCCGAGGACGGGTGCCGACCCGACTGTGGGCGATCTCGCAGGGCCCGGAGCGCACCGGGCCCGCCACCGGCTCGCCCGCGCTCGCGCCCGTCTGGCAGAATGCCCGTCTGTACTCGGACGTGCGACGGTCCCTCTCCCCGACCTCGTCCCAGTCTCGGCTCTCGCCGGAATCCGTTGCTTGACCCCACCGGGGACCAGCGCGGGCCACCCCTTCCAGAACCAGGAGTTCCACCAAGTGGCAGTCAAGATTCGCCTCAAGCGCATGGGCAAGAAGTTCCAGCCCTTCTACCGCGTCGTCGTCCTCGACGGCCGCAAGAAGCGGGACGGCCGTGTCATCGAGGAGATCGGTCTGTACGACCCGATGCAGGAGCCCTCGCTCATCCGCATCGACTCCGAGCGCGTGAAGTACTGGCTCGGCGTGGGCGCTCAGCCCTCCGACACCGTCTTCAACCTGCTCAAGATCACCGGCGACTACCAGGCCTTCAAGGGCCTGCCGGGCGCCGAGGGCAAGCTCAAGGTCCGTGACGCCGACGCGGCCGCCGCCGCCAAGGCCGACGCCGTCAAGGCCGCCGCCAACGACGCTGAGAAGCGCAAGGCCGCCGCCGCCGAGGCCAAGGCCAAGGCGGAGAAGGAGGCCGCCCAGGCCGCCCCGGCCGAGGAGCCCGCCGAGGCTCCGGCTGAGGAGGCCTGACATGCTGGCCGACGCGCTCGAGCACCTCGTGCGTGGCATCGTCGACAACCCCGACGACGTCACCGTCACCTCCCGGTCGCTGCGCCGCGGCGACCTGCTGGAGGTGCGGGTCAACCCCGAGGACCTCGG
>CALEXZ010000131.1 GCA_937926195.1 uncultured Actinomyces sp.
AACAACCCCGAGGCCCACCTCATGGTCGTGCTCGTCGACGAGCGCCCCGAGGAGGTCACGGACATGCAGCGCACCGTCAAGGGCGAGGTCATCGCCTCGACCTTCGACCGCCCCGCCTCCGACCACACGAGCGTCGCCGAGCTCGCCATCGAGCGTGCCAAGCGTCTGGTCGAGCTCGGCCAGGACGTCGTCGTGCTGCTCGACTCCATCACCCGCCTGGGCCGCGCCTACAACGTCGCCGCCCCCGCCTCGGGACGCATCCTGTCCGGTGGTGTGGACGCCAGCGCCCTCTATCCGCCCAAGCGCTTCTTCGGCGCCGCCCGCAACATCGAGAACGGGGGGTCGCTCACCATCCTCGCCACCGCCCTGGTGGAGACCGGCTCGAAGATGGACGAGGTCATCTTCGAGGAGTTCAAGGGCACCGGAAACATGGAGCTGCGTCTGTCGCGCCAGCTGGCCGAGAAGCGCATCTTCCCGGCGGTCGACGTCGCCGCCTCCTCCACCCGCCGCGAGGAGCTGCTCATCGACCCGGCCCAGCTCAAGATCATGTGGCGCCTGCGCCGCCTGTTCTCCGGGCTGGAGCAGCAGTCCGCCCTCGAGCTCGTCATCGGCAAGCTCAAGGAGACGGGCTCGAACGCGGAGTTCCTCATGGTCATCTCCAAGACGACCCCGCAGGGCACCTCCCTGGCCGACGCCGACGACGACGGGAACCTGGCCTGAGGGGCTGGGCGGGCGCAGCGCACGCACCCAGCCTGAGCGTCCAACATCACGTCCTGCGCCCTGGCCCCCGCGTTGTGGGGGCCAGGGACGCGGCGGCATAATCGTCGACTGGTTTCCGGTTCACCTGCGCGGACAGTGCGCGGGACCCGGGGCCCTCTGAATGCTAGGAGACACCATGAAGCAGGGGATCCACCCCGACTACGTGGCCACCAAGGTCACGTGCACCTGCGGCAACACCTTTGAGACCCGTTCGACCGTCACCTCCGGTGAGATCCGCGTCGACGTCTGCTCCGCCTGCCACCCGTTCTACACGGGCAAGCAGAAGATCCTCGACACCGGTGGCCGCGTGGCCCGCTTCGAGGCCCGCTACGGCAAGCGCGCGAAGTAAGCAGCCTGCACGACGCCGACGGAAGGCACCCAGTGAGGAGCCGCCGTCGGCGTCGTCGCGTCCCGGCCTCAGACCAGGTGGGCGCGGACCCGGCCCCGCCGACCGCCCACGACCCCCGACCAGCACCACCCGAGAAGGACCATGAGCGACGACTTCTCCGCCGCGGTCTCGATGACCGAGGAGTACGCCCGCATCGAGACCGAGATGGCGGACCCCGCCATCGCCTCCGACCCGGGGGCCATGCGGCGCCTGGGGCGCCGCTACGCCGAACTCGGCCGCGTCGTCGCCGCCTACCGCGCCTGGCAGCAGGCCGCCGCCGACCTGACCGACGCCACCGAGCTCGCCGCCGAGGACCCGGACTTCACCGCCGAGCTGCCGGCCCTGGAGGCGGCTGCCGCCTCCACCGCCGAGCACCTGCGTGACGTCCTCGTCCCCCGCGACCCCGACGACGCCCGCGACGTCATCATCGAGGTCAAGGCCGGTGAGGGCGGTGAGGAGTCCGCCCTCTTCGCCTCGGACCTGGCGCGCATGTACACCCGCTACGCCGAGCGCATGGGCTGGGCCGTCGAGGTGCTTGACGCCACCGACTCTGAGCTCGGCGGCTACAAGGACATCCGCCTGGCCGTCAAGGCACGTGGCGCCGTCGAGCCCCAGGACGGGGTGTGGGCCCACCTGAAGTACGAGGGCGGCGTCCACCGCGTCCAGCGCGTGCCGGTCACCGAGAGCCAGGGGCGCATCCACACCTCCGCCGCCGGGGTGCTCGTCATGCCGGAGGCCGACGACCCCGGCGAGCTGGAGATCGACCCGAACGACCTGCGCATCGACGTCTTCCGCTCCTCGGGGCCCGGCGGCCAGAGCGTCAACACGACCGACTCCGCCGTGCGCCTGACCCACCTGCCCACCGGCATCGTCGTGTCCATGCAGAACGAGAAGTCGCAGCTGCAGAACAAGGAGGCGGCCCTGCGGGTCCTGCGCGCGCGGCTGCTGGCCGAGCGGGCCGCGGCGGCGGCCGCGGAGGCCTCTGCGGCCCGCCGCTCCCAGGTGCGCACCGTGGACCGCTCCGAGCGCATCCGCACCTACAACTTCCCCGAGAACCGGGTCGCGGACCACCGCACGGGCTACAAGGCCTACAACCTGGACACCGTGCTCGACGGCGACCTGGGCCCCGTCATCGACTCGGCGATCGCCATGGACGAGGCGGAGCGTCTGGCGGCGGTCGGCCAGGCGTGAAGGACGACGGCGGCCTCGACCGCTACGCGCTGCGCCGGCTCGTGCGTGAGGCGGGGGCGAGCCTGGCTGCCGCGGGTGTCGCCTCACCCGAGCACGACGCCCGTGAGATCGCCCAGTGGTTGCTGGGGGGCCCGCTGCCGCTGGTCGACGGCGCGGACGCCGCCTTCACCGCCGCCTTCGCCGAGGCTGTCCGACGACGTGGGGCGCGCGAGCCGCTCCAACGCGTCACCGGGCGCATGTTCTTCCGCGGCCTGGAGCTGGAGTGCCGGCCCGGCGTGTTCATCGTCCGGCCGGAGACCGAGGTCGTGGCCGGAGCGGCCATTGAGGAGGCGCGTGCGTGCGGGGGAGCGCAGGCCGGTCCGCTCGTCGTCGACCTGTGCACCGGCAGCGGGGCCATCGCGGCCGCCGTCGCCGTCGAGGTACCCTCCGCCCGGGTTACCGCCGTCGAGCTGGACGACCGGGCGTGGGCGGCCGCCGTCGCCACCTGTGAGCGTCACGTGCCCGGACGGGTGCGTGTCGTGCTGGCCGACGCGGCCGCGCCCTCGACGCTCGCCGAGCTGGACGGGAGGGTCGACGTCGTCGTCACCAACCCGCCCTACGTGCCCGCGGGCGCGGTGGAGGACCCCGAGACCGCGCGTCACGACCCCCACCTGGCGCTGTTCGGCGGCGGGGAGGACGGCCTGGACCTGCCCACCGCCCTCGTGCGCCGTGCGGGCGCGCTGCTGCGTGGCGGCGGGCTGCTCGTCATGGAGCACGACGCCGGACAAGGGCGGGCCCTGCGCGAGGCGGCCCTAGCCTCGGGCTTCACGACGGCGGAGACGGGGCAGGACCTCACCGGCCGCGACCGCTTCCTGCGCGCCCGACGCTGAAGAGAGAGCGCCGGGCCTCGGACAACGTACTGTCCGGCGGATCACCTGCGGCGCGGCGGACAACGTACCGTCCGGCGGATCACCTGCGGACCGACAGCGTGCCTGCCGATGGATAACGCGCTGTCCGGCGGATCACCTGCGCCGCGACGGACAACGCACTGCCCGACGGATCACCTGGTGGCCGCCCCCAGGTGATCCGCCCGCACAGAGGTGATCCGCCCGCACAGAGGTGATCCGTCTGCGGGAAAGTGATCCATCCGCGGAGAAGTGAGCCGCCGGGCCCGTCCCGGAGGCGAGTCTCAGACGTAGCGGCGCGCGAGAGCGGCCGCGTGGGTCCCGTACCCGCCGCCGAAGAGGTAGACGTGGATCATGAGCATGTGCAGCTGGTGCAGCGCGACCCTCTCCTGCCAGCCGTCGGCGAGGGCGGACACCTCGTTGTAGCCGACGTAGACCTCCTCGAGGAACCGCTGGCCGAAGACACCAAGAGCCGCCAGGTCCGTCTCGGCGTGCGCGCCCTGAGCCATGGAGTCGATGAGCACGCCGACAATGTCCGCACCAGCCCCCGCGCGCCCGCCTGGCCCACGACGGCCGGCACCGCCCGGCCCGCACCCGGCCGTCTCGGGCGCCCAGGAGGCGACCTCGGTGGCAGGCACCCACAGGACGTTGCCGGTCCACAGGTCCCCGTGCGTGCGGGCCACCGCCACGCGCTCCCCGCGCTCCTGCGCGCAGCGGCGGGTGAGCTCGGGCTGCGGGGCGTCGAAGTCACCGTCGGACAGGCGGGCGCACACCCGCTCGATGAGCCCGGCCTCGCCGCGGCTGAGTGAGCCCGTGTCCCGGCCCGGGCCGATGTAGGGCGCCAGGCGGTCCTCGGCGTAGAAGCGGCCCCAGGGCCGGGGCTCGTCCCCGGGTGCTTCGGGTGCGTGCGGCCGCAGGCGGATGTCCGAGCGCCCCATGCGGGTGCGCCCGTCCCAGCCGGGAGGGGCGGCACCGAAGGCGGGAGCACCGGCGGCGTGGGTCACCGCCAGGGCCCGGCCGAAGGCCCGTGCGGCCTCGGGCGTCACCTGTCCGGCGCTCAGACGGGGCTCCTCGATCCAGCCGTCACCGACGGTGGTCGGCACCGTGTGGGCACCGCCGTCGGGCATGGCCGCGGCCAGCCACGCCAGGCCCTGGGCCTCCAGGCGGGTCGCCCCGGAAAAGTCATCGGTCTTGCGGATCACGGCATGGGGCCGGCTGCTCATGGGCCAAGGCTCCCACGTCCCGGCCGCGGACGGGGGCTCCCCGCGTCCCTTTCACCGAGCGCGGCCGACGGCGCCCGCTCGGGCGCAGGGGCTGCGACACTGGACGTATGAGAGCCGAGCCGACGGCGGCCGTCGCCGCCTTCCAGGAGGAGCTGCGCACCGCACTGGCGCAGGCCGGCGACCCGCAGCGCGCCGAGCAGCAGCGCGCCTACCTCAAGTCGCAGATGCCGATGTACGGCGTCGGAGTCCCCGCCACCCGCAGGCTCGCGACGAGGATCGCCGCCGCTCACGCGGATCTCTGGCACGACGCCACCACCTGGGAGACAGCGCTGCGCCACCTGTGGGACGGCGCCACACACCGTGAGGAGCGCTTCGCCGCCCTGGCGATCATCCGCTCCACCTACTCGGCCGCGCATACCGACCGCATGGCGTCCCTCGCGCTGTACGAGCACCTGCTGCGCACGGGGCAGTGGTGGGACCTGGTGGATGAGACCTCCCACGCTGTGGGTCTTGTGGTGCGCGCCCGCCCCGCGGCGGCCGCTCGCATGCGCGCCTGGGCCGCGGACCCCGACCTGTGGGTGCGCCGCAGCGCCATCATCTGCCAGCTCCAGCACAAGGACCGCACCGACCTCCACCTCCTGACCGACGTCATCGAGGCCAACGAGGAGGACCCGGAGTTCTTCATCCGCAAGGCCATCGGCTGGGCCCTGCGGGACTACGCCCGCACCGACGGCGCCTGGGTCCGCCGCTTCGTCGACACCCACCCGTGCCTGTCAGCGCTCAGCCGTCGCGAGGCCCTCAAGCACCTGTGAAGGACGTCGGCGCGCGCCAGTAGGCTGGGCGCAGTATGAACGCGATGGACTCCCTCTTCGGCTCCCTGCCCATGCCCGGCCAGAAGGGCGGCGCCACGCCCCCGGCCGAGGCCGCCCTGCCGGCCCTGGCCCCCGCCGCCTTCGACCTCGACGACGGCTGGGCCGACTCCCTCATGGATGTCGAGGCCCCCACCGAGCCCGGATACGAGCCCGACGACGACGCCCCCTCGGCCCAGGAGCGCGCCTCAGTGGCCGGCACCTGGGAGGAGCGTCAGGCCGAGACCGCCGCCCTCGTGGCCCGCGCCCAGGCGCGTGCCGCCGAGGCCCGTGCCCGTGCGGGCCAGGCAGACGCGGCCGGCTCCGCGGCGGGGGACGTCGCCCGGGCCCGGGACCTCGCCGTCGGCGACCCCGCCGCCCTGACCCGCGGCCTCAACGAGCCCCAGGCCGCCGCCGTCACCCACGTCGGCACCCCCCTGCTCATCCTCGCCGGCGCCGGAAGCGGCAAGACCCGGGTGCTGACCCACCGCATCGCCTACCTGCTGGCCACCGGCCGCGCCCGCCCCGGCGAGATCCTCGCCATCACCTTCACCAACAAGGCCGCCGCCGAGATGCGCGAGCGCGTCGCCGCCCTCGTGGGCGAGGCCGCCGCACGCATGTGGGTATCCACCTTCCACTCCGCCTGCGTGCGCATCCTGCGCCGCGAGCACGCGGCCCTGGGGCTGCGCTCGACCTTCTCCATCTACGACGCCGCCGACTCCCAGCGCCTCATCACGCTCGTCGTGCGCGAGCTGGGCATCGACTCCAAGCGCTTCACGCCCAAGACCTTCGCCCACCGGATCTCCGACCTCAAGAACGAGCTCGTCACCCCCGCGGGCTTCGAGGAGCACGCCGTCACCTCCAACCCGCTGGAGCGTCACCTCGTCGAGGTCTACCGCGCCTACCAGGCGCGCCTGGCCGCCGCCAACGCCCTCGACTTCGACGACCTCATCATGCGCACGGTCCAGCTCATGCAGACCCGGCCCGCCATCGCCGAGATGTACCGGCGGCGCTTCCGCCACGTCCTGGTCGACGAGTACCAGGACACCAACCACGCCCAGTACGTGCTCGTGCGCGAGCTCATCGGCGGGCCCGGCACCTCGGGCGTCTCCTCACCCCTGGCGCAGGGCGAGCTCACCGTCGTCGGCGACTCGGACCAGTCCATCTACGCCTTCCGCGGGGCCACGATCCGCAACATCGAGGAGTTCGAGCAGGACTACCCCAGCGCCCGCACGATCCTGCTCCAGCAGAACTACCGCTCCACCCAGAACATCCTCGACGCCGCCAACGCCGTCATCAGCCACAACACGGGACGCCGCAAGAAGGAGCTCTTCACCGACTCCGGTGCCGGCACCCCCGTTGTCGGCTACGTCGCCGACTCCGAGCACGACGAGGCCCGCTGGATCAGCCAGGAGATCGACCGCCTCGCCGACGAGGACGGCGTGCGTCCCCGCGACATCGCTGTCTTCTACCGCACCAACGCCCAGTCGCGCGCCCTGGAGGAGGCCTTCCTGCGCT
>CALEXZ010000132.1 GCA_937926195.1 uncultured Actinomyces sp.
CGGAGGTCCTCCCTTCCGTCAACAGCCAGTGCCACCAACCTCCTGGCCGAGTACACCTAGGGCCGGGGGCGAGGCGGTCCTCGGACAGCCCGCGCGGGCGGTGGCCGGGCTGCTCGCGGACGGCCTCATCGCCTCCGACGACGGTGGGGAGACCTTCCGGCTGCCGTGACCGCGTCGAGGCCCGCCCACCTGTGCGGCCGACCCGGGCCCGTGGCGGGCCGCGTCGGCCGGGCGCACGGCTGTACAGCGCGCGGCCCTGCGCGGGGTTCTCATTGTGACTGTCCTTCCTCGGCGATCCAATCCGGGCTGGTCCAGCGCAGCTGGAGAACGAAAGTGAGGTCCTCGGCCACGAGGGTGCTCACGCCCCCGGATCCGTTGTGGCTGGTGCTCTCAGGGTGGGATAGATCGGAGAAGAGTTGGAACAGGATCATGTGACTCACTCGCCACCAGGAAGATGGGAATGTGCGGACTGGGCTGCTCGGTGTCTTTAGGGCTGTGCTTGCCCTGTTGTCTCAGGCTGCCGTATTTCGCCCCAGGAGCCGGCTCTCATCCGGAGTGCGGTACCCCAGACTCGAGTGAAAGCGCTTGCGGCTGTGTCGCAGTTCGATCCACGAGGCAATGTCGGGGTGAGTCTTCTGCCTCGTGGGCACGCCATCCGGTGCGATCTCATTCTTGAGTACGGAGCGAAATGACTCCGCCCAAGCGCCCACCTGACGCCCCCCGTACGACCCGCCGTCGAGTGAATGCCGTCGAAGTCCTCGAAGACGGCCTTCACCGTGAGGGTGAGCTCTGTTCTTCTTGCTGCTGTTTCTGACTGGGGGCGGTCGCACCAGGAGTAGTACCTTTATCCAGAAACGCCTGACCGCCGGCACATCGATGAGACGGGGTTACCGCCTTCTTCGTGGTTCATGACCTCGCGCACGACCAGGGCCCTGACTTCCTGCGCGTATCTCGCACCTCCAACGGTCTCAATCCTGCCGACTCGCGGGAAGAATGGCTCCTGTCCGAGAGGCGCTAGGCAACCCAACCTTGTGGTTCAGCGTGAGCGCTTCGTCGCCCAGTCGTTGGCGGCTGCCAACGGGGACCCGGAGACCATGGTCGTCGATGAGGACTTCCTTGTGGCGATGGAGCAGAGTTTCCCGCCCTGCGGAGGCATGGGCATGAGCATTGACCGTCTCCTCACGGCCCTGACGGGCCAGGGCATCCGCGAGACGATCACCTTCCCCCTCGTCAAGCGCTCCTGACCGGTACTCGACGGCGCCTGGACGGGGGTGCCGGGCCCCGTCCACCTGTGAGTCGGCGACGCTCACCGGGTGGCGGGACCCGGTCCGCCGCGGTGCCGACGGCGTCGGCTCTCGACGAGCTCGTTGAGGTACCAGGCGGCCGGGCCGGCGATCTGGAAGGCGAGGAGGAAGAAGGCCCACATGGCTCGTTGCCAGACGGGGCGATCTGTCCTCTGGATCTCGATGAACAGGGCCCTGAGCGTGATCCAGAGGTAGAGGGCCACGAGGATGAGCGCTCCGACTCGCAGGACGATCCCGCCGGTGTCGATCTCCATGACTGCGAGGCCCTCACTCAGCAGTAATACGTGCCGTTGGGACGCAGGTAGACATAGTGGTCCTCTTTCCAGGAGATCGGTGCATTGAACGGCTTGACCTGTAGGCCCATTCGAACGGTCGAGGGGTTGCCAGCTGCCCCGCCTACGCAACTGGTAACGCTAACCGAGTATCCGACCGTGTAGTTCACCCAGCAGCGATGCGAACCGGTGTAGCCGGCGTAGGTCTGGATCCAGGCTCTTGCTCCGTTGAAGTAGAAGATACCGGACTGAGTCTCCTGGTCCGTACCATGAACCACGGTCTGTTTGAAGTACCTGCTGGTGACGGTACCTGCAACTACCGCCGAACGGAGATCCGAGGGTGCAGCGGCGTCGCTTGGGAGAAGGTCATCGTCACGAACTGGTTGTGGTGCACTCACCTCAAGGGAGATCGTGGACGTGCAGACGTCTGTGGGTACGATCTCGTTCTCTGTGGCAGTGAGATTGTGTTCCTCTACTGCGGCAACACAATCATCGTTGGTCTCTGTCCAGGTTTGAACTGTGGATGACGTGAGAGGTGCTGCCGGCTCGGCGTTGGCGAAAGGGGGAGCAGGGATGGATGTGGGAACGGCGATTGCTAGTATGACGGCAGCGTAGGCGTTGATCCTCAGCGTGTGTGCTGCGTGCATGATGCTCTACCTCTGGTCGGGGAGGCAGTGGCCGCGGGGTGCGATCACATAAACTACCGTACCTATAGGATGTGATGTAAGCAATACCTCATGAAGGTGTAACTGCCCGGGAGGTTAGTTGCGAGACCGTGATCGCTTGGATCGTCTTGACTGTGGTGGAGCTCTTGAGGCCATGGAGAAATGAGGGTTCATGCCCGCGCCGGGGAGAGGTCCCGGTGGGCTCAGGAGCCGTGCATCCCAGTCGACGTTGGATCCCCTGGCGGACCCGGCCCGCGCGGCACCCGAGGCCACGGCCGGTGCGGCGAGCGCGTCTGCCGCGGCGGCGTCGGTACGCTCGGCCCATGGCCACCGGACGCAGCTCGAAGGACGACGCACGACGTCGCGCCGCCTCCGCTCGTGACCGGGCCACCGGCGCCGGGGGAGCCACCGGATCAACCGGCGCCAGGGGAGCTTCCGGGGCCTCGGGTTCCCAGCGGGCGCCCCGCAGCCACCGTGGGGGAGCGTCCGCGCACCAGGACGGTGCGCCTCGCGCGGGCCGGTCGTCGGCCGGTGCCGCCGCCCGCCAGAAGGGGGGCCGCTCCGCCCACCCGGCCACCTCGAACCCCGCCTCGCGGAGGGTTCGGGCATCTGGCCGCACCGGCGCTCGCCCCGCGCAGGGGACACGGCCCACCGGGCGTACCGGTGCACGTACCGCTCCGGGCTGGCACCCCACCGGCCGTTCCCAGCCTCACCCCACCGGCCGCACCCGGCCCCGTCCTGCCGGCCGTCCTCCTCGTCGGCAGCCGCCCCGGCCGCGCTACTGGCTGCGACGTCTCATCGCGCTGCTCGTCCTCGTCGCCTTCGTGGGCGGGGTTGCCTACGGGATCATCGCGTCCGCCACGTGGGCACGTGACACGATCCGTGAGCAGGACCGGCAGCAGGCGTCGGCCTCCGTGGTCACCGTCTATCCCGACCCCGTCGCCTGCACCACCGACCAGCTCGAGATCGCCATGAGCGCACCGTCGTCGGTCGCCGTCGGTGCGGGGCTGACCATCGATGTGACGCTCACCAACACGGGTTCCCAGGCCTGTCTGCTCGACGTCGGTAGCGCGAGTCTCGGTGCCGTCATCACCTCTGGAGGGGTGGGCCAGTGGTCCTCCCTCACCTGCCCGGCTGAGCCCGCCGAGCGCATGCTGCTCGTGGACGCGGGGCAGAGTGCGACGACGACGCTGTATTGGGACGGGCACGTGAGCACCGGTGAGTGCGCGCCCCCGGCCCCCACTCCCACCGCCACGGAGGGGACCACTCCCGTGGCCGAGCAGAGCCCGACGCCGGAGCCGACGGCGCAGGGCTCACCCAGCGCCGAGGCGAGCGCGACCGCCACGGCTGAGGACCCGACCGTCGCCCGGGCGGGCACCTACGTCCTCCGCCTCGAGATGGGCGGCACCACCGTCACCGAGGCCCACGTCTTCACCATCGGCTGAGGTCGGCCGTCAGGCCCGGCCCCCCAGGCACCTGGCAGGCACCCTGCCCCGGCCCACCCCGGGGCGCGTGGTGGCGGCGGGGAGTCGGGGTCTCAGCCCGTGCGCTCAGCCGAAGCGGTCGACGAGGGAGGCGTCCGCGATCCGGGACAGGCCGTCTCGCACCGTACGGGCGCGGCGCGCCCCGACGCCCTCGACCGCCTGCAGCTCCTCGACCGTCGCCCCGAGGATCCCCTGAAGGGAGCCCCAGTGCTCGGCGACGCAGCGCGCTGTCACCAGCGGCAGGCGAGGGATCTTCGACAGCAGCCTCAGCCCCCTGGGGGAGACGGAGGCGTCGAGGTCCTGGCCGTCCGGTCCTCCCAGTCCCATGGAGCGTGCCACCATGGCCAGGTCGAGCAGGGCCGGGGCGCCAACCCACTTCAGGCGTGCATCGACGGTGGCGGTGTCGAGGTTGGGCGGCAGGTAGTCCGACAGCAGCAGGTCGCGCTCGACCATGAGCCCGCGTGTGAGCTCCTCGTGCTGGAGGGCCAGCAGTCGCCCGTCGGTGCCCAGCTCGGTGACGTACTCGTCGATGTCGGAGGCGATGCGACGCACCATCTCCAGCAGCTGCAGGACGGTGGTGACGTCGCGCACGGTCACCATGTCCTCGATCTCCAGGGTGTCCAGCCCCGCAGAGGTCTGCGTCAGCCGCGTCGTGTAGCGCTCCAGGGTGGCCAGGGCCTGGTTGGTGCGGGCGAGGATGGCCTCACTGGGCTCGACGACGTGCCGCCTGCCGTCGACGTACAGGGTGATGATCCGCATCGACTGGGACACGGAGATGACCGGGTAGCCGGTCTGGCGCGCTACCCGCTCAGCGGTGCGGTGGCGCATTCCGGCCTCACTGGTCTCGATGGAGGAGTCGGGCGTGAGCTGGACGTTGGCGAGGCGGATGCGGTTGGCGGACTGGTTGATGACCACGGCACCGTCCATCTTGGACAGCTCACGCAGCCGGGCCGCGGAGAGCTCGACGTCGAGACGGAAGCCTCCCGAGGAGATCGCCTCGACGACGTGGTCGAAGCCGAGCACGATGATGGCGCCGGTGCGTCCACGCAGGATGCGCTCCAGGCCGTCGCGCAGGACGGTGCCGGGAGCGATGAGGGCGAGGGTCTCTCGTAGGTGGCTCGTGTGGGCGTCGGTCATAGCTCTCCTGGGTGGCGGCGCCCGGTGCAGGCGCGTCCGCGCGCATCGTATCCAGGCTCGGCGGTCCGTGGGCGCGGGTCGGAGGGAGGAGGCCCCCGCACGGTGGCGCCCCCGCACCGGGGAGCCGCGCTGCACCGGGCGCCCGCCCCGGTCTCAGCCGTGGGGAAGGGCCGCTCCGATGGCCTCGCCGACGTGGCTGACCGGCAGGACCTGCATCCCGGGCACCGGCCTGAGATCGGAGGATCCCGCCAGCGGCACGATCGCCCGGTCGAAGCCGAGGCGCGCCGCCTCCGCCAGGCGCCGCTGGATGCCGACGGTCGCGCGCGTCTCCCCGGTGAGGCCGACCTCCCCGAAGGCCACGAGACCCGGGGACGTGGGCACGTTCCGGGCCGCGGAGACGACGGCGATGGCCACCGCGAGGTCCGTGGCGGGCTCAACGGTCCTGGCGCCGCCCACCGTGGACAGGTAGACGTCGGCGCCGGAGGTGTCCACCCGCAGACGCGCCTGCAGCACCGCCAGGGACATGGCCACCCGCGAGTGGTCGAGGCCCGAGGTCGTGCGGCGCGGGGAGCCCGCGTTCGTCGCGGCGACCAGGGCCTGGACCTCCACCGGCATCGGGCGGCGCCCCTCAAGGGTGACCGTCGCGCAGGTACCGGGGACCTCGGAGCGCGCGGAGGACAGGAACAGTCCGCTGGGGTCCTCCAGCCCGACGATGCCCCGTTCTCCCAGGTCGAAGCAGCCGACCTCGTCCGTGGGTCCGTAGCGGTTCTTGACGGCGCGCAGCAGGCGCAGGCGCGCGTGGCGGTCACCCTCGAACTGGCACACGACGTCCACGAGGTGCTCGAGCACGCGCGGCCCGGCGATCCCGCCGTCCTTCGTCACGTGCCCGACGAGCAGGACGGGGATGCCCCGTTCCTTGGCGACGGCGATGAGTGTGCCGGCCACGGCCCGCACCTGGGTGACCCCTCCCGCTGAGCCCTCCACCTGGGCGGAGGCGACGGTCTGGACGGAGTCGACGACGAGCAGCGACGGCTCTGCCGCCTCCACGTGACCCAGCAGCGCGCCCAGCTCGGTCTCGCTGGCGAGCAGTAGCGCCGGGTCGATGGCGTCGATGCGCTCCGCCCGCAGACGCACCTGGCTGGCCGACTCCTCACCGGTGACGTACAGGACCGGGCCCCGCCCTCGCTCGCGGGCCACGGCGGCGGCCTTCGCGGCGACGTCGAGCAGCAGCGTGGACTTGCCGACGCCGGGCTCTCCGGCGAGCAGCACGACGGCGCCCGGGACGATTCCGCCCCCGAGGACGCGGTCGAGCTCGCCGACCCCGGTGGGCCGGGCCCGCGCCTGCTCGGCGGAGACCTCCCCGATCGGGCGCGCTGCCACCGCGGGGCGCACGGCCGCCGCCCGGGCCAGGACCGCGCCTCCTGCGGCGGCGTCGGCAGTCGCCGCGACCTCCGTGAGCGTGCCCCACTCGCGGCACTCACGGCACTGGCCCAGCCACTTGGGGCTGTCCCAGCCGCACTCGCTGCAGACGTAGGAGGGGCGCGCCTTCTTCTTGGACGCGGAGATCGTGGACGAGGGGCTCATAGCGGCAAGAGTAGGGGCAGCCTGTGACACGTGAACCGGGTCGGCACAGGGGCCGTCGCCTCGCGTCGCAGGACCCGGTCGGTACAGGGTGACGCCCCCGCGGGACCGTGGGCGGTCCGGCGGGGGCGTCGTCGTCGGCTGTCAGGCAGGTCCGGGCGGCTCAACCCGCCCGGGAGGCTCAGTACCCGTAGGACGCGGAGGACGGGGCGCCGCCGTTGGGCTGAGCGGTACCGGCCGGGGCCCCGTACTGCCCGTGCTGGGCCCCGAACTGTCCGTACTGGGCTCCGTGGGCGTTGGTTCCGACCGCCGGGGCGGCGGGCTGGGCGTACCCCGCCGTGCTCGGGCCTGTGGGGGCCGCGGAGGCGGCCGGCCGCCCGCTGACGGGGTCGTATCCCAGGGCGCTGGCCAAGGCGGCTCGGTCGCGCTCGCGCACCAGCTGCGGGGCTGCCTTGAGGATCTTGGCGTCGACCCACCTGGCCAGGACCATGAGGATCATGAGCGGGATGAGCAGGAGGTAGATCGGGATGCGGGTGCGGCCGGTGACGTTGTTGCTGATCTCGATGTAGATCCAGAAGGCGGCGGGAACACCGATGAGCAGGCAGACCGCGATGAGGGCCCAGTAGTACCTGGAGTGCAGCTCGCTCTGCTTGGACTTGAAGATCATGGGGGAGCGCTCCTGTGGACGGGCAAGGTGAAGATGACAACCAGCATTCGCTGTCCAGCGGGTCGGGGCAAGCCCTCTGCATGGGGAGGGCGCCCCGGGCACGGTGGGCTGCCGGCGGGCGGGGCGGCCCGGTGAGGCGCCTCAGTGCTGACCGTAGACGTTCTGGTAGCGGTCGTTGAGGCGGTCGACGAGGTCCTGCTCGATGAGGTGGATCTCGCCGCCCTGCCTGGCGATGTGGACGGTGCGCGCCACCTCCTCGCACATGACGGCGGCCTTGACCGCGCTGCGGGCGTCGCGGCCGATGGTGAAGGGGCCGTGGTTGGCCATGAGCACAGCGGGAGACCGGGAGCCGCGCAGCGTCTCGACGATCCCGCGCCCGATCGAGTCGTCGCCGATGAGCGCGAAGGGCCCCACCGGGATCTCTCCGCCGAACTCGTCAGCCATCATCGTCAGGGCGCAGGGGATCGGCTCGCGTCGGGCGGCCCAGGCGGTGGCGTAGGTGGAGTGCGTGTGCACGACACCGCCGACGCCCTCCATGTGGCGGTAGACGTAGGCGTGGGCGGCCGTGTCGGAGGAGGGTGCCAGGGAGGCGGGGGTGCCGTCCGCGATCTTGTCGCCGTCGAGCGTGCACACCACCATGCTCTCGGCGCTGAGCTCGTCGTAGGACACGCCGGAGGGCTTGATGACGAACAGGTCGGTCGGGACGCCGTCGAGGGTGACGCGCTCGGAGACGTTGCCAGCGGTCCACACGACCAGGCCCCAGCGGGGCAGCTCCGCGTGCAGGGCGGCGACCCTCTGACGGGTGGCGGAGACGGCGGCCCGCAGGTCGGCGTCGAGCTCGGCGAGGACAAGGGTCTCGGGCATGGGGTCTCCTGGGGGCTGTGCGGTGACGGACGTTGCTGGAGCGCGGGACGCGTCGTCGGGAGGGCCGGATGTGAACGTTCACGTTCCGGGGTCCAGGCTACCCCGCACCGGACCTCAGGGGAGAGTGGCGGGCAACGAGTGACGGCTGTCCTGTCCGGGCAGGACAGCCGTCACCTCAGGATGTCGCGGGCCGACGGATCAGACCTTGGCGGCCAGGGCCTCGCGCGCGACGGCGGCCACGTGCTCACCGGAGAACCCGTACTGCTCGAAGAGCAGGGTGCCGGCAGCGGAGGCCCCGAAGTGGTCGAGGGAGACGATCGCGCCGGACTCCCCGACGATCTCGCGCCACCCCATGGCGACCCCGGCCTCGATGGACACCTTGACGGCGTCCTCGGGCAGGACCTCCTGGCGGTAGGCCGCGCCCTGCTCGGCGAACCACTCCAGGCAGGGGGCGGAGACGACGCGGGTGGGCGTACCGACCTCCTGCAGGATCTCGCGTGCCGCGACGGCGACGCCCACCTCGGAGCCGGTGGCGATGAGCACGACGGCGGGCGTGGTCTCCTCGCCGTGACTGTCCGTGGACTCCAGCAGGGTGTACGCGCCCTTCGGCACTCCCGCGGCGGCGGCCTCGGCCGAGGCCGTCACCGTGAGGTTCTGTCGCGAGAGGATGATGCCGGCCGGGTTGCTTCGGCGCGACAGGATCGTGCGCCAGGCTGCGGCGGTCTCGTTGGCGTCACAGGGGCGCACGACGTCGAGCCCGGGGATGGCGCGCAGCGCCGCGAGGTGCTCGACCGGCTGGTGGGTGGGGCCGTCCTCGCCGACGCCGATGGAGTCGTGCGACCACACGAAGGTCGTGTCCAGCCCCATGAGGGCGGCCAGCCGCACGGCCGGACGCATGTAGTCGGAGAAGACCATGAAGGTGCCGCCGTAGGAGCGGGTGAGCCGGTCCAGGGCGATGCCGTTGAGGATGCCGCCCATGGCGTGCTCGCGGATGCCGAAGTGCAGGACACGGCCGTAGGGGCCGTCGCCCTCCTTCTGTGCCAGTGAGGCGGGCAGGAAGGAGCCGGCCCCGGCGATCGTCGTGTTGTTGGAGCCCGCGAGGTCGGCGGAGCCGCCCCACAGCTCGGGCATGACGGCACCGATCGCGGACAGGACCTTGCCCGAGGCCGCGCGGGTGGCGATCGAGGCCCCGACCTCCCAGGTCGGCAGCGCCTCGTCCAGGCCCTCGGGCAGCTCCTGCGCCTGGAGGCGGGACAGCAGCGCTGCGCCCTCCGGGTTGGCGCCCTGCCAGGCCACGAAGCGGGCGTCCCAGTCCGCGCGGGCGGCGCGCGCCCTGGCCGCGGCGCGCTCACGGGTGTACTCGAGGATCCCCGCCGTCTGGAAGGTGGCCTCCGGGTCCAGGCCGAGAGCCTTCTTCAGGCCCGCGAGCTCCTCGGCGCCGAGCTTGGCCCCGTGGGAGACCTCCTTGCCCTGCTTCGTGGGCGAGGGCCAGGCGATGACCGTGCGCAGGCGGATGAGGGTGGGGCGGCGGGTCTCCGCGCGGGCGGCGACGAGCGCCTCGTGCAGGGCCGCGTAGTCCTCGACGTACTCGCCGCTCCCGTTGGTCCAGTCGACCTCCAGCACCTGCCAGCCGTAGGCCTTGAAGCGGGCCGAGGGGTCCTCTCCGAAGGCGATGTCCGTGTCGCCCTCGATGGAGATGTCGTTGTCGTCGTAGATGGCGATGAGGTTGCCGAGCTCCTGGGTCCCGGCGAGGGAGGCGGCCTCCGAGGCTACGCCCTCCTGCATGCAGCCGTCGCCCAGGATCGTGTAGACGTAGTGGTCGAAGACGGACTCGCCGGCCTGGCTGTCGGGGTCGAGCAGGCCGTGCTCGTAGCGGGCGGCCATGGCCAGGCCGACGGCGTTGGACACGCCCGCCCCCAGGGGGCCGGTGGTGACCTCCACGCCCTTGGTGTGCCCGTACTCCGGGTGCCCGGGGGTCAGGGAGCCGGCGGTGCGCAGCGCCGCCAGGTCCTCGATCTCAAGCCCGTAGCCGGCCAGCACGAGCTGGGCGTACTGGAGCATGGAGGCATGGCCCGCCGACAGGACGAAACGGTCACGACCCAGCCACCGGTCGTCCGAGGGGTCGCACTGCATCTCGTACTGATAGAGCAGGTAGGCCACGCCCGCCAGCGAGATGGGCGTGCCGGGGTGACCGGACCCCGCCTTCTCGACGGCGTCTGCGGCCAGGGCCTTGGAGACGTTGATCGCCTTGAGGTCCTCGTCGGTGAGGGCGAAGGGCTCGGTGCTCATTCAGGTGCTCCTTTGAACATGGGTGAGGCTGAGGGGACAGCAGGCTGCAGCGCCTCGGGCCAAGCCTGATCCTCTCCCGGGGTCGGTGCCTGGGGCAACGTCAGGGGCACGACGGCGTCCGGCTGGGCCCGGCGCGCCGGGGAGCCCGGTGCTCGACCGGACCCTGAGGCCCACGGCGGCGCCCGCTCCCTCCTGCGGGGTCGCCTCCCGGGGCCTCAGGGCACGACGCGCGCACGCAGGGAC
>CALEXZ010000133.1 GCA_937926195.1 uncultured Actinomyces sp.
CCCGGATCGGGGCGGCGGGGCCGGAAGCGGATGCGCCGGAGGGCGGGAGGATCGCCGGCCGTCAGATCGCCTGGGCGGCGGCGCCGGGCCCGCCGTCGCGCCCGCCCACGGCGGGACCGCCGACGGCGGCGACGACCCTCTCGGCGTCCTGCTGGGCGGCGACCTCGGCGCTGAGCGGGTCGGAGCCGACCCGGGGGTCCCAGGGCTCGCCGCGGAAGGTGAACTCCCCCAGCACGCCCTCGCCCTCGGCGTCGACGACGATGCGCTGGCCGCGCTGGATCTCCCCGAAGAGGATCTTCTCGCTCAGCGCGTCCTCGATGTCGCGCTGGATCGCGCGACGCAGCGGGCGCGCACCCAGCACCGGGTCGAAGCCGCGCTCGGCCAGCAGCTCCTTGGCGGCGTCGGTGAGCTCGATCGTCATCTCCTGCTCCACCAGACGCTTGTCCAGGCGGGCGATCATGAGGTCGACGATCTGGCGCACCTCGTCCTTCGACAGCTGCGGGAAGACGATGAGGTCGTCCACGCGGTTGAGGAACTCGGGACGGAACTGGGACTTGAGCTCACGGTTGACGTGCGCCTTCATCTCCTCGTAGTCCATCGTGCCGCCCACCGTCGACTGGAAGCCGGTGGCGACAGCCTTGCCGATGTCCTTCGAGCCCAGGTTCGTCGTCATGATGATGACGGTGTTCTTGAAGTCCACCACGCGGCCCTGGGCGTCGGACAGGTGACCGTCCTCCAGGATCTGCAGCAGCGAGTTGAAGATGTCGGGGTGGGCCTTCTCGACCTCGTCGAAGAGCACGACGCTGAAGGGCCGGCGGCGCACCTTCTCCGTCAGCTGGCCGCCCTCGTCGTAGCCGACGTAGCCGGGGGGCGCGCCGAACAGGCGCGAGACCGTGTGCTTCTCGGCGAACTCCGACATGTCGAGCTGGATGAGCGCGTCCTCGTCGTCGAAGAGGAACTCGGCCAGCGCCTTGGCCAGCTCGGTCTTACCGACGCCGGTGGGGCCGGCGAAGATGAAGGAGCCACCGGGGCGCTTGGGGTCCTTCAGGCCCGCGCGCGTACGGCGGATCGACTTCGACAGGGCCTGGATCGCCTTGTCCTGGCCGATGATCCGCTTGTGGAGCTCGGCCTCCATGTTCATCAGCTTGGCGGACTCCGCCTCGGTGAGCTTGACCACCGGGATGCCTGTGGACATCGCCAGCACCTCGGCGACGAGCTCCTCGTTGACCTCGGCGACGGACTCGGCGTCGCCCGAGCGCCACGCCTCCTCCTTGGAGCGACGCTCCTCGACCAGGCGGTGCTCGTCGTCGCGCAGGGCGGCGGCGCGCTCGAAGTCCTGGTCGTCGATCGCCGCCTCCTTCTCGCGCTTGACCTCGGCGATGCGGTCGTCGATCTCACGCAGCTCCGGCGGGGCGGTCATGCGGCGGATGCGCAGGCGCGCGCCCGCCTCGTCGATGAGGTCGATGGCCTTGTCCGGCAGGAAGCGGTCGTTGATGTAGCGGTCGGCGAGCTTGGCGGCGGCCTCGATGGCGCCGTCGGTGATGACGACCCGGTGGAAGGCCTCGTAGCGGTCACGCAGGCCTGTGAGGATGCCGATGGTCTCCTGGATGGAGGGCTGCTCCACCGTCACCGGCTGGAAACGGCGCTCCAGGGCGGCGTCCTTCTCGATCTTGCGGTACTCGTCCAGGGTGGTGGCGCCGATGGTCTGCAGCTCGCCGCGCGCGAGCATGGGCTTGAGGATGCTGGCGGCGTCGACGGCGCCCTCGGCGGCGCCGGCCCCCACGAGGGTGTGGATCTCGTCGATGAACAGGATGATGTCACCGCGGGTGCGCACCTCCTTGAGGACCTTCTTCAGGCGCTCCTCAAAGTCACCGCGGTAGCGCGAGCCGGCGACGAGCGAGCCCATGTCCAGGGAGTAGAGCTGCTTGTCGCGCAGGGTCTCGGGCACGTCGCGGTGCACGATCGCCTGGCTCAGGCCCTCGACGACGGCCGTCTTGCCGACGCCGGGCTCCCCGATGAGCACCGGGTTGTTCTTCGTGCGGCGGGAGAGGATCTGCATGACCCGCTCCATCTCCTTGTGGCGCCCGATGACCGGGTCGAGCTTGCCCTCGCGGGCCGCGGCCGTGAGGTTGCGGCCGAACTGGTCGAGGATCGCCGAGCCGGTCTGCTTGGCGTCGGTGTTCGACCCGCCCGCGGTGACCGTCTCCTTGGCCTCGTAGCCGGAGAGCATCTGCATGACGGTCTGGCGCACGGCGGACAGGTCCGCGCCGAGCTTGGTGAGGACCTGGGCGGCCACGCCCTCACCCTCGCGCAGAAGCCCCAGGAGGATGTGCTCGGTGCCGATGTAGTTGTGGCCGAGCTGGAGGGCCTCACGCAGGCTGAGCTCGAGGACCTTCTTGGCGCGCGGGGTGAAGGGGATGTGGCCGGTGGGGGCGGACTGTCCCTCGCCGATGATCTCGACAACCTGGGCGCGCACGGCGTCCAGGGAGACGTCCATCGACTCCAGTGCCTTGGCGGCGACCCCCTCGCCCTCGTGGATGAGGCCGAGAAGGAGGTGCTCCGTGCCGATGTAGTTGTGGTTGAGCGCGCGAGCCTCGTCCTGGGCCAGGACGACGACGCGGCGGGCGCGGTCGGTAAAACGTTCGAACATCGCGGGTTCTTCTCCTCGGCACGTGCGGTCGGTCGGCGCGCCGGCGGTCGTCCGCCGGGGCTCGGGGGGGTGCCGAGACCCCGCGGGGCGACAGGGCGCGGGCACGTGCTGGTAAGGCTAACGGCGCGGCAGGCACCCCCATGCCACTGTTCGCGGTAGGCGTGAGTAAGCCTTGAGTCGGGTCGACTCAGCCCTGGGCGCGCCTGCGCAGGCCCCACATCATTCCTCGGGTCATGAGCCTGGCGACGGGGCGCACTGCCCACACCACCGCCGACGGCGAGGTCCTGCCAAGGCGGCTCAATGCCTCGGGCGTTGGTGATGCCCACACCCGCCAGACGCTCAAGCAGATCGAAGCTGTAGAAGCCGCCGCGCTCGTAACCCAGCTGCACCAGCCGGGGCCAGAGCCCCGAAGAGGCCGACGCCGGTGGTCACCAGGAGAGCGAGGCGGGGGCGCGAACAGCTCATGAGGCCATGATCCCCGTCCATCGTCATCGTCGCAGGCTCAGCCCAGCTCAAGCAGGCCGCGGCGCAGCGCCTCGGTGACCGCGGCCGTGCGCGAGTCGACGCCGAGCTTGGCGTAGGCCCGCAGCAGGTGCGTCTTGACGGTGGCCTCGGTGATGAAGAGCTGGGTGCCGATCTGGCTGTTGGACAGGCCGTGCGAGGCCACCTGGAGAACCTGCCTCTCACGCGGGGACAGGGACACCGGCACCTGCGCCCGGCGCGACACGCCGTCGACGCCGTTGGCCTTCGCCTGCGCGGCCCCGACGAGGCGGGTCGTCACGTCCGAGCTCAGCGTGCTGCGCCCCACGGCGGCGGACAGGACCGCGCCGATGATGTCCTCGCGCGGGCAGTCCTTGAGGAGGTAGCCGATGGCCCCGGCCTCGACGGCGCGCAGGATGTCGCCGTCGGTGTCGTAGGTCGTCAGGACGACGACGCGGGGCGCGTCCTGGCGGGCGGAGATCCGGCGGGTGGCCTCGACGCCGTCGACCTCGGGCATGCGCAGGTCCATGAGGACGACGTCGGGGTCGAGCTCATCGGTGAGGGTGATGGCCTCCCCGCCGTCGGCGGCCTGCCCCACCACCTCGATGCCCGGCTCCCCGTCGAGCATGCCGACGATCCCCGAGCGCACGACCGGGTGGTCGTCGACCACGAGGAGCTGGACCCGGCAGCCCTCCGGACGGGATCGGGGGCGGTCGTGGACCGCGGCTGTGCGACCCGCAGCACGTGCCGAGGAGACAAGGGTGTCGTTCACAGGGGCATTCTGGCCTCGACCACGGTTCCGACACGCCCGTGCTCGTCAGGCGGCTGGAACGGGTCGACGGTCAGCGTCCCCCCGAGGGCCTCGACGCGCGAGCGCATCCCGGTCAGCCCGATGCCCTCCGGCGCCCCTGCCGCGCCGAGGCCGTCGTCGGCGACGGTGACGACGAGCTCGTCCCCACCGGGGCAGGGGGAGACGACGACGTCGACGTGAGCGGCCTGGGCGTGGCGCACGACGTTGCTCAGGGACTCCTGGACGATGCGCAGGACCGCGACCTCCAGGGCGGAGGGCATCCGGGCCGGCAGCTCGGCGGCGACCCGCACGTGCACGCCGTGGTGCTCCTGGGCCCGTGCCAGGCGCAGCAGCGCCGCCTCCAGGCCGTTGTCGCGCAGGGCCTGGGGGCTCTCGCCCGCCACCAGCGCCCGGGCCTCGGCGAGGTTGTCGCGTGCCACGGCCTCGATCTCGGTGAGCACCCCGTGCAGCGAACGCGCCTGGCGGGCTCCGCCGTCGGAGTGCTCGCGCAGCTCCATGAGGCCCGCCTGGGCGAGGTGGAGCAGGGAGATGAAGCCCTGCGCCAGGGTGTCGTGGACCTCGCGGGACCAGCGCTCGTGCTCCGCGGTGATGCCGGCGGCGCGCTCGGCCTCGATGAGCTCGTTCTGCGTGCGGGCGAGGGCCGCGAGCGCCTCCTCCTTCTCGGTCAGGGCACGAAGCGCCTCGTAGCGGATGGCCTGGACCCACGTGACCCAGGTACCGGTCACGAGGACGACGACGACCATCGTCAGGGGGCCGCTCCACCACACCTCGTTGCCCTTGAGGTACTCGACGGCGGCGAATCCCGCCCCGAAGAGGATGTGCATGACGATGGCGACCCACCACTTGGTGTACACCCACCAGATCATCGGCAGGACGACGAAGAAGCCCAGCAGCGCGAGATCGGAGTAGTAGATCCCCGTCAGGGAGGCGGCCGCCAGCGTCCAGGTGACCACGCACCACAGCCAGCGCGGCAGACCCGTCCGATCGAGTGGTGGGTACAGACCTGTCGGGCTGTCGGCACCTTCGCAGGCGAAGCGCCGCAGCCCGGGCAGGTCACGGGGCCAGGTCACGAGATCCGGCCTCTGGAGGGTCATCGATCCACGGTGTCTCGGCGGCTGATGAGGACGGCGGCCACGACGCCGCCCACGAACCAGGCGGCCACAACCGCCAGTCCCTTACCGGTCTCCCACGCTCCGGTGGGCTCGGCGGCGGCGGCGGAGGCGGGCAGGAAGGCCTCGCGCATGAGCTCAGCCGCCCAGCGCACCGGAAGGACCGAGAAGCTGTGGACCATCCAGCTCGGCAGCTGGGCCAGGGGCAGGAAGAGGCCGGAGACGAACTGGAGGATGATGACGACCGGAGTGAGGATGCCGGAGGCGGCGCGCGAGGAGGGGCACAGGCGGCCAATGGCCAGGCCCAGGGCGGTGCAGGCACCGATTGTCAGCACGAGGGCCAGGGCCGCCAGCCCCCAGGAGTGTGCCGACGACGGCAGGCTCAGGCCGAGGATGATGCGGCCGACAACGATGAGCACGACGATGTTGATGACGGACAGGACGGTGTTGGACACACACTTGGCAACGACGTAGCCCCAGGCGGGAACGGGCAGGACGGACAGACGCTTGAGAGCGCCGGTCTCACGCTCGGCGGACACGGTGATCGCCAGGATCTGCATGCAGGTCATGAGCACGCCCATCGTGATCATCGCCGGGAGCATGTACTCGCCGAAGGTGATGCCGCCGGCCATCTCACCGGGGAAGACGGCGTCGAACAGAATGAGCATGAACAGCGGGTAGAGGAGCCCCATGATGAAGGCGATGGGCTCGCGCATGAAGCTGAGCAGCCCGACCCAGGTCAAGGTGATGACGGCGCTCACGGCGCTGCCGGGACGTTGGGTCCGGTGGCTGCGTGCGCTGGCGCGGTCGCGCGACGACACCCGGGTGGGCTGAGAGTCGGCGCTGGATTCGAGGGCGGTCGTCATGGAAGCTCCTCAGGTGGACGTGCTGAAAGCGGGTCAGGTGACGGCGGGTCAGGCCGAGTGGTGGCGCGAGACGAGCGCGAGGTAGTGGTCCTCCAGGCTCGGGGTGTGGACCTGGAGCCCCGGGACCTCGCCGTCGGGCCCGGCGAGACGGTCCATGAGACGGCGGACGACGGCGGTGGGCGTGGCCGTGGACTCGGTGCGCTCGACGCCGTCCTCGATCCAGCTGACGGTGCGCTGGCTGCCGACCTGGCGGGCGAGGGCCTCGGGCGTACCGCGCTCGATGACGCCGCCGCCCATGATGATGGCGACCTCGTCGGCCAGCTGGGCGGCCTCGTCGAGGTAGTGGGTGGTCAGCAGGACGGTCGTGCCGTCGGAGCGCAGGTCCCTGACGAGGTCCCAGAAGACGTGGCGTGCCTCGGGGTCGAAACCGGTGGTGGGCTCGTCGAGGAACAGCAGCTCGGGGCGTCCGATGATGGCCAGGGCGACGTCGAGACGACGGCGGCGCCCTCCGGACAGGCGCGAGGCGCGGGTGCGAGCGTCGTCGGCCAGCCCCACGCGCGCCACGATCTCGGCGACGTCGGCGGGCTCGGCGAAGAGCCGGGAGACGTGGGTGACGGCCTCGGTGACGGTGAGGTCCCCGAAGTCGGCGGAGGTCTGGGAGACGACGCCGATGCGGGCGCGCCAGGCGAGCGAGGCGCGGCCCGGGTCCTCCCCCAGGACGGAGACGGTGCCGCCGTCGCGGCGGCGCAGGCCCTGGAGGATCTCGACGACGGTGGTCTTTCCCGCACCGTTGGGGCCCAGGAGTGACAGGACGATACCGGAGGGGACGGCAAGTTCCAGGTTCTCCAGGACGTGCTTGTCCCCGTACGACTTGTTCAGGCCGCTGATCTCAACGGCGGGAGGCTGCGACATGGCCAAAAGTATATGAACCGGCTCACACTGCCGGTGTCGACCGGTTGGGCCACCCGGGTGTCCACCGAACGGTGGACAGGCGGCGGGGCCGGCCAGGCCCGCCAGGACCGACGGCGCAGCGTCCTCGGCAGCGATCCCGGGCACCCATGTCCACAGCGCGGACATGACCCCGACCGCCCCCGAGACCTGCGTCGAGAAACCGCAGAATCATGCGGTCGACAAATGCAACCCGGCAGCGTCGGAAGCGTCATGTCCGTCCGGTGGACACCGGGCGGGCCCCGAGGGCGCCGCGGGGCCAACGAGGCCACCCCCGGCAGACCATGCCCTCAGCCGACGGAGCCGCCGGGCACAGCGGGACCGGCCGAGGCGGACCGGCTCCAACGCAGGTAGGCGGCCGTCGCAGCCAGCACGAGGACCGCGCCCGCAGAGCCGATCAGGCCGTAGGCGATGAGCAGGGCCCCCGAGACCCAGCCGAAGGCAGGACGCGTCCAACGCGGCACCCGGATGACGTCCGGACGCAGCAGGCCCTCACCCTGGACGGCCGTGTCCACCAGCCACCGCGACCCCAGTGCCCAGGACAGGCTGACGCCGCCGAAGAAGGCCCACCACAGCATCATGGCGGCCACCACCACCCGCGAACGCCCCCTCATCCGCCCGCTGCCCTCCTGGGCGCCGCCCGCCTGCAAGCCCCTCATCCCGGTTCGCCCCGCCCCGGTCCTCTACGCCTCGACCAGGATGGTCACCGGGCCGTCGGCCACCATGTCGATGTGCATGTGGGCGCCGAAGCGCCCGGTCGCCACCTCCAGGCCCCGCTGCCGCAGCGCCTGGGCGACGGCCTCGACGAGGGGCTCGGCCACCGGGGCCGGCGCCGCCTGGTTCCACGACGGGCGACGCCCCTTGCGCACGTCGGCGTAGAGCGTGAACTGGGAGACCACCAGCACGGGTGCCCCCAACTCGCTCACCGAGACCTCGCCGCCGCGTCCGCCCTCGCCGGCGGGGCCGTCGAAGAGCCTGAGCTCGGCGATCTTGCGGGCGATGGTCTCCACCTGCTGGGGGCCGTCATCGTGCGTGGCGCCCACGAGCGCCAGCAGCCCCGGGCGGGTGATCTCGCCGACGACGACGGGGCCGTCCCCCTCGTCGACCCGCACCGCTGCGCGGCTGACCCGCTGCAGGACGGCGCGCATCAGCGGCGCCCGCCGGGGCCAGAGCCCCCGCGCCGGTCGTCACGACGACGCACCCGCGAACGCACCCGCACCGGCTTGTAGAACGCCAGGGCCGGACGCACGTCCGCCAGGTACACGGCGTTGGCGACAACCGCCAGCAGGCCGAGCGACGAGACGGACAGGACGACGACGACAGCCAGCCCGGCGGCGTTCACGCCGAGCCAGAAACCCTTGGTGCGCTTGCCCGCCGCCACGAAGTGCTGCGGGTCGCACGTGAGGCAGTCGACCAGCGCCCACGCGCTCATGAGTAACGCAACCCCCTGGAACACGACCCAGGTCCAGTGCACACCCTGGGCGACATAGAAGGCGACAGCAGCAAGAGCAGACACGCCTGCGACCCTATCTGCCCGAGGCGCTCCGGTGAAGGAGCGACGTGCGCAGCCCCGCCCCCGGACGCTCGGCGGGGCTCGCCCCGGCCTTGCCCTCCGGGGTCACCAGCGGCTCCTGGGCGGCGGCCACGCGCGCCACCGGCGCCCCCTCCTCGTCCGGCGCGACGTCAACCGTCAGCGGCTCGGTCAGGGGGGTGGCGCGGCGCAGCAGCGCCAGGGCGATCGGCCCGACCTCGTGGTGGCGCGCGACGCTCGTGACCGTCCCGACCTGTCTCTCGCCCATCCTCACGGCCGCCCCGGGCGCGGGCACCTGAGCGGTGAGCCCGTCGAGCTGGAGGACGGTCAGGCGCCGCGGCGGGCGCCCGAGGTTGAGGGTACGGGCGATCGTCTCCTGCCCGGGATAGCAGCCCTTGGACAGGTGCACGGCGGTGCGCAGCCAGTCGAGCTCGTTGGGGATGGCGCGCCCGTCGACCTCCCGCCCCCAGCGGGGGCGGCCCGCCTCCACGCGCAGCGCCTCCCAGGCGAGGGACCCGGCCGGGCGCAGGGCGCTGGCGTCCACGACGTCGCGCACCCGCTCCTCGGCCACGAGCACGAGCCCGGCCGCCCAGCCCTCACCGGGGTGGCGGAAGGGGCGGTCCACGCTGCCCAGGCCGACGTCGTAGGCGGTGCCGCCGTCGACGACGCCGGGCCACGGGTCGCGCCACGCGCCCAGGAGGGCGCCGCCCTCGCGGGCGGCTGCCTCCAGCAGGCCCTGCCCCTCCCCCATGGCGCCCAGGACCTGGACGTCCTCGCGCACGGCCACCTCGACACGCAGCATAAAGCGCATCGAGTCGAGGAACTCGGCGAGCGCGCCCGCCCGCCCCGTCTCGGTGACGAGCCACAGGCGCTGGCCGTCGTCGACGGCGGCCAGCGCGTGGGTGATGCGACCCTGGGCGTCGAGCAGGAGGGTCTCGGCCCCGCCGTCGTCCGGGGTCAGGGGCCTGAGGTCCTGCGATCCCAGGGTCGTGAGCCAGCTCAGGCGGTCGGCGCCGCTGACGGTGACGACGTCGCGGGCGAGGGCGGTCACGGCCGCGCCGTCGGCCAGCAGCGCCTGCTCGCGCAGGGGGTTGCCGTAGTGGGCGGGCACGGCGACGTCGAGGTCGCCCTCGGGGCCGGCCTGGGCGTCGGACAGGTCGAGCAGGGGGCTGGGGCGCATCGGCTCAGACGTCCGCGTCCGGGCCGGGCTGGGCGGTGGGACGCCCCGGCTGCTCGCCGGGCTCGCCGTCGGGCCGGGTACCCGCGCGGGCGGCCTCGTCGGCGGCGATGGCGGCGCGCAGGGCCGCACCGGGCTGGTTCTCGGGGGCCTCGGGGTCCTCGACCCGTCCCAGACGGCCGGAGGCGTAGGTGCGCAGCTCCTCGCTGCCGAAGGCGGCCAGGTCCTGGGTCCACATGAGGTCCCCGCCCACCAGGCCGAACATGCGGCTCATCCGGGTCACCTCCGCGCTCGTGCGGGTGCGGCCCACGGCCTGGGTGCCCAGCTGCGCGCGCGGGCCCTGGATCCAGCCCTCCCAGACGGCGACGTGGCCGGCCGGGTCGGCGCCGACCACCTCCAGACGGGTGACCGGGGTGGTGGTGTCGGCGTCGTCGGCGTCGGGCTCCTCCTGGCCGACGGGCCGCCAGTAGGCGGTCTCCGCGGACCACGGGTGGGCAGGGGCCAGGCGCGCCGCCCCCTCCAGGCCGGGCATCTCGAAGTCGAGGTTCTGCGAGCGGGTCGAGTCGACGGTCCAGATCGTCGTGACCTGACGCAGGTAGGGGCCGCCGTCGTGGTCGAAGACCATCTCCTGGTAGACGGCCTGCTCGGGCACGCTCTCGCCGTAGGTGAGGATGCCGTAGCCGCGCCAGGTGCCCACGAGCCAGGCGAGCGGGTAGGCCTCGGGGGCCAGGTCGTCAGGAAGGGAGAAAGCCATGGGGGCAGGGTACGTCGCGCCCACCCGCCCTGCCGAGACGGGGCGCTCGCGCGCCGCAGGCAGTGTCAGGAAGTGTCAGGCAGTGTCAGGCAGGGTGAGGACGTCGGGCCGGAGAGCGCCAGCGGCGCGTCAGCCGCTCGAGGCGGCGAAAAGTGGAGCCCGGGGCCCGTCACGGCCCGACGCCACCACCAGGGTACAGGGCCACGCGCAGGATCCTCACCTCGGGGTCTCAGTCCTCGTCCACGGGGGCCAGGCGGTAGCCGACGTTGCGCACCGTGCCGATGAGGTGGTCGTGCTCCGTGCCCAGCTTGGCGCGCAGGCGCCGCACGTGCACGTCGACCGTGCGCGAGCCGCCGATGTAGTCCTCGCCCCACACGTCGTCGAGGATCGCCTCGCGGGTGAGCACCTTGCCCCGGTGGAGCGCCAGGTACTTGAGCAGCTCGAACTCCTTGTAGGTCAGGTCCAGGACCGTCCCGTGCAGCCTCACCGTGTAGGCGGTGGCGTCGATGACCAGGTCGCCGATCTCGATGTGGTCCTGCGCCTGCTCCTGCGGCTCGGGCCCCCGCGGGCGCAGCATCCGCAGCCGCGCCGAGACCTCCACCGGGCCCGCCGACACGAGCGCGAAGTCCGAGGCGCCCCAGTCCGCCTGCACGACGGCGGCGCCCCCTTCCTCCACGACGAGCAGCACCGGCGGGCAGGACATGGGCCCCGTCAGCAGCTGGCACAGGGCACAGGCGCGCACGAGGTCCCCGCGGGCGTCGATGAGCACGACGTCGGCGCCGTCGAGCTCGGGGTAGGAGGCGGGGACCGGCGGCAGGCAGGTGACGGCCACGTCCACCAGGGCGGTGGCCGGAAGGACGACGGCGGGGTCGGTCTCGTGCGTGAGCATGATCGCCCGCATACCGTCTCCCGCCTGCCGCTACCACTCTTGACGCCCAGTGTTCCACACGAGGCCGGGCCCGGGTGTGCCGGGGCCGGGCCCGGGTGTGGGACGATGCCGACGTGAGCGTCACCGACCCTGTCCCCGCGGGCCACGCCGCCCCCTCCGCCCACCCGGCGGCCCCGACGACGGCGGCGGCCCGCACCGGCGCGCGCTCGCGCGACTACGGCACGCGCCGCGGCGGGCACAAGCCCATCGCGCAAGGGCTGGCGGACCCGGCCTGGACCCGCCTGGCGGTCGCCGGCGTCGTCCCGGCCCTGCTTGCCGCCACCGCCCCCCTGCCGACCTGGATGCGCCTGGCCCTCGTCGTCGTCCTCGTCCCCCTGGCCGCCCAGGGCTGGCCCGCGCTGCTGCGCGCCCGCCACGACCCGGGCTCCACCGCCGTCATCACGCTCACCGGCGTCACCGCCTCGGTGGTCGTGGCGGTGCGTGAGGACTTCGGCTCGGCGGGCGTCGTCATGGCGCTGAGCGTGCTGGCGGCCTTCGTGGCCCAGATGGTCCGACGTGACGGGCGCGAGAACCTCGTGGAGGACCTGTCCTCCACCGTCACGGGCAACCTCGTCGTCGTCTGCGGTGCCGGGTGGTGCGCCCTGGAGCCGGGGGTCGCCGACCCCTCCGTCATGGTCCCGTGCGCCCTGGCCCTGCTCGTGGGCGCCCTGCTGACCACGCTGGACGTCAGCGCCTCCTCCCTGGAGGCCCTGACGATCACGGTTCCGGCGCTCGTCGCCGGCATCGCCGGGGCGGTGCTCGCCGCCGTCGGTTTCTTCGGGCCCCTCCACGTCGGCACCGTGCCGGCCGTGCAGTCCGGCGCCGCCTGCCTGCTCACCGGTTTCGTCGCCGGGGTCCTCATGTCCGCGGGCAACCGGGTGCTGTGGACGCACCGGTGGGTGCCCGGGGGGCGGGCGGCGATCACCAGCGCGCTCGTGCCGGTGCTCGCCGTGGGCGGCCCGGTCTACGTCATCGCCCGGCTCATGGGCAGCTTCCTGGCCGGCTGAGACCCGCGGGAGGCGCGCCGGGGTGCCGTGGTGCGGGGCCTCGTCGGCTCGCCGCCGGGGCCGCGGGCCCGCGCCCAGCCGCTGCCCCTGCCGGGCGGCGCCGGGGCCCAACGCTCTCAGCCCAGCGGCGGACGGTGCGTCTCCAACGCCACGACCCGGGTGCCTGCGCCAGGGCACCGGGCCAGGTGCAGGACCAGGAGCTCGCCGGTGCGCAGCCACGGGTCCTCGTCGGGCAGGGCGCGCTGGATCCTGCCCGAGGCGTGCTGGGCGACGACGCGCATGACGGTGGGAAGCACGGGGCGGTGCGTGCACAGCGCCGTCGGCACACCCGGCACGCTCAGTACCCGCTCCACGACGCGGCGTGCCCGCTTCGGGTGGGCGGCGTGCGCGTGCTCCGTGAGCGCGGGCTCGTCCCGCAGCCCGATACCGGCGGCGCGCGCGTAGGGGGCGAGCGTGTCCGTGCAGCGGCGCCACGGGCTGGTGAGCGCAGCGCCGACACCGTAGGCGGACAGCATCTCCACGAGGGCGGCCGCACGCCGCTCACCCTGCTTAGCGGTGAGAGGGCGGGTGGCCTCGTCCTCCTCGGCGCTGCGCGCACCGGGACGGTTCCACTCCGAGCGACTGACGGCCCGGGCGTGGCGCACGAGGACGACCGTCCACGTGTCGAGCGCGCCGTCCTCCCACAGGTCCGTCAGCCGCCCCAGCACGTCTCGGTCAGCCTCATGGGTCAGGCGCTCGCGTGCCCGGCCCGCCTCCACCCATTCGACGCCGTCGATCTCCCGGGCGTCAGCGGGGGCGACCGGCGGCCGGGCGGCCAGGGCCGGGTCGTCGTCGGGCAGCGGCCGGGCCACCCAGTAGCGGACCTCCTTGCGCCTGCCGTCCGCCAGCGGGTAGCGGACCGTCACCAGAGGCTGCTCCAGGCGCACGGCGGTGCCGGTCTCCTCCTGCACCTCCCGCACCGCGCAGGCCGCCAGGGACTCGCCCGGGTCGAGCTTGCCCTTGGGGAAGGACCAGTCGTCGTAGCGGGGCCGGTGGACGAGCAGGACCTCGATGCTGTCCTCGCACCGGCGCCACACGAGGGCTCCGGCAGCCAGGACGGTCCCAGGGGCCGAGGTGTGCGCGAGACTCACCGTGCTCCTCCCGGCAGCGCCCGGCCGCGGCCGGTCAACGCCGCCTCTTGCGCTGGGCGGCGCGGGCCATGAGCGTGGCCTGGATGTCCTCCAGGCGCTCGCCGTCGGGGCCGACGGCGTGTCGGGTCCAGGAGCCGTCGGGCTCCATCCACCACGAGGCGACCGCGTCCGAGGCCGCGTGCGTCACCAGCCAGGTCAGCTCCTCGACCATCGCCGGGTCCGTCAGACGCACGAGCGCCTCCACTCGGCGGTCGAGGTTGCGGTGCATGAGGTCGGCGGAGCCGATGAAGACCTCGGTGTCGCCGTCGTTGCAGAAGGCGTAGATGCGCGAGTGCTCCAGGTAGCGGCCCAGGATGGAGCGCACCCGGATGTTCTCGCTCAGGCCCTCGATGCCGGCGCGGATGCCGCAGATGCCGCGCACGACGACGTCCACCGGGACGCCTGCGCGCGAGGCCCGGTACAGGGCGTCGATCGTCGCCTCGTCGACGATGGAGTTGAGCTTGAGGCGCACCCAGGCGTCACGGCCCGCCCGCTTGTTGGCGATCTCCCTCTCGATGCGCTCGATGAGGCCCGAGCGCACCGTGCGCGGGGCCACGAGCAGGCGGCGGAAGCGGGCGCGCGGCGCGTAGCCGGACAGGAGGTTGAACAGGCTCGTGAGGTCCTGGGCGACGTCGCGGTCGGTGGTGAGCAGCCCCAGGTCCTCGTAGCCGCGAGCGGTCTTGGGGTGGTAGTTGCCGGTGCCGACGTGGCAGTAGCGGCGCAGGCCGTCCGGCTCCTGGCGCACGACGAGCAGGAGCTTGCAGTGCGTCTTGAGGCCCACCATGCCGTAGACGACGTGGACGCCCGCACGCTCGAGCTTGCGGGCCCAGCCGATGTTGTTCTCCTCGTCGAAACGGGCCTTGATCTCCACGATCGCCACGACCTGCTTGCCCGCCTCCGCGGCCTCGATGAGGGCGTCGACGATCGGGGAGTCACCGCTCGTGCGGTACAGGGTCTGCTTGATGGCCAGGACCCTGGGGTCCGCGGCCGCCTGGCTGATGAACTCCTGCACGGAGGTGGAGAAGGAGTCGTAGGGGTGGTGCAGCAGGACCTCGCGCTCGCGCATGGCGGCGAAGATGTCGCGCGGGGTCGAGGACTCCCCCTCCCCCAGGCCGGAGGCGGTGACGGGCATGTAGCGCGGGTACTTCAGCGCGGGCACGTCCAGGTCGTGGAGCTGGTTGAGGCACCTGAGGTCCAGGGGCGCCGGGAGCTCGAAGACGTCGTCGTCGGCCAGGTCGAGGGCCCGCACGAGCAGGTTGCGCACGAAGGGGCTGATCGTGTCCTCGACCTCCAGGCGCACGCAGTCACCGAAGCGGCGCTTCTCCAGCTCCTTCTCCATGGCGGTCAGGAGGTTCTCGGCGTCGTCCTCCTCCACCTCGAGGTTCTCGTTGCGGGTGACCCGGAAGAGGTGGTGCTCGAGGACCTCCATCCCGGGGAAGAGGTGGTCCAGGTGCGGGGCGATGACGGCCTCGATGGGGATGAGGGCGGTGCCTGCCCTCTTGTCCGCGGTGTGCAGCTCACGTCCGGGAATGGTCACCAGCCGCGGCAGCGAGGGCGGCACCTTGATGCGCGCGAAGTGCTCCTTGCCCGAGCGGGGGTTGCGCAGCAGGACCGCGAGGTTGAGCGACAGGCCCGAGATGTAGGGGAAGGGGTGCGAGGGGTCCACCGCCAGCGGGGTGAGCACCGGGAAGATCTGGTAGCGGAAGTAGCGGGTGAGCCGCTCGTGCTGGTCGTCGTCGAGCTCGTCCCAGCCGAGGATCTCGATGCGCTGCTCGGCGAGCCGGGGGCGGATGTCCTTGTTCCACAGGTCCGACTGGCGGGCGGTGAGATCCTTGGCGCGGCGGGTGATCTCGGAGACGACCTGGTGGGCGTCCAGACCCGAGGCCCGCACGGGCGTCAGCCCCATCTTGATGCGTCGCATGAGGCCGGCGACACGCACCATGTAGAACTCGTCGAGGTTGGAGGAGAAGATCGACAGGAACCAGGCGCGCTCGAGCAGCTCGAGGTCCTCGTCCTCCGCCTGCTCCAGGACGCGCTCGTTGAAGTCCATCCAGGTCAGCTCACGGTCGGTGAAGCGCTCCGCGAAGGACTCCAGCGGCGGCAGGCTCTCCTCGGGGTCCGGGCCGAGGACGACCGACGGGGCGGTCTCGACCGCGACGGGCACGGCCTGGGGCGCCGTCTGCTCGCCGGGCTCCTCGAAGTCCTCGTCCGCGTAGGCGATCCCGTCGTCGTCGGTGAAGTCACGGGCGTCAGCGCTCTCCAGCACGTGCTCCTCGGCGAGGGGCGCGGAGTCCTGGGACTCGTCCGGTGTCTCGGCCTGCGTGGGGCCGCCCCCGAACTCAGGGCCGCCCCCAGCCTGCGTGGGGGCGGCCTCGGCCTGCGTGGGGGCGGCATGCCGTCCCTGCGCACGCGCCCAGCCCCCGAGGAAGCTCGACAGCGGGGCCGTCGAGGCGGCATCGGGGGCGGGCGAGGTCTCGGCGTCGGGGGTGCTCATGGCCACATGCTCGCACGTCCGGGTGGGAGCGTGGGGCACAGTCGAGTCGCCCGACGACGGCACCGTGCTCATCGTGCGTGAGCTCAGCGATGGCGAGGCGTCTCTTTGAGGGCGAAGGGGCCGCGCCGTGCGATCTCCTCCCACCGCTGGGGCGTGATCATCTTGGCAACCACCAGGGCGAGCACCATCATGACCAGGCCGATGGCCATCCCCTGGGCGACGGAGACGCTGTCGACGCCCAGCAGGTTCGCCACCAGGTTGCCCGTGTGGAAGCCGCCGTGGATGCCGACCGCCGGCCAGACGCTGCGCGTGAGCATCGCCAGGTAGCCGGCCAGCAGGGCGAAGCCGAAGGGAGTGACCAGGTAGAGGATGTGGTCCAGGGCGTTCTGCTGGCCGCCCTTGGAGATCAGGTGGATGGAGGCGAAGGCTGCGGCGCTGACCCACACGGCCAGTGCGGGGCGGGCGGACAGGGACTGCATGAGGTAGCCCCGCCACAGCAGCTCCTCCCCGATGCCCTGCAGCACGAAGGCCTGGCTCAGCCCGAGGGCGATCACCATCCACAGCGGGATGTTGGCGGTGCCCTCGGTCAGCGGCTTACCCGCGCCGCACAGCTGGACGACGAAGCGGACCATGACAACGACGGCGGCCGCCAGCGCGGTGGCACCCAGCAGGGCCGCCATCGACCGCAGGTTCACCCGCAGTCCCAGCACCGACGCCGGGCGGCGGTCCACGAAGCGGGTGAGCAGGAGGGTCACCATCACGAAGCACAGCAGGACGATGCCAAAGATGACCACACCGGCCGCCAGCGCGACCCGTGGATCCGGGTTCTTGCTCGCCTTGGCCAGACCGAGGAGCATGGCCGCGGGCTGCGCCAGCAGGAAGGTGGAGAACATGGCGACGATGGTGAGGATGACGCGCGCCCACGCCGGCAGGCGCGGCGGGGCCTGCCGATCGGGCAGCACGGAGACCGGGGCGGTCGCCCGCGGCAGGTGGAGACGGGCGGAGGACTGGGGTTCCGGAACGACGGTGCGTGCGTAGGTGCTCATGCTTCGAAGGTAGGGACTGGGCCGGTGCCGTCTCGCGTGACCGGGGACCGAACTGTCGGCCGCGGCCATGACCGGGTGCAGGCCCCACCCATGACCCCGGTCATGGGACGCCGCCTCCACCGGACGCCTACCGTGAGGACGTGAGCACGCAGCACGACGACGCCGTCGACACCCGGCCACCGACCCCGGCACGGCCACCGGCGTCCGCACCCTCCAGGCGGGTCTTCATGCCCGCTCTCATGACGGTCGCCGTCGCCTGCCAGGTACTTGCCGGCCTCCAGATCCTCAGGCACCTGGAGGAGGCCCCGCTCCTCATCGGCGCGGTCCAGCTCACGGCAGCGGTCACCGCACTGGCATGGGCCCTCCGCTACCGCGCGCGCAGCCCGCGTGTGCGAGCCCTGTGCTCACTCACCGCCTTCGTGGGGGCTACTGCCCCCACCATGGTGGGCAGTGTGGGTTTCGGGGTGCCGACCATCATGGTCGCCTCGGCGCTGCTGGTGGTGGACCTGTCCCTGACGGCCGGGCTGGCCGTCAACCTGATCTTCGTCGGGGCACTGTCCCTCCTGGTCCTGATGTCCGGCCGCAACCCGCTGGAGGTTGCGGTGACGGGGATCAACTTCCTCGTCGTCCTGGGTTCCGGCACCGTCCTGGGCCTGGTCCTGAGCCGCTACGACGACGTGCTGAACGCCCAGCGCCTTGCCCTGGCCGAGCGCGACGCCGCTCTGGTGCGCGCTGAGCGTCAGGCCGCGGTGGAGAAGGAGCTCATGCTCGCCGAGGAGCGCGCCCGCGCCGCGCACGAGCTCCATGACGGTCTGGGCCACCGCCTGACCCAGATCGGCATGAGCCTGGAGTTCGCCGCCCGCATGCGCGAGCGCGACCCCGAGGTCGCGTGGGCGGAGGTCGCCGTCGCCGAGAGAACGAGCCGCGAGGCGGTCGGAGAGATGCGCACCTGGGTGCGGGCCCTGAGCCCCGTCGGCCCCGGGGCGCTGAGCGGCCGCACGGCGGACGCTGCCAACGGCGGGTCCGGTGCGGCCGGGCTCGACGCCGTCGCCGCCTCCTTCCGAGGCACCGGCGTCACCGTGGACGTCACCGACGAGATCGGACCGGGAGCTCTCACCCAGGAGGCCGAGCTCCTCGTCTACCGGGCCGTCCAGGAGGGACTGACCAACGCCCTGCGCCACTCTCGCGCCCGCAGCATCGACATCCGTCTGGCACTGACCCCCGGCGACGCCTGCCCGGCCCCGGACGAACCGGGTGCGGCGGCTCTGGAGGCCTCCCATGTCGGCCTCACCATCACCAATGTCATCCCGGCTGCCGAGCGCGACCACGTGCCCGCAGCGGCCGTCGGGGACCACGGCGGGCCGCAGCCCGGCTTCGGCGTCGGAGGACTCGCGCAACGTGCGGGCGAGCTGGGAGGGGCCGTGACCGCCGGGCGCGAGCGCGGCACCTTCCGCCTGCACCTGAGCCTGCCCGTGCGCACCGCCCTGCGCCACCAGGAGGAGCGATGAACCCGGTGCGAGTCCTCGTCGTCGACGACCAGCAGCTGCTGCGCCGCGGCCTGGTCATGCTCTTCTCCACCATCGAAGGGGTGGAGGTCGTCGGCGAGGCCGCCCACGGCGAGGAGGCACTCGCGGTCCTGCGCTCGCGCGAGGTCGACGTCGTGCTCGCCGACGCCAAGATGCCCGTCATGGATGGTGTCACCCTGGTGCGCCGAACCGCCGAGCTCCACCCGGGCCTGCCGGTGCTCGTACTGACCACCTTCGATGAGCCCGACATCGTCCAGGGCGCCATCGCCGCGGGCGCCGCCGGCTTCCTCCTCAAGGACACCTCGATCGAGGGGCTGGCCGACGCCGTACAGGCCGTCCACCGTGGCGGCATGGTCATCGACCCGCGAGTGGCCCGCCTGGCGCTGACCGCTCCCCAGGGCGACGGCGAGCCCGAGCCGCCCGAGCTGGCGGTTCTCACACCGGCTGAGCGCAGTGTCGGTGAGCTCGTCGCGCGCGGGTGGACGAACCGCCAGATCGCCGCCCACCTGGTGCTGGCGGAGGGCACGGTGAAGAACCACGTCTCCGCTCTTCTGCGCAAGCTCGGCGCTCCGGACCGCACGGCCGCGGCCCTGGCCCTCTACCAGGCCCTCCACCCGCCGGCCGGTCAGGGGCAGGAGCCGGACCGCTAGCGGCAGGAGCGCGAGCTGTCAGTGGCGGGAGCCGTCAGGGGCGGGAGCCGTCAGGGGCACGAGCCGGCCCGCACGCCCCGCGAGGGTGTGGTGTCGCGCGCGTCGGCGCGGGGTCTCCGCTCAGTCGAGCCGGCTGGCGGCGGCGCGGCGGGCGGCCTCGACGAGCTCGTCGGCGGTCGCGGTCAGCGCCGAGTCACGGCGGGTCACACGGTCGGCGAGCTCGTCGGTGTCCACCTCGATCCACTCGGGGGTGGAGCCGGCCGCAAGCGCGCGCAGGAAACCGGCGGTGGTGGTCAGCAGCGGCGCGAGCGAGGCCACACCGTGGGCGTGACCGGCCAGGACGGTGTCGAGAGCGGCGAGCAGCTCCTCGGGCGAGGGGACGCGCTGCGCCTCGGCCAGGGCGGTCTCGAGGCGGGTGACGGCCTCGGCGTCGTCACTGAGGTCGATGATGGTGGCGTAGCGGCGAGCGACGAGCTCGGGGTCGCGGCGCAGCCACTCGCGCACGAGGAGGAGGCGCCACAGGGTTCCCGGCAGGGTGGTGGCCGGGGAGTCGGCCCACAGCTCGGCGACGTCATCGAGTCCCTGGGAGGCGACGGCACGCACGACGCCCTCGCGCGTGAGGCCGGGGTCCTCGGGAAAACCGCCGACGAGGGCCTGGGCGGAGCGGTGGGCGAGCTCGGAGGAGACGGCCGTGTCCTCGCTGCCCTGGAGGGACTCGGCGGCCTCGGGGTCGAGGCGGGCGGGGCGGTGGAACTGGCGGGGCATGGGCGTCCTCGGTTTCGGTGTCACGATTCAGGCCGTTGCTACCCTGGCACTGACCCGGCGCGGACGCAATCGGCGAGATGGCGGGGGCGGCCTCGAGGCTGCGCAGGTCGCAGGCGGCCAATGACCTGGATCGTGACAGCGCACGCTATGGTTGGGGCCGCTCGGCACGCCCCCTTAGCTCAGCCGGTCAGAGCAGCGGACTTTTAATCCGATGGTCGTGGGTTCGAACCCCACAGGGGGTACGACAACGGGCCCCGCCTGACGGCGGGGCCCGTAACGCGGTCACTTCTTGCGCGTGACGGCGAGGAAGACGCTGATGGCACCCATGGCGCAGATGATCGAGAGGATCCAGCGGATCCAGTCGATGCCGGGGGTGTCGGCGACGCCCAGGAGGCCGGAGACCCAACCGCCCAGGAAGGCGCCAACCGCGCCCAGGACGATCGTCCACAGCACCGACAGGTTCTGGTCTCCCTTCATGAACAGGCGGGCCAGGGCGCCGATGACGCCACCGAAAACGATCATTCCAATGAGCTCACCCATGTGTGACTCCTCTGGTTGCGGCGCGCTTCCATGGGCGCGCCTGGGACACGGGGAGGTGCTCGGCGAGGGACGCTCTCTGGGGCGGGCGAGAACCACCGCACAACACCGGCGATCTGTGATCACCGGACACAACGGTAGCAGAATCTATTAGTGCTTGCATATATAGTGTCACCGTTGATACATCGGCCAGTGCCCTGATCGCGGACGTGGACGACGCGGCCGCGCCCCCCTGAACGGCCCTTAACGGCCCGAGCAGCAACCCTTAACGGCCCGGGCAGCGACAGGCTCGGGTGACCGCCTCCTCCGCGGCGACCGTGGTCACCGCACGACCACCCGGAGTCGCACGCTCATGTGACGAGGTCGTGCGCACGAACCGCAGAACTCCGCGGTCTTCGAGTCCGGCCGTGTCACGCCACGATGCTCCCATGTGCGTGCGCGTCACGCACGCACATGGGAGCAGACCCACCGCTTCCCACCCCCAGACGAGAAGCGTGGAATATCAACGAAAAACCCGGGTCATCACCGACACGCGAGAAGCATGAGCGTGCATCGACCGGCTCACGGTGCAGTACCGCCCGCGGCGCGCGGCAGCCAGTCCTGTCAGCCACCCAGCCGCCCGGCAGCCAGTCCTGTCAGCCACCCAGCCGACGCCTCAGCGTCCGCCGGTCGAACGGCCGCCGCGGCGCCCCTGACGGCCCGCGGCTGCATGACCGCCCCCGTGCACGCCTCGTCCACCACGGCCTGCCCCGCTACGACCCGCGGTTCCCGCGGACCGTGCCCCGACCGCGCCGGCACGGCCGGGCTTGCCGGACGTCCGGGCACCGGTCTGCCCCGCCGCCGTATCGGCTCTGCCCGCGTGGCCGCCCTTGCCCGTCCTCGCCTCGGACCGGGATCGCCCGCGCCCCGAGCGGCGGCCGGTGGCGTTGACGCGCCCCTCCTTCGCCCGCCCCGGGTGCTCGCCCTTGAAGGCGGCCCCCTGCGGCATGTCCTCGACGGCCACGCGCGGCGCCTCCTCGCCCACGAGCACGGACACGGCCTCGTCCTCGGGACGCACCCGCTCGATATCGGCCTTGATCTTGGCCTTCTTGAGCAGCACCTGGACGTCGTGCTTCTGCTCGGGCAGCACGAGCGTCACGACGACCCCGTCCGCACCCGCACGGGCGGTGCGCCCGGAGCGGTGCAGGTAGGCCTTGTGCTCGGCCGGCGGGTCGACGTGGACGACGAGCTCGACCCCGGAGACGTCGATGCCGCGGGCGGCGATGTCGGTGGCGACCATGACGTGCGCCTGGCCGGAGGAGAAGGCCGCCATCGCACGCTCACGCGCGTTCTGGCTCATGTTGCCCTGCAGCTCGACCGCCGGGATACCGCTGAGCACCAGCTTGCGCGCGAGCCTGCGGGCGAGGTGCTTGGTGCGGGTGAACAGGATGCGCTGGCCGGTCCCCGAGGCCAGGCGCACGACGAGGGCGTCCTTCGCGGTCTTGTCCGCCACCATCCACACGCGGTGGTCCATGGAGCGCACGGGCGAGGAGGCGGGGTCGACGGCGTGGTGCAGCGGGTCGTGGAGGAACTCCTTGACGAGGGTGTCAACACCGTTGTCCAGGGTCGCGGAGAACAGCATCCGCTGGCCACGGGCCGGGGTGGCGCGCATGATGCGGCGCACGTTGGGCAGGAAGCCGAGGTCGGCCATGTGGTCGGCCTCGTCCAGGACGGTGATGCTCACCTCGTCGAGGGAGACGACACCCTGGCCCATGAGGTCCAGGAGGCGCCCGGGGCAGGCGACGACGATGTCCACGCCGTCGGCCAGGGCCTTCTCCTGGGGCTTCTGGGACACGCCACCGAAGATCGTCGTCACGCTCAGCTCCAGGGCCTGGGCGAGCGGGCGGATGGTGTCGGCGATCTGCAGGGCCAGCTCGCGGGTGGGGGCCAGGACGAGGCCGATGGGGTGACCGGCGCGGGCCATGTCCTCGTCGGCCAGGCGCTGGACGAGAGGCAGGGAGAAGGCGAGGGTCTTGCCGCTGCCGGTGCGTCCGCGCCCCAGGACGTCACGCCCCTTGAGCGTGTCGGGCAGCGTCGCCGTCTGGATGGGGAAGGGTGCGGTGAAGCCGCGGGCGTCGAGGTCGGCGACGAGGTCGGGGTCGACGCCCAGCGAGGCGAAGGTGGCCTCGCCGTCGGCGGGCAGGCGGGAGGAGGAGAAGGGCGCGCGGGTGGCGGGCCTGCGGGTCGTGGGCACGAGTGCTGTCCGTTCAGTCATGACCGTGCGCCCGCGCGCGCCGATTCCGGGGCGGTGGGGCGCGACGGTGCGGGGTGGTGCCGGCGTTCGAGGCTCGACGGCTCTCCCCCGTGGCGGGAGTGAGCCGGAGCCGGGGCACCAGCCTGGCCGCGGCGGGTCGCCGGGCCGGGTGCCGAGTCTTCCAGACGCTCGCCCCCGCCGCCATGACGCAGGCCTCGCACGGCGGGGCGCCAGCGCATGAGCCGTGTCTCACCACCGCGGTGGCGAGACGGCTCCGGGCGCGCACCAACCGGGACGTCCCCCGGTCTCGGCCGCTCGCCGCTTCGCAGACGAGACCTCCACGCTCATGCACGACGGTGAGGGGTCGTGCTGAGCGCGGAGGTCCTTCTCAGGCAGACGGGGCCGGACAGCGTGGTGTCAGAGGCTGTTGAGCCAGGCGGCCCGCTTATTCGACCAGATCGCCATCGGCTCATACAGCAGGATGTACTGACCGCTCACCGACGGGTCGGCGTCGAAGCAGACATCTCCGCTGGCCATTCCACCGGGAACGATGTCACCGCTGTGGAGAATGTCGGAGCTTCCCAAGAATCCGCTGTTGATGATGGTGCCCGACGGCTGCTGGAGCGACCAGTCGAACAGGTTGAAGCTCACCGTACTTGACGAGCCGTTCGTGAGTGTCACGCTGGAGCACACAGTCGGCCCGAGAGTCGAGTCGCCGGCGACGAGCGGCGTCGCCGTCACCGTCACGTCCCTGATCGTGGCGGCCTCGCCAGCATTGACGACAGTGTCATCCTTCCGCTGCCCCGGAAAGGACACGGCGGGCTCAGCATCGGCAGGCGCTGCGGCTTCAGTCGGCTCCGGAGTCTGCGCCTGATCGCTCTGCTGCGACTGGTGCACACCCTCCACCGCAGTCTCGGTGGGCTTTGAAACAACCGACGACGAGCCTCGGTCCCCCAAAGAGCCGATGGCTCCGAGCACGACGACAACGACGATGACGATAAACCACCAGCGCTTCCACACGGGCTTCTTCTGAGGAATAACGTACTGAGGCACGGCGTACGGCGGCGCAGGAAACTGAGGCGCCGGGCGCTGAGGCACCGGGTTCTGAGGCGCCGGGTGAGTGAACTGAGACACGACGAGATCTCCGGAGGGAAGGAGGGGAGGAAAAGTGACGCGAAACGACACCAGAAACCCGGAAGGACGTACGCGAGCGCTCCTAAAGTACCCCCCCCCCGCTCTTCGTCGCAAGTCCCGTGCGCCCCTCTGGCAACCGGCACCATGCACGCACCGCGTCTCGCACGCGTACGGTCTCTACCACCCGGGCGCCGCAGTCTCGTCACAGCCGATCATGACAACCCCCTCGGAAGGCAGTGGGAAAACAAAAAATCGCAGCACGCGTGAGACGAGAGAAACCAACATGTGTTCCGGGCCCGCGAGCATGCGCTGACACGCCCCGCGTCTCACCCGCACGACGGTCACACACGGCAAGGCTCCCCGGACCCAACGGCCCGGGGAGCCCCGTTCACGTGCGCGCAGGACGGCGTCGGCCGCCGCTCAGGCGCTCTCGCCGAACACCACCGCGGAGGCGTTCTCGCCCTCGGCCGTCGAGGTGACCGTGTTACCGCCGTTGACGGTCATGGAGACGGTCACGTCGCTGCCGTCCTTGATCTGGGCGGACAGCTTGAGCATCGAGGTGTCGATCTCCTGGGACGGGTCGAGGGTGACCGTCTCGCTGAAGGGCAGCTCGCGGTCGTTGAAGGTCTGCTCCACCGGGGCGCCGTTGACGTCGACGGTGGTCATGGTGATGTCAGCCATCGTCGCCGTCGTGCTCGTGACCTCGAAGAGGATGCCGTTGGCGGGGGCCTCGCCCCCGGCGCTCGCGGTCGCGCTCTGCTCGGAGGACGACTCAGAGTCGGAGGAACCGCAGGCGACCAGGCTCGCGGCGACGATGCTGAGCGAGCCGAGACCGAAGAGACGGCGGGGCAGAACGGACATGGACACTCTCCTGAGGCGTCGGGATAACGGAAGGGTAGGACGAAACTACACCCCGTGCGCCGCCACGAGGGCGCCTGCGCTCACTGTCGCCTGCGACTCGGGACACGGCCACCGGTGCCGGCCAGCGCGACCGCACCCGAGACGAGGACCAGCCCCAGGACCTCCCACACGTTGGGCAGCTGGGCGAGCATGACGACGCCGACGACCAGCGAGGTCGCCGGGAACAGGGCCTGCAGGAGGGAGAAGGTGTCCGAGCGCAGGCGCCCGAGGTTGACCTGGTCCAGCACGTAGGGCACGACCGTCGACATGAGGGACACGCCCAGCACCCTGACGACGGTGGACAGGTCCGTGAGGGCGGCGCCCGCCGTCGTCACCGCCAGGGGCAGGTAGAAGAGGCTGCCCGCGACGGAGGCGACCGCCAGGGAGTCGAGCCCGGCCCCCGCGCCCGCCACCACCCTGCCGGTGAGGATGTAGGCGGCCCACGCTCCGGCGGCCGCCATGGCGACCAGGACCCCGGCGCGCTGCTGGGAGTCGGACATGTCCAGCCCCAGGCCACCGATGGCGGCGACACCCGCCAGTGCCATGACGACGGCGACGCGCGGGCGCCAGCCACGCCCGGTCGTGAGGGCGACGACGACGGGGCCGAGGAACTCCAGGGAGACCGCCGTCCCCATGGGCAGGAGCTTGATGGAGGCGTAGAAGAACACGTTCATCGTGGCGATGGCGACGCCGAAGGCCGCGCAGACGGCCAGCTCACGCGCCCCCCAACGGCGCCGCCACGGCCTGCGCCAGGCGACGAGGATGACGGCGGCGATGGTGATGCGCCACCAGGCGACCGTCGTCGAGGGCATGAGGGCGAAGAGGGCGACGGCGAAGCCCGCGCCGACGTAGCTCGACAGCGCCGACAGGATGACAAGGACCGGGGCCGGGACGGCGCGCAGGAGGGCACCGGGCGCGCGGCCGCTCACAACGGGACCACCGGAGCGGGGCGGGAGGCAGACGGGCACAAGCCCATTGTCGCCCCGATGCGGCGCTCCCCGACGGCACGGGGCGGCCTCAGGTCAGGAACGCCGACGCGAGGAGCTCGACGGGCACAAAGCCAGCGGTCGTCAGCAGGACGCAGTCGCGAGCCAGGGCCTTGGCGTTGCCGTAGCGGGAGGCGTACATGAAGACGTTCTGCGCGCAGGGCAGTGCCGCCGTCGTCACCGGCACGAGCAGCTCGGCTCCGCGCAGCCCCAGCGCGAGCCCCACCCCGACGGCGAGGGCGGGCACGAGCAGCAGCTTCCAGGCGACCGTGAGCCACAGGACCGCCCCGGGGCCCGAGCGGTCCGCATCCTCCTCCGGCCCCGTGGCCGGGACGGGGGCGGGCGCGCGCTCACCCGGGCGCAGGCGCGTCACCTGCGACACGGTGAGGCGACGGCGCACGCGCGGCGAGGAGGCCGCCAGGCTCATGCCCAGCGAGACCATCATGACGGTGACGGCGAGGGAGCCGAGGGCGTCGAGCACACCCGCGACGAGGCCGCCGAGCCACGCGCTCATGTCCCACCCGGCGAGGTTGACGAGCAGCCCGACGGCGACGCCCAGCAGCAGGGGGTTGCGCAGCGGTGCCGTCCACACCCGTCGGTGCCCACCCCCTCCCCCGCCCGCGGCGGCGCCCTGCACCCCCTCCGCCCGGCGTCGGGCCTCCGCCCAGTCCAGGACGGCGAAGGCCACGGGCGACAGGATGAGGAGCTGGAGCAGGAGGATCGGGGCGATGGCGGTGGCGTCACCGAGCAGGACGACGAGCACGGGGATGCCGAGGTTCGCGGCGTTGACGTAGCCGCCCGCCAGTCCCCCGATCGTCGCCTCCGCGAGCGAGCGGCGCAGCACCCAGTAGTGCAGGGCGAAGGCCGACAGGACGCCCAGGAGCTCGGCGGCCAGGCCGGCGGCCGTCTGCCGGGACACGACCGTGGCGAGGTCCGCCGTGGCGATGGTGGTCACCAGCAGGGCCGGTGTGGCCGCGTAGAAGCACAGCCGGGTGAGGACCGTGTCGCTGCCGGCGGGCAGGGCGTCGAAGCGCACGAGCGCCCAGCCCACGGCGATGACGACGGCGAAGACGGAGAGCCCTGCCAGGACCTCAGCCATGCGGCTGCGTCAGCTCCAGGTCGACCCAGGTGGCCGCGTGGTCGGAGACGACGAGGCTGCGCGTGCCCCAGGCCGTGGCCCGCAGGGCGCGCACCGGGGCCGGGGCGGCGGCGCCCGCACCCAGGGGGACGCCGTCGGCGCCCAGTGGCCAGGGGTCGGTGAGCAGGTGGTCGATGCGGTTGCGGGGATCGGCGGCCGGGAAGGTCGGGCCGTCACCGAGCGGGCGGGCGATGCCCAGCCGGGCGAGGGCGTCCGCACGCAGGTTGAGGTCGCCGGCGAGCAGGTGGGTGCCGGGCAGGCCCGTCAGCGCCGACCACGCGTCGGCGAGCTGGGCGGCGGCGACGTCGGAGCGGGTGGCCAGGTGGGTGGAGGCGACGGCCAGGTCGGATGCACCACCTGGGGCCCCCACCGGGGCGAGTGCCGTCCCGGCGTTGATCGTCGCGGCGACCATGATCCGCGCCGTGGACGTGAAGACCCGGTAGGAGCGCGGGTTCCAGGCGGGGGCGCCGTCGCGGCGGGTGACGTGGGCGGGGCCGCGTCCCAGGCGGCGCACGTGCCACGAGCCGACGGGCAGGCGGCTGAGCAGCGCGTTGCCGAAGCCCGCCAGGGGCAGGCCGACGCCTCGCCTGAGGTAGCCCAGGACGTCGTCGCCGGGAGCGCTCAGCGCCGAGCGCAGCGGGCGGCGCCGCAGCCCGGTGACGGCCCCCGCGTAGGCGGCGGCGAAGCGGTGGTAGCGCCAGCCGAGCAGGCGCGCCAGCTCACCGGCCTGGTCGAGGCGGCCGGAACGGGCCTGGCCGCGATCGACCTCCTGCAGGGCGATGACGTCGGGGGCGATCTGCGTGATCTGCTCGGCCAGGGCGGCCAGGACCTCCCGGGCGGCGCCCGGGTCGGAGACGTCCACCCCGGCGAGCGGCGCGGTCGCGGGGTCGTGGGCGGCGCCCGCCCCGGGCTGGCCGTACTGGAGGTTGAGGCTCAGGACGCGGATCACTGGTCGGCCTCGAAGGTCAGGCTCACGGAGTTCATGCAGTAGCGCTGGCCGGTGGGCGTGTGGGGGGCGTCGTCGAAGACGTGGCCGAGGTGGCTGTCGCAGGCGGCGCAGCGGACCTCGGTGCGCACCATGCCGTGGCTCGTGTCGGTCAAGAGCGTGACGGCCTCTAAGCGGGCCGGGTCGTAGAAGGAGGGCCAGCCGCAGCGGGAGTCGAACTTCGTGGTGGAGCGGAAGAGCTCGGCGCCGCAGCCGCGGCAGCGGTAGACGCCCTCGCGGTGCTCGTCGAGCAGCGCGCCCGTGAAGGGGCGCTCGGTGCCCGCCTCACGTAGGACGTGGTACTCGAAGGGGTCAAGGACGGCCCGCCACTGGGCGTCCGTGCGGGCGATGGCCGCCGGGTCGAGCCGCGGCGTCGTGTCGTCGTTGCTGGTCACGGTCCCATCGTGGACCGTGACGGGCCCTGGTGGCGAGGCCGATCGCCCAGTGGGAACAGCGGGCGAAGCGGGACCGCTCCCGTCAGCCCTCCTCCTTGCGGCCGGCGGGGCCGCGCCCGGCACCTGGCTCGGCGGCGGGCAGCACCATCGTGGACTCTCCCGTCTCCCCCGTCTCCGCGACCTCCTGCCGCGGCTGCTCACGTGCCTTCTCGCCTCGCGCGAGGATGTGGCGACGCATCAGCTTCTCCCGGCGCAGCCGTCGCAGCGGCGAGCGCCCGCGGGCGACGGCACGCACGCGAGCGGCGTCCTCCGGGGTGTCCTCGACGCGCTCCTGGGGCGCCGTCGGGGCCTCGATATCCGCGGGCTGCTGCAGGATCGCGAGCTCCTCGGCGAGCCGGGCGACCTGCTCGGGCTGCGGGTCGCGGGAGACCTCGACGTGCTGGACCTCGACACGCGTGCGCGGCAGGGCGTAGGGGGCCTCGTTCTGCAGCCAGTGGACGAGCTCCTCACGGATGAGGCACTGCAGCCGCCACACGCTCGCGGCGTCGGCCGCGGAGATGGCCACGCGCACGGTGACCGTCCCGCCGGAGGTGGAGGTGACGTCGACGTCGGCGGTCCGCCCGTCCCAGGACCGGGAGGCCTTGACGATCCTCATGGCCTCGGCGCGCACGGCGGCCACGGGCACGCGCCAGTCGAGGTCGAGCTCGACCGTACCGGTGTACTCCGTGGAGTGGCGCGACCAGTTCTCGAAGGGGTTCTGTGTGAAGTACGAGGAGGGGTAGATGAGGCGGCGCCCGTCCCACACGCGCACCACCACGTAGGTGAGCGTGATCTCCTCGATGGCTCCGCGGTCGGTGTCGACCTGGACGACGTCGTCGACGCGGATCGCGTCCGTGACGGCGAGCTGGATGCCGGCGAAGACGTTGCCCAGGGTTGACTGCGCGGCCAGACCGGCGACGACGGAGACGAGGCCTGCGGAGGCGAGCAACGAGCCCATGGCCAGGCGCGCCGAGGGGAAGGTCATGACGGCACCGACAAGGCCGCAGATGATGACGACGACCTCGGCGAAGCGCCGGAGGACCTGCGCCTGCGTGGTGACGCGGTTGGCACGCCCCTGGTCCTCGGAGGCACGCACCCCCTTGACCACGGAGGACTCCACCGCCTTGAGCAAGGCGACGAGAACTCCTGTGCCCGCGAGGATGACACCGATGAGGAGCACCTGGACGGCCACGTCGGTCCACGCGGGCAGGGCGAGGCTCAGGCGGGCCACCACGGTTGCGACGTACCCGCCGGCGAGCGCTCCCAGCGCGTAGACGGGGGTGCGCCCGAAACGGGCGGCCTCGTGGTACATGCTGCGGCGCCGGCCGAGCGCCCTGAGGATGGCGATGAGCAGAATCGCCAGGACGAGGCCGATGAGCACGCCCACACCGGCGTACACGAGCAGGCCCAGGAGGTCCTCGGTCGCGGCGGCGACGGTCTCCACGGTCTCCACGACGGTGCTGTCGGGGCTGGGCGTGGGCGTGGCGGTGGTCGGCATGAGGTGAGCGTAGGTGGGCTGTCACGATCCAGGCCATTGCCGTCCCACCACCCGTATTCGCCCGGGAAGAACAGCGGGATCACGGCGGTCTCCCGTCGGACGCGCCGGCGTGTCCCGGGCGATGGCAGGGATCGAGACACCAACGCTAGACGTACTACGCTCCACGTAGTACGCTTGACGTACAACCCCGACGACAGGAGGACGGACGGCCATGATCAGCGCAGACGCCATTCGTGGCTACATCAACCTCATCGTGCTCAGCCTCCTGAGCACGAGCCCTTCCTACGCCTACGAGCTCGCCAAGACCATCAGCGATGTCTCCGAGGGCGAGTACTCGATGAAGCAGACGACCCTCTACTCCGCGCTCAAGCGCCTGGAGGGTACGGGCCTCGTCACCTCCTTCCCGGACACCTCGGAGTCCGGCAAGCCACGCACCTACTACCGCCTCACCGACGCCGGTGCCACTCACCTGAGCGAGAAGCTCAACGAGTGGGAGGACACCAAGACCCTCATCGACCGGTTCGTCGCCCGAGCAACCACCCTCTGACCCACCCCCACTTAGAACGGACAGCACTGATGGACACCATCGCCTCCTTCCTCGACGCCATGTTCGCCCCCTACCCCTCCACCCCCCGCCTCACCGAGGCGAAGGCCGAGCTGCGGGCCATGATGGAGGACGCCTACGCCGACGCGATCGGCTCGGGCAAGACGCACAACGAGGCCGTGGGCCAAGTCATCACCGACTTCGGTAACCTTGAGGAGCTGGCGCCAGCCCTCGGCATCCTCCCCGACATCCGCGGCGTACAGGACGCGACGCCGCCCAGCACGCCGACGGCGCCCGCCGCCGCGGCGCCCTCGGGCCCGCCGGTCGTCACCCTGCCCGAGGCCCAGGCCCTCGCTGAGGCCAAGCGCACCACCGGTCGCGCGCTGGGCACCGGTGTGGCCCTGCTCGTCCTGGCCGCCGCCCCGTTCATCGCCCTGACGGGTATGTCGGAGGGCTCTGGCCCGTTCTCGGTCTCCGAGGGTCAGGCGGAGCTCATCGGGCTTCCGCTCACGCTCATCATCGTCGCGGCGAGTGTGCTCATCCTCGTTCAGCGCCGCCGCGCCTTCGTCGAGCTCACGCACCTGCTCAACGGCGAGTTCACCCAGGACCCCATCGTCTCGGCATGGGCCAGGCGTCTGCGCGTGGAGCACGACGGGCCGCGCTCACGCGCCCTCATGGCGGCCGTCGGGCTGTGGATCGTCTCGGCGATCCCGGTCGTGGCCACGGGTGTCCTGTCGGATATGGATGGACATCGGGACTACTCCCCGCTCGGCGTGGTCGCCACGCTGGCTCTCGTGGCCCTGGGTCTGTGGATCTTCCTGCCGACGAACTGGGCGGCCTCGACCCACGCGGCCCTGACCGAACAGGGACGACCCAGCGACGCCACTGAGGACCGGGAGTCCGGGGACAAGATTCTCGGCGTCATCGCCGCCACCTACTGGCCGCTGGCCGTCGTCGCCTACTTCATCTGGTCCTTCGGCTTCGACGCGTGGAACAAGAGCTGGATCATCTGGCCGATCGCGGGCGTCCTCTTCGGCGCGTTCGCGGGGGTGATGGGGACGTTGGCGCAGGCACGTCGCAAGCGGCAGCGCTGAGCAGCCGGGCAGGGCCGCTGGTCAGAGCAGCCGGGCCGGGTCCGACGGCGGTCAGTACCGCCCGGGCCCGGCCCGCACCGTCGCCGGGAGCGACGGGGCGCTTCCGGACCCGGCCCGCGCCGTCGCCGGGAACGAGGGGGCCGTCTCCGGGCCCGGCCGCCATGGGGCACGACAGGCAGCGCCCCGAGCAGCGGCGCCCCGGAACGCGGGCAGCCGCACCCGGCAGGCCGAGGAATGAGCGAAGGCCCGGGTCCTTGTGGGGCCCGGGCCTTTCGCAGTGGCTCCGACCGGTGTCGATCCGGTGACCTTTCGATTTTCAGTCGAACGCTCTACCAACTGAGCTACAGAGCCTTGGGGCGGTATCGGCCCGATCATGATAGACCGGGCCGATACCGCTTCCGCGACCTCGACGGGACTTGAACCCGCGACCTCCGCCGTGACAGGGCGGCGCGCTAACCAACTGCGCCACAAGGCCATATGAAGTTCGCACGAACTGGTACCCCCAACGGGATTCGAACCCGTGCTACCGCCGTGAAAGGGCGGGGTCCTAGGCCGCTAGACGATGGGGGCCTGTTGCCCTCGGCGTCGCCGCGCCTCGAACCGGATAGAACATTAAGGGCAGAGTCGTCGGGGGCGCAAATCCCCCAGGCGTGAGCCTGCTCACCGGCGGCGCGCGCCGGGGCCGCCGTGGGGGCGCGCGCCGTGGCAGGCTGCTGCCATGAGTCCTGTCACGACGTCGGAGGCGGAGTTCGAGCGCGCGGTCGAGGACGCCCTCGACCTCATCCCGGCCGAGCTGCGTGACGCCATGGACAACGTCGTCGTTCTCGTCGAGGACGAGCCCGAGCCCGACGATGTCACCGCCGAGGACTACGACGAGCTGGGCCGCCCCACCCTCCTCGGCCTGTACGACGGCGTACCACTGACCGAGCGCGACGGTGGCTGGTCAGGGATGCTCCCGGACCGGATCCTCATCTTCAAGGGACCCCTGGAGCGCTGGTGCCGTGACCGCGACGAGCTGGTGGAGGAGATCGCTGTCACCGTCATCCACGAGGTCGCTCACCACTTCGGCCTCGACGACGAGCGCCTGCACGAGCTCGGTTGGGGCTGAGGGCGTAGAGCCGCCCGCACGTGTCCCGGCAGGGGCCGACGGCGCCCTGCCTACAGCAGGACGACGACGACAACCCCCACGACGGCGAGCGCGAGCACGACGCCGAGGCCGACGAAGACCCAGGTCCGGCGCGTACGGGACCCTGCGGAACCAGAGGCCGCCTGGGGCTGGTAGGTCCCGACACCCTGCGGCTGGAAAGGGACCGCACCGGGCGGCTGGAAGGCGGCGTAGTCCGGGGGCGGGGCCGGTGCCGCACCCTGAGGCTGGTAGGCGGCGTAGCTCGGAGGCGGGGCCGGTGCCGCACCGTGGGGTTGGAAGGGGGCGGCCCCCTGGGCGCCGGGCGCGGACCCTGCTGACGCCTGCGGACCGGCTTGCGGATCGGGCTGCGCGTCGGCGACCGACCTCCATGCACCCGCAGGCATGACAGTCGTCGCCGCGGACTGGTTGAGGACGGGGTCCTGCACCTCCGGGCTCGACGCCCTGTCCATATCGGCCACGATCTGGGCCCAGGCTCCTGCTGGGAGGACTGTCGTCGCAGCGCCATAGTCGATGACGGAGCCATCATCCCCAGCCGACTGAGACGAGGTGGCGGCGGGCGCCGAGGTCACCGGACTGGGCCCCGAGGCCACCGGGCCGGAAGACCCGGCCACCGGCTCAGGCCCCGAGGCCACCGGAGCGGACTCGGAACCGATGACGACCGTGGCGGACTGCTCGTGGCTCGGTGCAGGCTCGTCGTCGGGGCGGGCGATGACCTGGCCCTGCACCGGCGCGGCGGACGCCGTCGGCTCCATCCCCGGCCCCGCGGCCCCGGACAGGTGCGGTGCGGGGTGCCAACCGACCAGTGCCAGCCACTCACGCAGCTCGGGGTAGAGCGCAGGGTTGGTTGCGAGCGTGGCGTGCAGGTCAGGGCGCTCAGCGGCGATCGCCGCCTGAAGTTGGTAATCGGTCGTCGTCGCCGCGACCGCGGGGGACGCGACACGGGCCGCCTGAAGCTGTTCGGTACCCACGAGAGGAGCCTTCCGGTGCGGGAGTGCCGCGGCTCACGCCGAGCACGACTCCGATAGTAACCAGACCGACGGCGATGGCGTCCGATCCCACCCCCTCCCACCTGTCCGAGAGCCTCGTGGAACGCCGCCACCGGCAGCCACCGGTGGCCCGTCCCCCGCGCCGGGCCTCGGTCCTGCCCCTGCCGGCTCTCAGCACGACCGCTCCACCCGCGGGCCTTCCCGCCCCCACCCGCGCGGCCCGCAGCGGCAGCCGCACCCGCGCTTTCAGACGCGACAGATGAACGGCCCCGCTCACAACCTCCCCGGTCAGTTCAACTAGGTTCGGCGCCATGACACAGCGCATCCTGACCCGCCGCACGGTCCTCACAGGGACTCTGGCTGCCGGCGCCCTGGCCGCCTGCTCAGGAGCCCCGGATGCCGGGTCTGCGGCAGGGCCCTCGGCGACCGCCTCGGCACCGCCCTCACCCCGGGCGACGCCGTCGGCCACCACCTCCCCGGAGCCGGCAACGCCGCCGTCCGTCTCCCCCTTGGAGGAATGGAGCCTGGAGGAGCGGGTGGGCCAGCTGCTCATGGTGGGCGTGCCGGCCGAGGGCGCCTCACAGGAGCACGCCAACATCGTCTCAGCCGCGCACGCGGGCGGCGTCTTCCTGCACGGGCGCTGCGCCGACGGCGCCGAGGCCGCGCGGGCCGTCATCGCCTCCTACACGGCCCTGGCGTCCCGGACGGCACCGCTCGTCGCCACGGACCAGGAGGGCGGCGCGGTCCAGGTCCTGTCCGGCCCGGGCCTCTCCGCGCTCCCGGCGCCCGAGGAGCAGGCGCTGCTGGGCCCCGAGGTGTTGACCGCCCGCGCCGCCAGCTGGGGTGCGGAGCTCGCGGCGGCGGGGGTGACGATGAACCTCGCTCCCTGCGCGGACCTCGTGGACACCCTGGCGCCGTCGGCCAACGCACCCATCGGCGCCTGGGGGCGCCAATACGGCACCGACGCCGCCACCGTCACGGCCGGGGTCCTCGCCTTCAGCGAGGGGATGCGCTCGGCGGGCGTGGAGCCGGTGGTCAAGCACTTCCCCGGCCTGGGACGCGTCACCGACAACACGGACACCGCCTCCCGGGTGGCCGACTCGGTCACCGTCCGCGACGGCGACCCGGCCGTCGGCGTCTTCGCCGAGGCGGTCGGGGCGGGGGCGCGCGCGGTCATGGTCTCCTCGGCCACCTACCTGCTCATCGACCCCGGTGCTCCGGCCTGCTTCTCCCCCGTCGTCGTCACCGACATGCTGCGCGGGGACCTCGGCTTCACCGGGGTGGTGATGACCGACGACGTGTCCGCGGCCGCCCAGGTGCAGGACTGGTCCCCGGCTGAGCGGGCGGTGCTGGCCGTGCGGGCCGGCGTGGATGTGGTGCTGGCCTCCGCTGACGCCTCGGTGGCGCCGGAGATGGCACGGGCGCTCGTGGCCGAGGCGCAGGCCGACGCGGACTTCGCGGCCCTGGTGGACCGGGCGGCGAGGCGGGTGCTCGCCCTCAAGGGGGTCCCGGGCGCCTGAGCTCGGCCGGGCCGAAGCCCGGGAGGAAGCCCCGGCGGGGCGCGCTCACGCGGTCCCGGAGCCGGGGGCCCGGGGCCCGGGGCCCGGGCGCCTCAGCGCAGGACGGTCGTGCCCTCGCTGGAGCCGCCGACCTTGAGGTACTTGGCGAAGCAGTCGTCCTTGGACAGGCCGTGGGCGTCGCACCAGGCGTTGGCCTCCTCTGCGGTGGCGAAGGGCTCGGCGACGGCGACGACCCACCAGTGCCCACCGGCGTCGAAGACGGACCAGTCGTCGGAGTACAGCAGGATGGCGTTCGGGAAGGTCGCCTTGAGGCGCAGGTAGTGCTCCCAGACGGCGCCCGCGTCCCAGGTGGTGCCGTCGAGGACAAGCCCAGGCTTCTTCGAGGACAGTTGCGGCACCCAGGTGCCGTCGAGCGGGCCGGAGACGGTGGCGGAGTCGGCGTCGGCCTGGCTGCGCAACAGACCCAGCCAGATCGTGTCCATGGTGGCCGCGTCCGGGGCGCTGGCCGTGTCGAGGCGAAGCGGGCCAGCGGCGGTGGTGGCCCCGGTCTCACCGGACTGGTCGCGGGCGACGGACAGCGTGGCGCGGTCGACGGCGATCTGGGCGGCGCTGACGTAGCTGAAGGACGGCTCGAAGACGAAGGTGACGCCCGTGCCGGAGGCGGGGACGGCGACGGGCGCCCGGCTCAGGTCGAAGACGGCGACGGCGGCGACCACGCGGGTGGACGAGCTCAGGCTCGCGCCCTTGAGGGGGCCGGAGAGGGTGACGAGGTTGGAGGCGCCGGACAGGACGTCCCCGTCCTTGCAGGAGGGGGTTATGCGCACGTCCACCTCGAGGCTGCCGCCGCGGTCGCGCACGGCCAGGACCTCGTAGGAGGGCTCGTTGGGGCAGCGGGTCACCTGGGTGGCGCTCGCCGTGGGCGGTGCAGGAGCCGTGACCGAGGCCGTGGCGGTAGCCGAGGCCGCGACCGAGGGCCCGGCGGGCACGCTCGGGGCCGCGGTGGTGGGGTGGTCGCCCCGGCGCAGGAGGAAGACGGCGGCGCCCACGAGGGCGAGGACGATCAGGCAGATGAGGAGGATGAGCCACAGACGACGTCGTCTGGGCTTGCCCTCGGCCGGGGAGGCGGCAGGCTGGACAGGAGGAAGAGCCCGAGACGGGGCCTGCTGGACGGCGGCAGGCTGGACAGGAGGCAGTGCCCCGGACGGGACCTGCTGGACGGCAGCCACCCGAGTGGGCGCCACCACCTGGGTCGGCGCCTCAGACACGGGCTGCGGTGAGACGCCCCGCCCGTCCCAGCTGTGGTCGGCGCCCGCGACGCCGTCGGGAGTCATCGGGGCGCTCACCGGCAGGAAGGTGGTCTCAGCGGTCCGTACGCCGGGGGCCTGCGCCCCGGGCGCGCTCCCGTCCGGCTCCGCCTGCTGCCCACCCGCCGCGGCTCCGGCGGCCTCGGCATCGGTCCCAGCGGCCCCGGCATCGTCACCGGCAGCCTCAACGACCTGCGCGGCTGTGCAGTCCGGAGCCCCCGTCCCCGGGTGCCCGGCGGCCTCGGCCGCGGTCCTCCGGGTCACCTCGGCGAGCCACTCCCGCAGCTCGGGGTAGAGCGCCGGGTTGGCCGCGAGCGCGGCGCGCAGGTCGGGGCGCTCAGCGGCGATCGCCGCCTGGAGGTGGTGGTCGGTCGTCGTCGCCGCGACCGCGGGGGACGCGACACGGGCCGCCTGAAGTTGTTCGGTACCCACGTCAGAAGCCTTCCGGTACGGGAGTGTCACGACATCAGGTCGGACACACTCCCGATAGTAACCAGACCGACAAGCGACGGCGTCCAATCCCACACCCACGGCCCTGCCCGGCCCCCACCGCCGTCGATAGCCTGACCCGCATCATGCCGACCCCCAGACAGGACCCCGACCGGGCCGCCACCGCCTCCGCCCGCACCGGCGGGCGCTGGATCCCGGTGCCCGACGCCCCCTTGCCCCAGCCCCCCGCCCACAGCTCAGGCGCCCTCCTGCGCTGGCTCGTCGCACGGGCCCTCGCACCCGTTGTCGTGGCGACCCTGGCGGCCACGACGTCGAACGTCATCCAGGCCGTCGTGCCCGGCTTCCTCGGCGCCGCCCTCGACTCCGGCATCGACAACGGCCTCAGCGCGCGGCTGTGGACCATCAGCCTGGTGCTGCTCGTCCTGTTCTGCGTCTACGCCCTCGGGGACACAGGCGGCTCCTACTTCCGGGACCTCGCCTGGATGCGGGTGAGCTTCGACGTCGACCGGCTCGTCGCGCGCCAGGTCTCCACCACCGGAGCCGACCTGGGCCGCCAGACCTCCACCGGAGAGATCGCAGCCATCGTCGCCTCCGACGCCGAGCACATGGCGAACCTCGTCCAGCACCTGCCCGGTCTCATCGGCGCCGCCGTCTCCTTCCTCGTCGTCGCCGTCCTCATGCTCGACACCTCCGTGCGCCTGGGGCTCATCGCCCTCATCGGCATGCCGCTGGTCGCCTGGATTGTCGCGCTCGTCATCAAGCCCCTGCAGCGGCGTCAGGCCTACCAGCGAGAGGCCCAGTCGCAGGTGACGACCATCACGACGGACACGGTCGCGGGCCTGCGGATCCTGCGCGGCATCGGCGGCGAGGACGTCTTCGCCAGGCGCTACCGCGACGCCTCCCAGGAGCTGCGGCGACGAGGCGTGTCGGTCGCCGGCACGCAGTCCGTCCTCATGAGCCTGCAGGTGCTGCTTCCCGGGCTGTTCGTCGCCGTCGTCGTGTGGGCCGCAGCCCGCATGGCGCTCAGCGGGGAGATCACCGCCGGGAATCTCGTGACCTTCTACGGCTACACCGCCTACCTGTCCTGGCCCCTCATGGAGTTCTCCTACACCGTGCAGGAGTTCACGCGCGCCCGCGTCGGCGCCCGCCGCCTGCAGCGCCTCCTGCACGTGTCCCCCACCGCCGGGAGCGTCGACGAGCGCCTGAGCCTCGACCCGGCACGCGGCACGACCGTCACGGGCACCCTGGAGGACCACGCCTCGGGCGTGCGCATCGAGCCGGGGCACATGACCGCGCTCGTGTGCTCCGACCCCGACGTGTCGGCCACCGTCGCCACCCGCCTCGGGCGGTTTCACGACGACGCCCCCGCCGTCACGCTCGCCGGCCGGCCGCTGACGCAGATGCCCCTGGCGGACGTGCGCGCCAGTGTCGTCGTCAGCGGCGCCACCGCCCAGCTGTTCACCGGCACGCTGCGCGAGGCCCTGGACGTGCGCGGCGGCCGGGTGCCGGAGCCGGTCGACGTCGCGGCCCTCGTCGCCGCGGAGGACGACCGGGCCGGATCCGCCCTGGAGCAGGACGTGCGCCCCACCATCGTGCGAGCCGACGGCGACGAGAGGCTCCTCGCCGCCCTGGAGGTCGCCGACGCCCACGACGTCCTGTCCTCCCTCGAGCACGGTCTGGCGGGGATGGTCACCGAGAAGGGACGGTCCCTGTCCGGCGGGCAGCGTCAGCGCGTCGCGCTCGCCCGGGCGCTGCTCACCGAGACGCCCGCCCTCGTGCTCATCGAGCCGACCAGCGCCCTGGACTCGCACACCGAGTCGCGCGTGGCGCGCCGTGTCCACGAGGCCCGGCGCGGGCGCACCACCGTCGTCGTCACCGAGTCCCCGCTCGTCCTCGAGGCCTGTGACGAGGTGGTCCTGCTCGACGCCGAGGGCCGCGAGCGCGTGCGCTCCACCCACCGGGACCTACTTGCCCGGGCCCGCACGGGCGAGGAGCACGCGCTCGCCTACCGGGCCGTCGTCGCCCGCGCCGCAGGCGAGCCGGATACCGAGGGCCCCGCCCGTCCGGGTACCGAGGGCCCCGCCCGCCTGGGAACCCACGCCCCCACCCGTCCGGACACCGAGGAGGTGGGACGCTGATGGCCCTGCCCCTGGCACCCGGCAAGGTCGCGATGCGCAAGACCCTGGGCATCATGGCCTCCTACCGCGCCCGCTTCTGGATGGTCCTGCTGCTACAGATCACGGCCGTGGGCGCCACGCTCGTCGCCCCGCAGCTGCTGGGACGGCTCGTCACCCGCGTCTCGGCGGGCACCGCCACCGTCGACTACGTCGACAAGATCGTGCTCACGATCATCCTCGTGACGATCATCGGCGCGGTCATCAACCGTTACGCGCAGATGCACGCGCGCACCCTCGGCGAGTCCGTCTTCGCGGACCTGCGCGAGCGGATGATGGAGCGCGTCGTCCACCTGCCGCTGAGCGCCGTCGAGTCCGCGGGCACCGGGGACCTCGTGGGGCGCACCACCAACGACGTCTCGCGCATCGAGTTCCTCGTGCGCGTCGGCATCCCCCAGATCATGGTCTGCACGGTGACGATCGTCTTCACGATCGTGGCCGCCGCCCTGAGTGACCCTCTGCTGGCGCTGGGGCTGCTCGTCGTCGCACCGCCCGTCTACCTCATGATGAGCTGGTACCTGCCGATCTCCGTGCCCGCCTACCGGGCCGCGTCCTCCGCCTTCGCGCGCCTCAACGGCGCCATCTCCGAGACCGTCGAGCACGCGCAGACGGTCGACGCGCTGGGCATCGGCGCCCGCCGCGAGCAGGTGGTCCTCACCCACGTCACCGAGGCGTGGAGCCTGGAGAAGTACACCGCGCTCCTGCGGGTGCGGCTGCTCCTCGTCCTCGACGTCGCCTGGCGGGCGCCCGTCGTCGTCATCCTCCTGTGGGGCGGGTTCCTCGCCGGGCACGGCATGGCGTCGCTCGGGGCGATCACGACGGTCGCCCTGTACGCGATGGAGCTGCGCAAGACCATCGGCCAGCTGACGTTCTGGATCGACCAGGTCCAGGTCAGCCAGGCCTCCCTCTCACGCATCCTCGGCGTCGAGGAGGTCGAGGCGGACCGCACCCCCACCGGGCAGGTGCCCGAGGACACCCGTCTGGTGCTGCGCGACGTGCGCTTCTCCTACCGCGAGGGCGTCGAGGTGCTGCACGGGGTGAGCCTGGAGCTGCGGGCCGGGGAACGGCTGGCCGTCGTCGGCCCCTCCGGTTCGGGCAAGTCGACGCTGGGGCGGATGCTCGCGGGCATCCACCCGCCCACCTCCGGCTCGGTGACCGTGGGCGGGGTGGCGCTGACGGACCTGCCGGAGGAGGAGCTGCGCCGCCACGTCGCGCTCGTCACCCAGGAGCAGCACGTCTTCGTCGGCACCATCGCCGACAACATCCGCCTGGGGCGCCCTGAGGCCGACGACACCACGATCCGCCGCGCGCTTGAGGCGATCGGGGCGTCCTCCTGGGTGGACGCCCTGGAGGACGGCATGGACACGATGGTTGGCTCCGGGCACCTGACGCTCACGCCCGCGCAGGCACAGGAGGTGGCGCTGGCGCGCCTGGTCCTGCTGGACCCGCACACCCTCATCCTCGACGAGGCCACGAGCCTGCTCGACCCGCGCGCGGCGCGCACGCTGGAGCGGACCCTGTCGACGGCCCTGGCCGGGCGCACGGTCATCGAGATCGCGCACCGCCTGTACACGGCGCAGGACGCGGACCGGGTCGCCGTCGTCATGGACGGGCGCGTGGTCGAGCTCGGCACGCACGACGAGCTCGTGGCGCTGGGCGGCGAGTACGCGAGCCTGTGGGAGGCCTGGAGCCAGGAGTAGGGGCGGGGCTCGGAGTCGGGCGGTTCCGGGTCGCCGAGGGCGCGCCGGCCGGGCGGCTTCCCTCTCCCCGTGCAGCGGCGTACGCCTGCCCGTGGAGAAGTCACCATCCGGAGACAGCGCCCGGAGCCGCTACTCTCGCCCGGTGTCGGCGCGCCCCGCGCCGCAGCACCCGCAACGGAGGTACTTGTGAGCAGGTCGGCGTCAACGTGGCGTCAGCGTCTGGACACGTGGGTCCACTCGTCGAGGATCCAGAACGTGGTCATGGCGGTGATCCTCATCAATTCGGTGACCATCGGCGTGGAGACGGCCGTGGCGCACGAGACCACCGCGCACGACGTGCTCGCAGCGATCGACCACGTCGCCCTGGCGGTCTTCGTCGTGGAGATCCTCCTCAAGCTGGTGGCCCTGGGGCCGCTGCGGTTCTTCACGCGCGGGTGGAACGTCTTCGACTTCGTCGTCGTGGCGATCGCGCTCGTGCCCGGGGCCGGACCGCTGTCGGTGCTGCGGACCCTGCGCGTGCTGCGGCTGCTGCGAGTCATCAAGTTCATGCCGAGCCTGCGGCGCGTCGTGGAGTCCCTGCTCATGTCGATGCCGGGCATCAGCGCGATCGCCATGCTCATGTCGATCATCTTCTACGTGAGCGCCGTCATGTCCACGGTGATGTTCGGGAAGGCCTTCCCCGACTGGTTCGGTTCCCTGGGCAAGTCGCTGTACACGCTGTTCCAGATCATGACGCTGGAGAGCTGGTCCATGGGCATCGTCCGTCCGGTCATGGCCTCGGCCCCGTGGGCGTGGGCCTTCTTCGTGCCCTTCATCCTGGTGTCGGCCTTCACCATGCTCAACCTGTTCGTCGCGGTCATCGTCGACACGATGAGCAGCCTGGGGCACGCGGATGCACCTGCGGACGACGAGGAGGCCTCAAGACAGACCGCGGCGTCGGACGGCGCGGACCTGTCCACGGCTGACCTCACGCGGGCGTCCACCGGCACGAGCCCGCGTGACGAGGACGCCGTGCTCGCGGAGATCCGGGCCCTGCGCGAGGAGATCGCCGCGCTGCGCGCCGCCCTGCCCGCCGACGCCGAGCCCGTCGCCGCGTTGCGCTAGCCCTCGCCGTCTGGCCCGTGCGCCGTCGGACGGACCACCCGAACGCAGGCGGACAACGCGAGCACCAGGACGGACCACCTGCCCGCAGGTGGATCACCTACGCACAGACGGACAACACAACTACCAGGGTGGGTCACCTACGCACAGACGGACAACACAAGTACCAGGGTGGATCACCTACGCGCAGGTGGACAACCTGTGTGCCGACGGATCACCCAGGGGCGTCCACACGGTGATCCACCCACACGCAGGTGATCCAACCACCAGCACGTGGTCCACCCA
>CALEXZ010000134.1 GCA_937926195.1 uncultured Actinomyces sp.
GCCCGCCCTGGCCGGGCGCCTCGCCCACCTCTGGCGTCCGTGCGCCGAGCCCGCCGTCGGTACCGACAGCGGGGCAGTCGGGGACGGTGAACCTTCCCCATGTGGTGCGGACCACACAGGCGGTGCGGGGTGTGCCCCCGAGGTCACCGTCCGGCTCCTGCCGCCCGATCATCCCGGCCCCCTGGGCGAGCACGACCTGCGGCTGACCGACCTCGATGCGGACCCGACCTACCGTGTCTCCCAGCACCTGACCGGCGTCGCCATCGCCCTGGCCAGCGGCAGCCTGCTGCTCCTGCACGCCGCTGCGCTGGCTCCCTGTGGAGCAGCCGCCCCCGAGGCCGTGCCGGCGTCGCAAGGGGCGCGGGTCGTCGGCGTCGTCGCCGCCTCGGGCACCGGCAAGACGACCTTCTGCACGCGCCTGGCCGCGGGCTGGCGCTACCTCACGGACGAGACCCTCGCCGTCGACCCGGCCACCCTCGTCGTCCTGCCCTACCCCAAGCCCCTGTCGGTCGTCCCGGTCGTCTCGGACGAGGCCGCGCAGACGACTGACCCGGGCGCGACCTACCCGGGCAAGGCCGACCACGCCCCCGCCGACCTCGGCCTCACCCCGTGGGGCGTGGGCGACCCCACCCCGCAGCTAGCGGCCCTCGTCCTCGCCCGCCGCGTCGAGGACGGCAACGTGCTCGAGCCCATCGACCTGGCGCAGGCCCTCATGGAGACCATCGCCCAGACCTCCTCCCTCTTCCGCCTGGAGCACCCCCTGCGCACCCTCGCCCAGGCCCTCACCCTGGCCGGCGGACCCTGGCGCCTGAGCTTCAGCGACCAGGCGCAGTGCTCCGAGCTGCTCGCCTCCCTCGCCGTCGGCCCCGAGGCCGAGGCGCCCGCCTGGCAGCACCTGCCCGGCCCCGCCCGCCCCCGGGCGGTGGGCGAGGAGGAGGTCCCGCTCACCCGCCTCATCCCGGGCACCCCCGTCATCGGCGACACGGCCCGCCTGGTCCGCGCCCCCTGGGACGACGCCGTCGCCTGCGAGGGCAACGTCGTCCTGCTCTACGGACGCAGCCCCGTCACCCTCGGCGGCGCGGGGGCCGCCGCCTGGGCCGCCTGCGATGCCCCGCGCACCCTCGCGCAGCTGCACGACGCCGTCGTCGCCGCCCTGGGGGAGCACCCCGACTCCCACCAGATGGTTACCGGTGCCGTCTCCGCTCTCGTGCGCCGGGGAGTGCTCACCGTCCACACGTGACCTTCATCCACACCGACTCGCCGCCCGCGCAGCGCCCGTACGTGGGACGATTCCCGTATGACTCAAGCGACCGCGCTCGATCAGCACACCTGGGCCGACGCCACCTGGCCCCTGGGTACCCACCTCACTGAGGACGGCTCCGTCACCGTTGCCGTCAACGCCCCCGCCGCCACCCGCCTCCAGGTCGAGGTCTACCCGAGCGAGCTCGGGGCCGACGCCGAGGCCGCCTTCCCCGCCGCCCGCGGGGCGGACGGCGTGTGGAGGGCCCGCCTGGCGGGCCTCGGCCCCGGAGCCCTCATCGGGCTGCGCGCCTGGGGCCCGAACTGGGTCTACGACGAGGCCTGGGAGCCCGGCTCCGACGCCGGGTTCCTCTCTGACCTCGACGAGGACGGCAACCGCTTCAACCCCAACAAGCTCCTCTTCGACCCCTATGCGCGAGAGGTCTCCCACACCCTGTTCACCGACCGCCTCGCCGACCTCGGGATCGACGGCGGCATCTTCGGCACCGGCGGCGACGACGTCGACGGCGTGCCCCGCCGCCTCATCGACACCGGCCGCTACGCCCCCAAGGGCGTCGTCGTCGCCGACCAGGACGACGTGGCCAACGGAGGACCCGGACGTGACGGGCGCCCCGCCCGGCCCGGCCTGAGCGCCGAGAAGACCATCATCTACGAGGCCGGGGTCGACCAGCTCACCGGCCACCCCTCCGCGGCCCGCCTGACCGACCTGCTCTCCGGGGAGGTCGGCTTCGAGGGCGTGCCCGACATCCCCACCGAGTACCAAGGCACCTACAAGGGCGCGGGCATGCTCGCCCCCTACCTTAAGGCCGCGGGCGTCACCACCCTCGAGCTCCTGCCCGTGCACGAGACCAACGCCTCGGAGACGGGGCGGGACGGCGCCACCAACTCCTGGGGCTACATGACCCTCGCCTTCTTCGCCCCCTCGCGCCGCTACTCCGCCGACAAGTCCTGGGGCGGACCCACCCGCGAGTTCCGGGAGATGGTCGACGCCTTCCACGCCGCCGGCCTGAAGGTCTACCTCGACGTCGTCTACAACCACACCGCCGAGGGCGGCAACTGGAACGGCGACGTCGCCACCACCGGCTTCACCAGCCTCGGCGGGCTCGCGACCGCCGAGTACTACCAGATGACCGTCGACAAGATCCTCGTCGACGGCGCCACCGGCACCTCCAACCAGCTCAACTACTCCTCCGAGATGGCGCGCACGCTGGTCCTGGACTCCCTGCGCTACTGGTGCGACCAGATGGGGGTCGACGGCTTCCGCTTCGACCTGGCCACGGTCCTGGGGCGCCTGCCCAAGGAGGCGGCCCCCGACGACTGGGGCAACCTCAAGCGCTTCTTCACCGACCACCCGCTGCTCGTGGCCATCGCGGCCCTCGCCCGCGAGCGCGAGATCGAGGTCATCGCCGAGGCCTGGGACCTGTGGGGCTACGAGGTCGGCAACTTCCCGCGCGGCTGGGGCGAGTGGAACGGCCGCTACCGGGACGCCGTGCGGCGCTTCACCAAGGGTGACGGCAACACCTCCTGGTTCATCGACGTCGTCAACGGCGACTACCACCACTTCCAGGACAACGACGGTCCGCAGCGCTCGATCAACTTCATCGTCGCCCACGACGGGTTCAACCTGGCGGACCTCGTGTCCTACCAGACGAAGAACAACGACCAGCCCTGGCCCTTCGGTCCCTCCGACGGCGGCAGCGACGACAACCTCTCCTGGGACTCCGGTGGCAGCCAGGTGCTGCGCCGCCAGCGGCTGCGCAACCTGTGGGCGGTGCTCATGTTCTCGCGGGGCGTGCCCATGGTCGTGGCCGGCGACGAGATGGGCCGCACCCAGAACGGCAACAACAACCCCTGGGCGCTGCACTCGGTCGCCATGCGCAACAACTACGCGATGATCCCCACGAGCCGCCCCCAGGGCGTGCCCGTGGTCGAGGGCGAGGAGTGGGCGTACCACGACAACCTCGGTGAGTTCGACGCCCCCTCGGCTACCGTCAACCCGCTGTTCCGCTTCGCGACCTCGCTCATGAGGCTGCGTCAGCGCCACCCGGCGCTCCAGCAGGCCCGGTGGGGCGGCATCGAGCCCGGAGGCGACGACGTCTCCTACCTCTTCCGCGGCCCCGACGGCCAGTCCTCGCCCCAGGAGGGCGACCGCGCCGTCAACCTGCACATCGTGGCTCCCGACGACCGCTTCGCCGTCATGATCAACATGGACGACGACCCGTTGGAGTTCACCCTGCCCGAGACGGGGCCGGGGCTCGTGTGGCGGCGGCTGGTGGACACGGCCGCCTGGGCGGAGCCGGAGTGCAACATCTGGCCGGAGGGTGAGGGCGAGGAGCTCAGTGGTGCGTTGACGGTGCACGGCTGGTCCGTCGTCGTCGCCCACTGTGAGCTGCCCGCTCCCGCACAGGCCTGAGTCGCGCCCAACTCCTCGGTTTGCGCTCGAACGTACGGTGTTTTGCCGTACTTTCGGACGCAAACCGAGGAGTTGGGGGTGTTTATCCTGGTGGGGGAGCGCGGCGACGAGGCCGCGCGGGAGGGACCGACATGAGTACCAGCACCCCGGACGCAGCGGCATTCGACGCCGCCAACGTCTTCGGCAAGGGCGAGCCGAACACCGCCTACGCCCAGTTCTTCAGCGGCGAGAGCTTCCTGAGGACCCTTGTCACCGACCCCGACTGCGCCGTCGGCGTCCACAACGTCACCTTCGCGCCCGGCTGTCGCAACAACTGGCATATCCACCACGCCACGAGCGGGGGAGGGCAGGTCCTCCTGTGCACCGCCGGATCCGGCTGGTACCAGGAGGCCGGGCACGACCCGGTACGCCTGACCCCGGGCTCGGTGGTCTACGCGTCCGCCGGAGTCAAGCACTGGCACGGTGCCACCGCCGACTCCTGGTTCAGTCACATCGCCCTTGCGCTGCCCGGTGAAGACACCGCCAACGAGTGGCTGGAGCCGGTTGACGACGACTACTACCTCTCGCTCTGAGCAGCACGCCCCTGTCCCGGGTGCCTTTGCCGGGGCGGAGCCGGAGTGCAACATCTGGCCGGAGGGCGAGGGCGAGGAGCTCAGCGGTGCGCTGACGGTGCACGGCTGGTCCGTCGTCGTCACCCACTGTGAGCTGCCCGCTCCCGCACAGGCCTGAGTCGCATCCCACACCCGACGGCGCGTCTGCCCCGGCGTCCGCCTCCGCGGTGCGCACGCCCTCGCCAACCGCGCCCCAACTCCTCGGTTTGCGCTCGAAAGTACGGCAAAACACCGTACGCTCGCGCGCAAACCGAGGAGTTGGGGGAGGGGGAGCGGGAGGAAGGTTGTTTCTTCCCAGTTTCCGACCGGGTGGGAGCCTTCTGCATGCAGCCAGGACACCGTCCCGGCAGCCGTACACGATTCGATGAATGGAGTCCCGCATGCAGGAGAGCGTCCAAAAGGTCTACGAGCAGGTCGTCGCTCGCAACCGTGGTGAGTCCGAGTTCCACCAGGCCGTCCGCGAGGTCCTCGAGTCCCTCGACCCCGTCATCGCCAAGCGCCCCGACTACGCCGACAACGCGCTCCTCGAGCGCATCGTCGAGCCCGAGCGCCTCATCATGTTCCGTGTCCCCTGGACCGACGACAAGGGCCAGGTGCACGTCAACCGGGGCTTCCGCGTCGAGTTCAACTCCGCCCTGGGCCCCTACAAGGGCGGCCTGCGCTTCCACCCCAGCGTCAACGCCGGCATCATCAAGTTCCTCGGCTTCGAGCAGATCTTCAAGAACGCTCTCACCGACCAGGGCATCGGCGGCGGCAAGGGCGGGTCGGACTTCGACCCCCACGGCCGCTCCGACGCCGAGGTCATGCGCTTCTGCCAGTCCTTCATGACCGAGCTGGCCCGCCACATCGGCCCGGACACCGACGTGCCCGCCGGGGACATCGGCGTGGGCGGTCGCGAGATCGGCTACATGTTCGGCCAGTACAAGCGCCTGACCAACCGCTACGACGCCGGGGTGCTCACCGGCAAGCCCGTCGCCTGGGGCGGCTCGCTCGCCCGCACCGAGGCCACCGGCTACGGCACCGTCCTGTTCGCCCAGTCGATGCTCGCCACCAAGGGCGACAGCCTCGAGGGCAAGAAGGTCTCGGTCTCCGGCGCCGGCAACGTGGCGATCTACGCCATCGAGAAGCTCCAGCAGCTGGGTGCCACCCCGATCACCTTCTCCGACTCCTCCGGCTACGTCGTCGACGAGAAGGGTGTCGACCTCGAGCTGCTCAAGCAGGTCAAGGAGGTCGAGCGCGGACGCGTCGCCGACTACGTCGCCCGCAGGCCCGGCGCCCGCCTCGTCACCGAGGGCCGCCCCTGGGACGTGCCGGTGGACGTCGCCCTGCCCTGCGCCACGCAGAACGAGCTCGACGGCGACCACGCCGCCACCCTGCTGCGCAACGGCGTCGGCGTCGTCGCCGAGGGCGCCAACATGCCCAGCACGCCGGAGGCCATCGAGGCCTTCCAGGCCGCCGGGATCCTCTACGCGCCCGGCAAGGCCTCCAACGCCGGCGGTGTGGCCACCTCCGCGCTGGAGATGAGCCAGAACTCCGGCCGCACCCGCTGGAGCTTTGAGAAGGTCGAGGCCAGGCTCACCGGCATCATGGCCGACATCCACGACTCCTGCGTCGAGGCCGCCGAGACCTACGGCCGTCCGGGCGACTACGTCCTGGGCGCCAACGCGGCGGGCTTCACCAAGGTCGCCGACGCGATGATCCAGCACGGCATCGTCTGAGCCGCTTCCGTTCAGGCACGGCGCCCCGCCACCCGGCGGGGCGCCGTCCTGCGTCCGAGGGCGGGCCGCCTCCTTGGCCGGGCCGGGCCGGGGCGGTGGCTGCTCGCCGGGCCGCCGGGCCGCCGGGCCGCTCCTGCGCCCGGGCCGCCTCCGGCCGACGCCGCCGGGCACCAGGCGAGGTCAGTCGTCCGACGACGTGGCGCTGCCGACGAAGGTCGGTCGGACGGCGTCCGTACGGCGAGAAGATCGCCGCAGGCGGAGTCCTCCCCCTACCGACATCAGAGGGTTTGCGTATGGTTGGGCACATCCCCGTGCCGCCATCGACTGAGGACACTATGCGCATCCCCACCTTCTTAAGAGGCGCCGCGGCGCTCGCGGCTCTGACTGTCGCCGCGCTGTCTCCTGTCTCCGCCGTCCCCGCCGTCGCCGCCGAGGGCGACACCACCACCATCAACATCCTCGGGATCACCGACCTGCACGGTCACATCGAGACCACCAAGGACGAGCCCGGCGCCGCCACGATCGCCTGCGTGGTCGAGGCCGCCCGCGCCGCCGACCCCAGCACGCTCTTCGTCTCCAACGGCGACAACGTCGGTGGATCCGCCTACATCTCCTCGATCCTCGACGATGACCCGACCATCGACGTCCTCAACGCCATGGGCCTGGACGTCACCAGCGCCGGCAACCACGAGTTCGACCAGGGCATCGACGACCTCGCCAACGACCTCATCCCCTCCTTCGACGCCCCGATCCTGGCCGCCAACGTCACCGGTAACGACGCCCTCACCGCCGAGGGCGACGGTGACGGCGTGTGGATCACCGAGGTCCACGGCATCAAGGTCGCCTTCGTCGGCGTCGTCACGGACGAGCTGCCCTCGCTCACCGCCGCCTCCGGCCTCGTGGGGCTCAAGATCGACCCTTCCTCCGCGACCGCCGTCGCCAACGCCCGCGCCACCGCGCTCAAGAAGTCCGGTGCGGCCGACGTCGTCGTCGCCCTCGCCCACGAGGACGCCGCCATCTTCGGCAGCCAGTTCAACGGCGACGTCGACGCTGTCGTCGCGGGGCACACCTACGTGCCCTACGCGGCCGTCGTGCCCTCGACGGACGGCAGCCCCGTCGCCGTCGTCCAGCCCGACCACTACGGGCTGCTCCTGGGCGAGATCCGCCTGACCGTCACCGAGAAGGCCGACGGCAGCTACGACGTCACCGCCTCCACCGCCCGCAACATCGACCTCGCCACCTCCGGCTGCGACGTCGCCTCCTCCCCGCTCGCCGCACAGGTCGGCGCCATCGTCAACCAGGCCAAGATCGACTCCGACGCAGCCGGCGCCGCGGTCCTGACCGACCTCGCCACCGGCTACCTGCGCGGCACCAACAACGGCACCGACTACGGGGCCAACCGCGGCACCGAGTCCACCGGCTCCAATGTCATCGCCGACTCCTTCCAGCACTGGGTCACCCACGACATCCAGGTCTCCGGGGACCACTACATCGGCCTCATGAACGCCGGTGGCGTACACTCCGACTACCAGATGGGTCCGCTCACGGTGGGCGAGGCCTACACGGTCCAGCCCTTCGGCAACGAGATCGGCTACGCCACCTACACCGGTGCCCAGGTCCGCACCCTTCTCGCGCAGCAGTGGCAGCCGACGACGTCGCGCTCGACCCTCATGCTCGGTGTGTCCAGCAACGTCGAGGTCTACATCAACCAGGAGGCCGCTGACGCCCTTGAGGACTACTGGGACCAGATCAAGAACAAGGGCGTGCCCGCCGCCTCCCTGGCCGATGCCATCGCCCAGGCGCAGGCGCAGGTCATCAACGCCGTCTACATCGACGGCAAGCGCCTGGCCGACGAGGCCAGCGTCGTCATCGCCTCGAACTCCTTCCTGCTCAGAGGCGGCGACAACTTCACCGTCCTGGGTGAGTCCACCCTCGTCAACACGGGGATCCTCGACCGCACGGTCACCGGCGCCTACCTCGCGGGCCTGGAGAACACGACTGCCCCGCTGACCAAGCGCCAGATCGGTGTGGCCGGAAGCCTCGACGCCGCCACCGGTACCGCGACCGTGCGCCTGACCGGCCTCACCTTCTCCGCCACCTCCGAGCAGGGGGTGCGCGACGCCGCCGCCTCGGTCGAGGCCCGTGTCGCCATGGCTGACGGCTCCACCCGCGTCGTCGCCACCTCCAGGGTCGACACGACGGTGTCCCCCGCTCTGCCGGAGTCCGGGCGGGCCTCCCTCGTCTTCACCGTGCCCGAGGGGGCGGCCACCGAGGCCTGTGCCTTCGACGGCGAGGACCGCACCTGCGCCCGCTTCACCTTCTACGTCCTGGACGCCAGTGGGGCGGAGCGCGAGCTCGACTACACCTACCTCGTCTCCACGGGCGCCCCGGCCAAGCCCGGTCAGGAACCGGGGCAGCCCACGGCCAGCGCCTCGCAGGGCGCAGGCTCCGTCGAGGCCGTCGGCCCGACCAGCCCGGCCAAGAAGAACCCCCTGGCCTCCACCGGTGTGTCCATCGGCATCGGTGTCGTCGCCCTCGGTCTCCTCGTCGCAGGTGGCCTGCTCCTGGCGCGTCGTCGTGCGGGATCGGGTGGCGCGAGCGACGGCGACGGTGGCGGTGAGAGCGCCGCTGGGAGCACCGGCGGGGGAGCTGACCTGTAGCACCCGCTCATGCTGAGGCCCGGGCCCTGCGCCCGGGCCTCAGTGCGTGTGCGCCGGGACGCAGGCGGTCCCAAGTCGGCCCGCTACGCTCGGCGCATGGCAGCACGACGACGCATCGACCCTGAGGCAGGTGCCCGCGCCGTGCGCGAGTGGGCCGCCGAGCAGGACACGCACCAGGGGGCCGCGCCTGGAACGGCAGGCACCGCGGTGGAGGAGGCCCTGAGCCCATCGCAGCGCTCGGCGCTACGGCGCCGCAACGCCACCGCGGTGCGCTACAGCCTGGAGGAGCTCGCGGCCTGCG
>CALEXZ010000135.1 GCA_937926195.1 uncultured Actinomyces sp.
TCCGACGATCTCCTCGATCCCCTTCGACGAGCCCGTTCCCAGCCGCAAGAGCCTGCGGGACAAGTGACGCCACCAGGTGGTGTCACCCGGAGGGCGACGACGGGAGGGCTCCTGCGTGCCCTTGACGGCGTATCTGCAGCCGTGGGCTAGCGCTGATGGCGCTCGAGGAACGCGAGCGCGTCATCGGCCCACGTCCCCCAGTTGTATGCGCTCTCGTAGAGGCTGCGGCTCTGGCGTCGCATCTCGGCGAGCCTGCCGGAACCGAGCAGGTCAGCGACCTTCTGCGCCACCTGCGTGTCGCTCGCCTCGGGGGCGACCAGGAGCCCGGTGACGCCGTCGTGCACGAGCGACGGCACGGCCCCGGTCGCGTTGGCGACAACCGGCAGCGAGGTGCTTGCGGCGTCGGCCAGCACCACGCCACCGGTGTTCGCCCGTGTGAACTCGAAGAGGAGGTCGTGGCTCTGGTAGGCGCGGGCGAGGTCCTCACGCGAGAGCCTGGCGTGGGACGTGATCCAGCCATCGGTGTCGAGCTCGCGTCCCACGACGGTGAGCCTCGTGGTGGGCACCAGCTCGCGCAGGCGGTGGGCGACGCGCAGGACCCTGTCCCCGTCCTTGCGCTCCCAGTTCCGGGCGACGGCGAGGACCCGTGGCCCGCCGGCCTCAGCCGCGTCGTCGCCCTCGGGTGCCGGTGGGAGCTACGAGGCGTCGATACCGGGGCCGAGCGGCGCCACGAGGACCCTGGAGCCGGGGACCGCACAGTCCTTGCCCAGCCGATCGGCGGCCCACTGCGACGTCGCGAGGAAGCCGGATGTGGCGGCCGCGGACGCTCTCTCGACACGGTGTCCCTGGATCCTGGACAGGCGGGACAGTCCCGTGTGCGTCGGGTAGTAGTCGAGCAGCGCCGTGAAGGTGGCCTCACACAGCTGGACCACGGGGGCCGGCATCGTGCGGGCGTACAGGGCGTCCGAGGAGCCGAAGGCCAGGATGGTGTCAGGCCTGACCCGGTTCAGGCTCTCGATGGCGTCCAAGGTCGTGGCGCGGGCCGAGAACACGCCGAAGGAGGGGAGGTAACCCCCCAGCTTCAGCTCCCCGTGAAGACGGGTGAGAGCCCGGTCGAGCAGGCAGTGGTGAGGGGCGGCGCGTACCGCGACGACGTCGGCGCGGACGCTGAGCGAGTCGAATGCCGGCTTGACGATGCCCGACCAGGCATAGGGGTCCTCGACATCCCACGGAGTGAGAAAGGCAATGCGCACAGGAGCTGCTCCAGGTTGAGAGACGTAAGGGGTGGGAAAAGGACTGACTAGCGTCGCCGTCGGGCCCGGAGGTCCGCGGCTGTGGCGTGAAGGACCCCGGCCAGCACCCGCCGGTACCGTCCCGCACGCATCCTCGTCCGGACCAGAGGGACCATCCATGGCGACGTGGCTCGGGAACGCAGGATGGACTCCTGCTTCCTGAGATAGAAGTCCAGCATCAGGCTGTTGCCGAGGGTCGAATCCCCGTCCCAGGTGGCCAGGCTCGGCTGCACCGCCTGCAGCGTGAGCCCAGCGGGCGCGACCCACAGGTTGTACGAGTCCGCGATCCAGTGCGGTCCACCGCAGGAGGCGACAAAGCGCGTGACCTGCTGGGCCGCTCTGCGTGAAATGAGGTAGAAGCCGGTTGACCAGACGACGCCGACGATATGCGGACCGAAGCGGTACGTGGTCCCCGAGATGCTGCGCGCGCGGGGGGACAGGGCGGAGAGCTGGAACAACTGACCGGGAGGACTGAACATCCTGAAGGGTCCCAGATCCCCGTAGCTGTCAGCCAGGACCATGATGTCGACATCCGTGGCAGTGGACACGATCTGCTCCAGGACCTCATCGACACCGTCGGCGAACCTGGCATCGTCCTCGGCGACGAGAAGCACATCGTCCGGCGCTCCCTCTTCCCGGGCGAAGCCCTCGATGACGTTGACGTGGCTGATCGTGCAGGCGGCGTGGGTCAGCGGAGGCCGGTAACCCTCCCTGCGCTCGAAGGCCTCCCAGTTGAAGGACGTCTCCGCCGCGCTGCCCTCCACGCGTCCGTCGCAGGCCGGGAAGGTCTCGAACAGGCTCACGATCCGAGCGCTCTGCGCGTAGAACCCGGCCAGCCGGGACGAGTCGGGGAGCGCGATGACGCGCCCGGCGACGATCCTGCCCACGATCACAGTCCTTTCCCGAGACTCCCGACAGCGGCCGTGCCGGTCCTCGATGCGCAGCCCACAGGGCGAATCTAACGTGAGTGGAGCCAGTCGACGGTGAGCGACTCTCGCGCTCAACAGCGCGCCTCAGCTCACGTCGTAGCCGAGCATGTTGAGCTCGGCGGCGTGCTCCTGCACGT
>CALEXZ010000136.1 GCA_937926195.1 uncultured Actinomyces sp.
CCCTGCTCAAGGCCCGCACCCTGTCCGACGTCGCCAAGTCGCTGACCTCCACCGGAGACATCACTCTGGCCCTGAGCGAGCCGGGCTCGACCTCCTCCAACCTCATCGGCTTCGAGGCGGGCGGGCGGCGCACGACGAGCCTGCTCACCGACGGCGACTACCCGCCGGTGCTGCGCCTGTTCCCGGAGACGACGACGATCCACGCCACCGTCGGCCGCGAGGAGCTCATGGGCGCCGTGCGACGCGTGAGCCTCGTGGCCGACCGCTCGACGCCGATCCACATGAGCTTCACCCAGGGCAACCTCGCCCTGGACGCCGGCAGCGTCGAGGACGCCCAGGCCTCCGAGCAGCTCGTCGCCCACCTTGAGGGCGAGGACATCACGACGGCCTTCAACCCGGGCTACCTGCTCGACGGGCTTGGTGCCGTCACCCAGCCCTACGTCACCCTCGCCTTCACCCACGCCTCCAAGCCGGCCGTGCTCACGGGCGTGGAGTCCATCGGCGGTGAGCCCGACCCCTCCTTCCGGTACCTCATCATGCCGATCCGCTTCGGCGCCTGAGGGTGGCGTGTACGTCTCTGACCTCGCGCTCGACGACTTCCGCTCCTACGAGCACCTCGTCGTCTCCCTCGAGCCCGGGACGACGACCTTCGTCGGTCCCAACGGCCAGGGCAAGACCAACCTCGTGGAGGCCGTCGGCTACCTGTCGACGCTCTCCAGCCACCGGGTCGGTGCCGAGTCGGCGCTCGTGCGCCGCGCCGCCCCGGGTGGGGACCAGCCCGGCGGCGCGGTCGTGCGGGCCCGGGTCGTGCACGGCGAGCGCCCCACCGTCCTGGAGGTGGAGATCATCTCCGGCAAGGCCAACCGGGCCAGGCTCAACCGGGGCCAGACCCGCCCGCGCGAGCTCCTCGGCGTGCTGCGCACCGTCACCTTCGCTCCCGAGGACCTGGCGCTCGTGCGCGAGGAGCCCAGCGTGCGCCGTCGGCTCCTCGACGACCTTGCCGTGACCCTGCGGCCGGCACTGGCCGGGGTGCGTGCCGACCACGACCGGATCCTCACCCAGCGCGCCAGCCTGCTCAAGGCCGCCCGGGCGAGCCGGGGGCGCAGCGCCTCGATGATGACGAGCCTGGAGGTGTGGGACACCCAGCTCGCCACGGCCGCCGCCCGCCTCATCGCCGCACGTGTCGACGTCCTCGCCCGGCTGCGTCCCTGGATCGCCTCCTGCTACGCCGCCGTCAGCGAGGCCCAGTCGCAGGCCGAGGTGGCCTACCGCTCGAGCCTGCTCCTGCGCGAGGGGGCGACGGAGCCCGACCCGCGCCGGGGCGGGGACTGGCTCGACGAGCAGGCCCAGCTGTGCGACGTCGAGGCCACGACCGCGCGCCTCGTGTCGGTCATGGCGGACCTGCGCCCGCGGGAGGTCGAGAGGGGAGCCAACCTCGTGGGCGCCCACCGCGACGACCTGTCGCTGTTCATCGGCGGCTTGCCCGCCAAGGGCTTCGCCTCCCACGGTGAGCAGTGGTCGATGGCCCTGGCCCTGAGGCTGGCCTCCTACGAGATGCTGCGCCACGACGTCGACGCCTTCGGCGGGGACGGTGAGCCCGTCCTCGTCCTCGATGACGTCTTCGCCTCCCTGGACGCGCGCCGCCGTAGGGCCCTGACACGGGTGGTCGCGGGGGCGCAGCAGGCGCTGGTGACCGCGGCCGTCGACGAGGACGTTCCCAGCGAGCTCGAGGGTGCGCGCTTCAGGGTCGAGCGCTCCACACTCACGGCGGTGGCCTGAGGTGGCTCGCGCGCCTGTGCCCGCAGCGGAGCCGGACCGCCCGGAGACGGCGGCCGCCCGCCCCGTGGAGGAGGACGACGCCCTGGCCCTGCAGGTCGTCGCCCGCGCCCAGGCCCGGGCCTGGGGCTCGGGCGACGAGCGTCAGCGTCTGGCGCGCGAGGCGGTCGGGGAGGACGGGGTGGCCGCATGGGACGCGCCGCGACGCCGTCGGCCCGGCGGTGAGGCGGGCGCGGGCGACGAGGAGGACCACGGGCCGGGGCTTGCGCGCGGACGCGACCGGCCGGGACCCACGCGCTTCGACCCGCGCCCGGGCGGACGCGAGCTCGGGGACGCCTTCGCTGAGCGCGGGTGGGCGGGCAAGCTCGCCATGGCGCAGCTCGCCGTCGCCTGGCCGCAGATCGTCGGTGAGAGGGTGGCCGAGCACACCCGGGTGGTGGCCTTTGAGGTCGGGCGGCTCGACGTGCAGGCCTCGTCGACGGCGTGGGCCCAGCAGCTCAGGCTTCTCATGCCCTCGATCCAGCGGGAGGTCGACGCCGAGCTGGAGCGGATCACGGCCGCCAGGCCCGGACCCGGGGGCAGACGTCGGGTCGAGGTTCCCGCCGTCGAGGTCAGGGTGCTGGGACCTACCGGGCCGCGCTGGGGGCACGGCCGTTTCGGTGCGGCCCGCGGTGGACGCGGACCCCGGGACACCTACGGCTGACGCGGGAGGGTTGCCCGGCAGCTCGAGAGGGTGAGACTGCCCACGCCGCGCGCGGGGCCGCCGGATGGGGTGAGCAGGGGCGGTCACGCTAGAATCGCGCTGGAAATGCCCATGGTGCGCCTTGGGTACCACGCACGTACCCACCTACACGAGGCGGCCCCCGACCCGGAATCGGCCGTCTGAGGGATCGGGTCCCACCCGGCGCACAGAACGAGGAGCACCTGACACGTGTCTGACCAGGACCAGCCTGTGACCACCGCAGCAGCGAACCCCGAGCCGACCGAGAACCACTCCGTGGGCCAGGGCAGCGCCGACTACGGCGCCAGCGACATCACCGTCCTCGAGGGCCTGGAGGCGGTGCGCAAGCGCCCCGGCATGTACATCGGCTCCACCGGTGAGCGCGGCCTGCACCACCTCGTCTACGAGGTCGTCGACAATGCCGTGGACGAGGCCCTGGCAGGCTACTGCGACCACATCGAGGTCACCATCCAGGCCGACGGGGGCCTCAGGGTCGTCGACAACGGCCGCGGCATCCCCGTCGACGAGCACCCTACCGAGCACCGTCCCACCGTCGAGGTCGTCATGACGATCCTGCACGCCGGCGGCAAGTTCGGCGGTGGCGGCTACGCCGTCTCCGGCGGCCTGCACGGCGTGGGCATCAGCGTCGTCAACGCCCTGTCGACGCGCGTGGACACCGAGATCCGCCGCCAGGGCCACGTGTGGCGCATGAGCTTCGGTGACGGCGGCAAGCCCCGTACCGAGCTCGTCAAGGGTGAGGCCACCGACACCACCGGCACCACCCAGACCTTCTACCCGGACCCGGAGATCTTCGAGACCGTCGAGTTCGACTACGAGACCCTGCGCCGTCGGTTCCAGCAGATGGCCTTCCTCAACAAGGGCCTGCGCATCACCCTCGCCGACGAGCGTGAGGGTGTCACCGACGAGGGCGACGAGATCACCGGCGACGAGATGGGTCCCGCCGACGACCCCGTCAAGGGTCACCGCCAGGTCTCCTACTGCTACGCCAACGGACTGCACGACTACGTCGCCTTCCTCAACAAGGCCAAGAAGGTCGAGCTCATCCACCCCGAGATCATCGACTTCGAGGCCGAGCAGCGCCTCGACGAGGTGCGCGGCATCAGCCTCGAGATCGCCATGCAGTGGACCAGCGCCTACTCCGAGTCGGTGCACACCTACGCCAACACGATCAACACGACCGAGGGCGGCACGCACGAGGAGGGCTTCCGCACGGCCCTGACGAGCCTCGTCAACCGCTACGGACGCGACAAGGGCATCATCAAGGACAAGGACGACAACCTCACCGGTGACGACATCCGGGAGGGCCTGACCGCCGTCATCTCCGTCAAGCTCTCCGAGCCCCAGTTCGAGGGGCAGACGAAGACCAAGCTCGGCAACACCGAGGCACGCACCTTCGTCCTGCAGACCGTCAACGCCAAGCTCGGTGACTGGTTCGACTCCCACCCCACCGAGGCCAAGGCGATCGTCTCCAAGGCCATGCAGGCCGCGGCCGCCCGTGTGGCCGCCCGCAAGGCCCGTGAGGCCACCCGCCGCAAGGGCGTCCTGGAATCCGCCTCCATGCCCGGCAAGCTGCGCGACTGCTCCAGCCGCAACGCCGCCGACTGCGAGATCTTCATCGTCGAGGGTGACTCCGCCGGGGGCTCCGCCGTCGGCGGCCGTGACCCCGAGCACCAGGCGATCATGCCGATCCGCGGCAAGATCCTCAACGTCGAGAAGGCCCGCCTGGACCGGGCCCTGTCCTCGGACACGATCCGCTCCCTCATCACGGCCTTCGGCACCGGCATCGGTGAGGACTTCGACATCGCCCGGCTGCGCTACGGCAAGATCGTCATCATGGCCGACGCCGACGTCGACGGCCAGCACATCGCCACGCTCCTGCTCACCCTGCTGTTCCGCTACATGCGTCCCCTCATCGAGCAGGGCCACACGTACATCGCCATGCCGCCGCTGTACCGCCTCAAGTGGTCCAACGCCGACCACGAGTTCGCCTACTCCGACGCCGAGCGCGACCACCTGCTGCGCGCCGGTGCCGAGGCCGGGCGCCGCCTGCCCAAGGAGGGCGGCATCCAGCGCTACAAGGGTCTGGGCGAGATGAACGACCACGAGCTGTGGGAGACGACGATGGACCCGGCCACCCGCATCCTCAAGAAGGTCACCCTCGACGAGGCGGCCGACGCCGACGAGACCTTCTCGATCCTCATGGGCGACGACGTCGAGCAGCGCCGTTCCTTCATCCAGCGCAACGCCGCCGACGTGCGCTTCCTCGACATCTGACCCGCCCGCCTCAGCCGGCAGCAAAGGAACCCAGCCACTGTGAGTGACGAGACCACGAACCTTCCCGTCGAGGAGCAGACCCACGACCGCGTCCAGCCGGTCGACCTCCAGATGGAGATGCAACGCTCCTACCTCGACTACGCGATGAGCGTCATCGTCGGGCGCGCCCTACCGGACGTGCGCGACGGCCTCAAGCCCGTCCACCGCCGCGTCCTGTACGCCATGTACGACGGCGGCTACCGCCCTACCTCCTCCTTCTCCAAGTCCTCGCGCGTCGTCGGCGAGGTCATGGGTAACTACCACCCGCACGGTGACGCGGCGATCTACGACGCCCTGGCCCGGCTCGTGCAGTGGTGGTCCCTGCGCTACCCGCTGGTGGCCGGGCAGGGCAACTTCGGCACCCCCGGCAACCTCGGGCCCGCCGCCCCGCGGTACACCGAGTGCAAGATGGCGCCCCTGGCCATGGAGATGGTCCGCGACATCGACGAGGAGAGCGTCGACTTCCAGGACAACTACGACGGCAAGAACCAGGAGCCGACGATCCTGCCGGCTCGCTTCCCGAACCTGCTGGTCAACGGCAGCGAGGGCATCGCCGTCGGCATGGCCACCCGCATCCCCCCGCACAACCTGCGTGAGGTCGCCGCCGGCGTCCAGTGGTTCCTCGAGCACCCGCAGGCCTCCCGTGAGGAGCTGCTCGAGGCGCTCATCGAGCGCATCCCCGGCCCCGACTTCCCCACCGGTGCCACCATCCTGGGGCGGCGCGGCATCGAGGAGGCCTACCGCACCGGCCGCGGCTCGATCACCCAGCGCGCCGTCGTCAGCGTCGAGGAGATCCAGGGGCGCCAGTGCCTCGTGGTCACCGAGCTGCCCTACCAGGTCAACCCCGACAACCTGGCCGACAAGATCGCCCAGCTCGTGCGCGACGGCCAGATCAACGGCATCGCGGACATCCGCGACGAGACCAGCGGGCGTACGGGCCAGCGGCTCGTCATCGTGCTCAAGCGTGACGCCGTCGCCAAGGTGGTCCTCAACAACCTGTACAAGCGCACGCCCCTGCAGGACAACTTCCCGGCCAACATGCTCGCCCTCGTGGACGGCGTGCCCCGCACGCTGAGCCTCGACGGCTTCGTGCGCCACTGGGTCAACCACCAGATCGACGTCATCGTGCGCCGCTCGCGCTTCCGGCTGCGCAAGGCCGAGGAGCGTCTGCACATCCTGGCCGGCCTGCTCAAGGCCATCGACGCGCTCGACGCCGTCATCGCCCTCATCCGCCGTTCCCCGACGGCCGACGAGGCCCGCACGGGACTCATGGGGCTGCTGGGTGTGGACGAGATCCAGGCCGACGCCATCCTGTCCCTGCAGCTGCGTCGCCTCGCGGCCCTCGAGCGCCTCAAGATCCAGCAGGAGGCCGAGGAGCTGCAGGCCCGCGTCGACGACCTCAAGGAGATCATTGCCTCCCCCGAGCGCCAGCGTGGCATCGTCTCCGCCGAGCTCGCCGAGATCGTCGACAAGTACGGCGACGAGCGCCGCACGCGGATCGTGCCCTTCGACGGCGAGATGAGCATGGAGGACCTCATCCCCGAGGAGGAGGTCGTCGTGACGATCACCCGCTCGGGCTACGTCAAGCGCACGCGCACCGACCAGTACCGCTCGCAGCACCGCGGCGGCAAGGGCGTCAAGGGCGCGGCCCTGCGTGAGGACGACGTCGTCGACCACTTCTTCGTCACCACCACCCACCACTGGCTCCTGTTCTTCACGAACCTGGGGCGGGTGTACCGCGCCAAGGGCTACGAGCTGCCCGAGGGCGGCCGTGACGCCAAGGGCCAGCACGTGGCGAACCTGCTGGCCTTCCAGCGGGGTGAGGAGATCGCCCAGGTCCTGGACCTCAAGGACTACGCGCAGGCGGACTACCTCGTGCTGGCAACGCGTCGCGGCCGGGTCAAGAAGACCCGCCTGACGGACTACGACTCGCCGCGCTCGGCGGGACTCATCGCCATCAACCTGCGTGAGGACGAGGACGGCCAGGCCGACGAGCTCGTCTCCGCGAGCCTGCTCAGTGACGGCCAGGACCTGCTCCTCGTCTCCCGCCACGGGCAGTCGACGCGCTTCACGGCCGGCGACGACGAGCTGCGCACCATGGGACGTGCGACCAGCGGTGTCACAGGCATGCGCTTCCGCGGAGACGACTCGCTGCTGGCGATGGACGTTGTCGACCCGGCGTGGACAGACGCGGACCTGTTCGTCGTCACCGAGGGCGGCTTCGCCAAGCGCACGAACGTCCAGGAGTACCCGACCAAGCACCGTGGCGGACTGGGGGTCAAGGTCGCCAACCTCGTCGAGCAGCGCGGCGAGCTCGTGGGGGCGCTGGTGACGGCGCCGTCGGACGAGGTCCTGTGCATCATGGCCTCCGGGAAGGTCGTGCGCTCGGCCGTCGCGGAGGTCTCGGTGACCGGACGCAACACCCAGGGCGTCACCTTCGCCAAGCCGGAGGAGGGCGACCGCATCATCGCGGTGGCCCGCAACACCGAGCGCGAGCTCGACGGCGACGAGAGCGCCGCAGACGGCAAGGACGGCGCCGAGGGTGCCGCGCCCCCGGCTGTGATGGTGGGCTCCGCCCCCTCCGCCGAGGACGCTGACGCGGTAGCGTTGGCCGACGACGACAGTGAGGAGCAGGCATGAGCGACCCCGTTACCCACCCGCCCGTGAGCGGTCCGACGTTCGCCGGCGACCAGCCGCCGGCTCAGTACGAGGAGCTGCCGGCCTCCGTCCCGACGAGCCCGAGCGCCCCGTCCGAGCCGCGACGCGTGCGCCTGGCGCTGACGAGGATCAGCGCCCTGTCGGTCATGAAGATCTCGCTCCTGCTGTCCGTGGCCGCCGGGATCATGTTCGTCGTCGCTGTCTCGGTCGTGTGGTTCATGCTCGACTCCCTGCACGTGTTCTCCACGATCAAGGACCTCGTGGGCACGATGCTCGACTCGGAGTCCAACGCCTTCACGGCGCTGGTGGAGTACATGGAGTTCTCCAGCGCCTTCTCCATCTCGATCATCATCGCCGTGTTCAACATCTTCCTGTCCACGGCGCTGTCGACCATCGGGGCCCTGCTGTACAACATCACGGCCGCCCTCGTGGGTGGGATTCATCTCACACTGGCAGACGAGTGACCCGATTTGGTCGCTGAGGACCGGACGGGTTAGTCTCATCCGGTCGCACGGGCCTATAGCTCAGTTGGTTAGAGCGCATCCCTGATAAGGATGAGGTCGCTGGTTCGAGTCCAGCTAGGCCCACCGCCCGCGGTGAGACGATGGGAGGGTTCACGTGAACCGGAAGCTCGTGTCAACCGCGGTTTTCTCGTGCCTGGGGGTCCTCGCCTACGTTGCGTGGCTCCGGTACGAGTCGGGGCGCATGGAGCGCTCCGCCTGGGCTGAGGTCGCTGACCCGTCCTGAGCTCCCAGGGGCCATGGCGCAATTGGTAGCGCACCTGCTTTGCAAGCAGGGGGTTACGGGTTCGAGTCCCGTTGGCTCCACCACCGAAGTCATACAGTCGGGCGCCGCAGCGGAGCGGAGGTCCCGCATGAATCTACCGGCAGACCACATCGATCCGCGGTGCGGGCGCTGGTCTCGTACTGACAGACCGGGGCGGGCACAGGACGCATGATCACTGGCAGCCCGCTTGGCGGTGGAGCCGTCGGGGACCGTCCCGTAGGCAGTGGTGCCCTGGGCGGACCTTCGAGTCACGACGAGGAGTTGGTCAGGCGAAGGTTGTGCCTGACCTGATCCGGATACCCCAATGCAATGAAGTCCTCGCTGAACCCAATGCCCATAGGACGCTTGAGGGGCCCGCCCCCGGGAGGAGTCGTGAGAGGGAACCTCATGCCAACTGGTGCGTCAGCCGCGATGTTATCGGGGCGCCAGCCATTGACCGGATAGCTGGGATGAGCGGGAGCACGCACGTCCTCGGGGAGATCCTCGCGACCGCGGAAGTGCGTGGAGGCGGCGACGTGGAACATGGCCCCGTGGGTCCAGGCGATCATGTAGGCCTCAGCGAGAACGGCGGGCACGTCCACTCTCAGCTGCGTCACCTCAAGCCCCTGCTTGTGCCCGTCAACCTTCGGTGCCTCTGCCAGCACTTCGAGCACGGGACAGTCTAAGATGGTCACAGCCGCTGGACCTGAGAGCGCGGATACGGGATAGGTTCCGTCAGCATTGGGTGGGGTGGTGGTCACCCAGAGTGCGAGGTCGTCGTGGGCACGGACGGCGAGACCGTGCTTGACCTTGTTGTGGGCGGCATCGAGGCGGAGCTCATGGGCCGTGAGCAGATCGATCGAGAACTGGAGCCAGTCAGCGAACACGTTGTACGCTGATACGAGGACATCGTTTACTCCGTTCTCGATGTCACTGGCGCACAGGACAAGACGTGCGAGCGGCATAGGGTCATCAGGCCTGAGATGCGTGCGGATCTGGTCGATGACATCACAGATCCGGTTCGGGCTCATCGTCAGGTCCTCCCACACGGATGACTCCGTGCTTTCGTCCCGCGCCAGGAGAACTCCTGTCAGCCGCACCAGAGACTCGGCCGCATGATGGCGCACAGCGTAAGCATCCGTGGCGACCTGTGTGGTCACGCTGCGCGGTGAGGCGCTGGGCATGACTCCCTCCGGTGCGCCGAGCAACGAGCTGAAACGTGTGAGGACCGCTCCTGTGGGTGCTGCTCGGTCACCCGAGGTCGTAGGAGCTTCATCCTCGTGGGTGCTGCTCGCGTCCGCCCACTCAAGGAGCATGCGTATACGAGCACTGAAGTACCCGAAGGGGTCGGAGGACAAGAACGTGTCGTCAAGGGCCCCGCGCTGCTCGGCCGAGAGCCTCGTGCCGGTCGGTGGTGGATACATGTGCCGTACCTCCGATGACTTAGAGGGGCGTAGGGGGTGCGAGAAGCCCCGTGTCGTTTGTATCGCACTGCCCATTCGTACACTTTGGAGCCAGATCGTACTGCTGCTCGGAGTCCGTGATCGCCATGACCGAATCGCGCTTCTCCATGTTCACCGGGCTACCGCACTCCTTGCAAAATCTCAGACCGTTGTCACTTGCCATTCTATTCCCTTCGAGGGTAGTCATTTCAGACGCACGTCAAGACGTATTGCATGACATGCCTCAATAATCGTAGCACATCAATTTCTTAACGTTTCCTAGGCGCTCAGACTGCTTATCGGGTCCAGGGTGGTATGCGCTTATACTGTCATTTCATCGCATCTTGAGACCACCAATGAGATGTGCCGCCACCATCCCCGTATTCCTCGTGGCGCTCGTGGTCGCGGGTAGCGTCCTTGCCGACTGCCGGGCGTTGCCATCGCCGCCGTAGAGGCGGTCCTGCTCGTGGCGATCGCGCGGCCGTCCGCATCCTGTGACCTGCGTTCTGATCCCACAGGGCTCGGCGGCACAGAGATGACACATACAACTGTCACGAGTGTTATCATGACGGTGTGACTGAGCATGAACACTTGTCCTTTGCCGACGCGATCGGCCGGTTCTATGTGAGTGAGCTTGGTTTCGCGCCCGTGGCGGGACGGACCCTGGGATACCTGGTGGTCTGCGACCCTCCGGCGCAGACCATCAACGACCTTGCAGAGACGCTGCTGGTCAGCCGCAGCGCCATCGTTCAGGCTGTCGGATTCCTGGAGGCCCGAGGCCTGGTGCGGCGTGCGCGCACACGTGGTGACCGTGTCGACAAGGTCACGGCCGTGATCGACGTGGCAGCCTTCGAAGCGGACCTCGACGCCACCGGCTACGCGGACCAGGCGCGCCTCGTACGAGAAGGACTGCGCCTGCTCCCCCCTGATGACGACCGAGGTCCCCGCCTGGGCGAGGTGGCTGACTTCTATGAGTTCATCGCTGTGCGACTGCCGCAGCTCAAGGAGGAGTGGCGCACCCGACGAGCGTCGTCACCGCAGTCAGGTCGAGACCTGTGAGCGGATCGCAGGCCCTTGCTCTGGTCGGGTTGGCGCTCTTCGACTCCACGAGCTTCGGCACCTCGCTGCTGCCTCTGTGGCTGCTCCTCGTCCCCGGACGCGTACGGCTTACACGGATGGCGGCATACCTGTCGACGCTGGGCCTGTCCTACTTCGCGGCGGGCGTCCTCCTGGCCCTGGGCGCAGGACGCCTGCTGGACGCCTTCGAGGGCTACCTGAGCCAGATCCCTGATCGGACTCTCGCGATGGCGGAGGCCGGCGTCGGGTTGGCGCTGCTCGTGGTCGGCGGCACCATGCTCCTCATGGCCAGGGGCGGGCGCAGAAAGCAGGCGAGTGCCGGAAGCCTCCTGCGCTGGCGCACCCAGGCGATGACCGCGGGCTCGGCCGCAGCCCTGCTCCGCCTCGCCGTGCTCGCCTTCGCGATCGAGTTCGCCGCGATGGTGCCCTACTTCGCGGCGATCGGGATGCTTGCCGCCTCCCGGCTGTCACGCCCCACGGTGATCGCGTGCATCGGCGTGTACTGCCTCATCATGATCCTGCCCGCCGTTGTCGCCACCCTCGTTCGCGTTCGCGCCCATGACCGTATCGAGCCCGCTCTCATGACTCTCGACGCCTGGTTGACGCGCAACAGCCCGGTGCTCAGCGGCACCACTCTCGCCCTCATCGGAGCACTCGCGCTTGCCGACGGGGCGGTGGCGCACAGGCTGCTGGGGTGACGACGCAGCCGGTCCCCTCGAACACGACGGCGGAGACCCCGGGGCGGGTCCGGCTGGAACCACAGGTTGATTGCTGCGGCACCACAGGTCGTGCATGACCCTGGTCCCTTCCCTGCTCGCGGCTGTGGACAGCGACCGCCGACATTTGTGGCGTCAGACCAGGGTTCTCCCCACCTGTGTGCAGACCTGTGGAGAACTACCTTGTTGTCATTCCAC
>CALEXZ010000137.1 GCA_937926195.1 uncultured Actinomyces sp.
TCTACCGCACCAACGCCCAGTCGCGCGCCCTGGAGGAGGCCTTCCTGCGCTCCGGGCAGCCCTACAAGGTGGTCGGCGGCACCCGCTTCTACGACCGCCGCGAGGTCAAGGACGCCATCGCCTACCTGCGTGCCGTCGACAACCCGGACGATGACGTGAGCGTGCGCCGCGTCCTCAACGTCCCCAAGCGGGGCCTGGGGGACAAGGCGGAGGCGGCCCTGGCCGAGCACGCCGCCCGCCACGGCGTCTCCTTCGGTCAGGCGGTCGCCGACGCCGCCGGGGCGCCGCGTCCCGCCGAGGCCGGCGCCCAGGCCGGTGACCTCGACGCGCCGGGCACCGAGCCCCCCGCCGTCGAGGGCCTGACCACCCGGGCGCGCACGCAGGTCACCCGCTTCCACGAGCTGCTCACGGGCCTGCGCCACCAGCTGGGAGCGGGCGACGGCGTGGCCGACCTGCTCGACTCCGCCCTCGACGCCTCCGGCTACCTCGCCGAGCTGCGCGCCTCCGACGACCCCCAGGACGCCAGCCGCATCGAGAACCTCGCCGAGCTGCACGCCGTCGCCACAGACTTCCAGGCCGCCAACCCCGACGGCACGCTCGCGGACTTCCTTGAGCGGGTCAGCCTCGTGGCCGACGCCGACCAGCTGCCCCCGGCCGCCGACCTCGCCGACGACGAGGCCCGTGAGGCCGCCGAGCAGGGTCAGGTGACCCTCATGACTGTGCACACCGCCAAGGGCCTGGAGTTCCCGGTCGTCTTCGTCACCGGCATGGAGGACGGAACCTTCCCGCACGCGCGCTCCCTGGCGGAGGAGACCGAGCTCGCCGAGGAGCGCCGCCTGGCCTACGTGGCCCTGACCCGTGCCCGTCAGCGCCTGTACGTCACCCGGGCGGCGGTGCGCTCGGCCTGGGGCGCCGCCCAGGCGATGCCGCAGTCGCGGTTCCTGGACGAGATCCCTTCCGAGGTCATGCAGTGGCGGCGCCTGGCCTCCTCCATGGACGCCCTGCGCGGGGGCGGGACCGGCTGGGGCTCGAGCTGGGACGAGGGCGGTGTCGGCTCCGGTCGCGGCTCCTACCGCCGTGGCGGGGGCTCAGGCGGTTACTCCGATGACGACGACTTCGCTCCCGCCGTCGGCTCAGGACGCTCGGGGATGCGCACGGGCAGGCTCGGGCGCGTCGAGACCTCCCAGGACCGGGTCCAGGCCAAGCGCGAGGCCGCCCGCGCCCGGCGGGCGGCGGCGGTGCCCACCCGCCTGGACGGGTCGTCGTCGGCCGCCCCGGACTGCCTGCCGGAGGCGGTCGCCGGCCTGCGGGCGGGCGACCAGGTGCGCCACAAGAGCTACGGCGTCGGCACGGTCGAGCAGATTGAGGGCTCCGGCCGTTCGACGACGGCCCACGTGACCTTCACGGTTGACGGTGCGCCCGCCACCAAGCGCCTCATCCTGCGCCTGGCGCCCATGGAGAGGATCTGAGGGCGGAACGCGGGAGCCAGGGCCGGGCACGGACCCGGGTGGGTGCGGGCAAGCAGTCCCGCACCCACCCGGCCTCAGCGGCGGGGCCGGGCGAGGGTGACGGCCCGGCGCTCGGCGCGGAAGTCGTTGACCGGGTGGTTGCTGGCGTAGCCGAGGGCGAAGCCGGTGATGAGGCGGTAGCTCTTCGGGACGTCGAACTCGGCGTCGAGCGGGCGCCTCCAGGTGGCGAGGACCCCCAGCGGGCAGGAGTCGACGCCGTGCGCCTTGGCGGACAGGAAGAGGGTCTGGAGCATGAGCCCGGCGTCGAGGGCGGCGAAGGGCATGAGGCCCTTGTGGATGAGGACGAAGCCCATGACCGGGGCGTCGAAGGCCCGGCAGGAGGCGCGGGCGGCCTCCTCGCGGGCGGCACGGTCCCCGCGGGCGATCCCCAGGAGGGTGTACAGGGCCTTGCCGACCTTCTGGGAGTGGGGGAGGAGGTCCTTGGGGTAGGGCGCCCAGGTCCGGTAGTCGCCGTCGGGGGCCTGGCCGGTGAGGACGAGCCGGGCCAGGGCACCGCGCTGCTTGCGCATGACGGGGACGGTCCTGTCGAACTCTGTGACGTAGGCAGCCCTGAGCCGCTCGGCCCGCGGTCCACTGGCCAGGGCGAGCATGAAGGGCCGGGTGTTGGACCAGCTCGGTGCCTGGCGCGCGTCGTCGAGGATCGCGTCGAGCACCTCCTGGGGCACCGGGTCGGGCCGGAAGCTGCGCACCGAGTGCCGTGAGGCGGCCAGGGCGCTGAAGGCCTCCGCGCTGGCGGGCTCGACACCGACCGACCCGGTACTGGCCGACCCGGCACCGGCCGACCCGGTACTGAAGGGCTGGGCGTCGGCGGCCTCGGTCGGGGTGGTGTCCTGCGTCATCGGGGCTCCTTGAGGTGTCGTCGCTTCTTCGTCACAGGTCAGGACAGGTTGAGGGCGATCTGCGCCTCCAGACGCTCCATCGCGGGGGAGGACAGCACGAGGCGCAGGACGTTGCGGGCACTGCGCTGGAGCTCACCGAGGGTGAGGTGCTCACCGCTGGTGTCGGCGGGGTCGAAGGCCTCCAGGATGAACTGGTCGTGGCCGTCCTCGCGCTTCTGGTGCTCCCAGCTCAGGGCCCCCGGCATGAGGACGTCGTCCTGGGCGCGCAGGCGGTAGGCGGAGTCGCTCAGCGCCTCGAAGTCCGGGTCCTGGGCGCTCTGCACCCACCAGTCGGTGATGACGACGCCCTCGTAGCCCCACTCACGGCGCAGGATCGTGGTGACGAGGTCATAGCTGTGGTAGGACCACACACCGTTGACCTTGTTGTAAGAGGTCATGAGCGTGCGCGGGGAGGCCTCCTCGACCACCATGCGGAAGGCCCGCAGGTAGATCTCACGCAGGGCGCGCGCCGAGACGCGCGAGTCGTGCACCCACCGGTTGGTCTCCTGGTTGTTGGCCGCCAGGTGCTTGGGGCAGGCGGACACGCCCGCCGACTGGATGCCGCGCACGTAGGCGGCCGCGCAGGCCCCGGTGAGCAGGGGGTCCTCCGAGTAGTACTCGAAGTTGCGTCCGCACAGCGGGTCACGGTGGATGTTCATGCCCGGCGCCAGCAGGACGTCGGAGCCCTTGCGCAGCATCTCCTGGGCGTGCAGGGCCTCCATGCGCTCGATGAGGGCCGGGTCCCAGGTCGAGGCGAGCGCGGTGCCGCAGGGCAGGAGGGAGGCGAAGGCGCTGACCCGGATGCCCGAGGGTCCGTCGGTCGTCGTCACCGCCGGGACGCCCCGGGCGCGCAGCCGGGCGCGCACGCCGCCGAAGGCCCCGGCGTTGCCCGGAACGCCGAGCGGCGACCCCATGGTGACGTCGCCGTAGGCGAGCTCGGCGAGGTCCTCGGGCTCCAGGGAGGCGATGAAGGCGTCGAGGCTCACGGTTCCGGCGGCCACGTCCTGGAGGCTGGAGCCGACGGCGGGGGCCTCGCTCACGGGCTCGGGCAGGCGGTCGAGGATGCGCCGGCGCAGGTCGATGGTGCGTACGGGCACCGGCTCGCTCGTGCGCCGGGCCGTGCCGTCGGCGTCGTAGGCGACGCTCCAGCGCTCGAAGGGGTGTGCCGGGTCGGGGGTCAGGGCCTCCTCGAGCTGCTCGAGGACCTCGGGCTCGGTGACGGTGAGGGAGCCGATCGGGGCGGTGGCGCGCACGTTGAGTCCCACGTGCAGGGTGTGCTCGCCGGCCTCGAGCACCCAGGCGTGGCGGTGCCCGGTGGTGCCGGAGTCGTCGAAGGAGGCCAGGCGCTCGACGGGGAAGGACAGGTCGAGGCTCTCGCTGGTGCCGGGCGGGAGCTGTCGGGTGCGGGCGAAGGCGACGAGCTGGCGTGCGGGCACGCCCAGGAGGGCACGGCAGGCGGGGGCGGCGTAGACCTGCACGACGGTGGCGCCGGGGCGCCCTCCCGTGTTGGTGGCGCTCACCCGCAGGTGCACGGTGTCGCCGTGGCGCTCGGGCGCGCGGGCGGTCAGGGTGAAGGTGGTGTAGCCCAGGCCGTGGCCGAAGGGGAACTGCACGCGTTCGGGGGCGAAGGTCTCGAAGTAGCGGTAGCCGACGAAGACGTCCTCGGTGTAGCTGTTGTGCTCTGTGCCGCCGAAGAAGGCCGCGGAGGGGTAGTCCTCGTAGCGGTAGGCGATGGTGTCGGGCAGGCGGCCCCCGGGCTCGATGGCCCCGGTGAGCACGTCGGCGACGGCGCGGGCGCCCTCCATCCCGCCGGGCCAGGCGAGCAGGAGGGCGTCGACGTCGAGCTCCTCCGCCCACGACAGGTCCATGACGTTGCCGGAGTCGACGATGACGACGGTGCGCTCGAAGGCGGCCGCGGCGCGGGTGAGCAGGGAGCGCTCGTCGTCGGTGAGCAGGTAGGAGCCGGGCTCGAGGACGTTCTCGCGGTCCTCACCGGCCGCGCGGCCGATGACGACGACGGCCGTGCGCGCGCGCCGGACGGCGGCGGTGAGTGCGTCGTCGGCCAGCGGCATCTCCTCGTAGTGGCGCGGCCACTGCCCCCACTCGGCGCTCGGGGGACGGTGGGCAGCGCACCAGCTGCGGTAGGTGGCGGCGAGCTCGGCGTCGACGGCGACACCGGCCTCGGTGAGGCTGTCCAGCAGGTTGGTCGTGTAGGGCGGGTTGACGTCGCCCCCGGAGCCGTAGCCGACGGCGAACCAGTCGACCTGGACGCGTCCGAGCACGGCCACGCCCTCACCGGGACTCAGCGGCAGGGCGCCGTTGTTGGTGAGCAGGACGGTGCCCTCGGCAGCGGCGCGGCGGGCGAGGGCCACGAGGTCGGGATCGACCCAGCGGTCTGCCTGCTCGTCGGCGCTCGTCATGCCCTGTGCGACCTCGCTTGTCGTCATGCTGTCTCTCCTTCCCGACGGAGCCACTGCGATATGCGGCCTGGGTCACAGCCTATACGGACGGCATTGTCCACTTGGTAGGTATTCGGTGGGGGTGGTGGTCCGCTTCCGAACCAGCCCGGCCGGAGAGGCCCTAGGAGGAGGCCTACAGCCGCCCCACTCCCACCGCAGTCGGCTCCGAGGCCGGGACGGGTTGAGGGCGATCAGCTGGCACCCCCTAGGCAGGAGGCCCAGGACTCCTCGTGCTCAGTGGTGTAACGGGCGACCTCACGCCAGTGCTCGCCGTGACCAGAGACGAACATCGATGCCCAGGGCTCGCGCCCCGAGGCGTGGGAGTCCCGCAGCAGGGCATACATAGCCTGCGCGCGAGCCCCCACTGCGGCAGGCAGCCCCCGCCTCAACGGCTCCGAAGGAGCGTAGCCATCGACCAGGGCCCGAAGGCGCCGGCCTGCCTCGGGGGCGGGTCGGCTGGGGGCATTGAGAGTGAAGGTCTGGGCCGCGTAGGCCAGGTCCCACAGCCGGGTCGAGGGCGCGGCCGCGTCCCAGTCGATGAGCACCCATCGGTCCCCGACCACGAGGTTCCACGGGGCCACATCGTTGTGGCACATGAGGTTGGGGTGGCGGGCCGGCAGCACCGGATCCCACTCAACCTCGATGGAGGGGTGGAAGCCGGTGCTGGCATCGTGCACCGACCGGAGCAGTCGGCCGACCCGTGCCAGGTCATCAAGGGTCATCCACTCCGCATCGGCGCGGACCGGCCCAGGCACGTGCTCCAGGATCTGCCGACCCTGCTCATCGCGCCCACGTGGCGCGGGGACATCGATGCCCCGGGCGCGCAGGTGGGCCAGGTACTCGTGGACCGTCTGCGTCCCGGTTTCCCACCGCTTGCGGACCGTTCCGTCGATCCTCACCACCTGACCGGAGGTGTTGCCGCCGGGCAGAACCTCGGCGCTCCCCGATCCTGCGGCGGCCCCGGTTGCCGCGGACTCCTGACGGCCGGTCCTCCAGTGGCCCATCAGCGGCCCGTCAGCGGCGTGGACTCCTCAGGGCTGGTGTGCTCGGTGGGGCTCATGCCTCGACCGTACAGTGCCGACCTGCTCCGGAGGTCGTCTCAGTGGCTGCCACGCGCTTATGCCTCGACCGTACAGTGCCGACGGGTGCGTCCCGTAGCGTGGTGGCACCTCCCGTGGCGGCCTGTGTCGTCGGGGTTGCACGCTCATGCACGCTCACGCTTTCCGGCTCTGGTCAGAATCCGCGGGATTCTGCGGTTTTCTGTCTCGACGTTCTCGGGTCGTTCAGCTCCCATGTGCGTGAGCAGGGACCGTGCACATGGGAGCGTCTGAGGCGATTTGCGGCTTCAGGGCGAAATCCGCTGATTACCAACGAAAAGTCCGAATCGGTCGAATCGTGCCTGTCACATGATCGTGCGATACCGGCCCGACGTCCCGGGCGGGTGCGCATGGCCGCCCACCATCCCGCCGAACTCCTCGGTTTGCTCTCGAACGTACGGCGCTTGGCCGTACGTTCGAGAGCAAACCGAGGAGTTGGGGGTCGGGCTCGGCGGTGAGGGGGAGGCCTGCCGCAGTGAGAGGAGGCGAGGAGTAACGATTTGATAACGTTCTGTGGGTGGTGTCACGTTGTCGACGCGTGTCGACGTAACGTTCTCCGTGTTGGCCGTCGACGCGCGTCGACACGGTGGAGGGTCCCCGCTCTCCCACCCTCACGGCTCACGTGTTTCAAGGAGGAAACCCCTATGGCATCCGCACTTCCCCGTCGCAGGTTCATCCAGAGCTCGGTCGTCGCCGCCACCCTCGCTGCGGCAGCGGCCTGCTCCGGCGGCTCCGACGGCTCGTCCGGCTCGGGTGGCGGCACGACCGCCCTTGAGGGCACCGGTCCCATCACCTGGGTCCAGGGCAAGGACAACTCCGACGGCAAGGTCCAGGCGCGTATCGACGAGTGGAACGCCGCCAACCCTGACGAGAAGGTGACCCTCATCGAGCTCTCCGCGGAGGCCGACCAGCAGCGCCAGTCCTTCGTCAACAACGCCCAGACGAAGTCCGACGCCTACGACGTCATCAGCGTCGACAACGTGTGGGTCGCCGAGTTCGCCGCCAACCAGTGGATCGTCGAGCTGCCCAAGGACGAGCTCCACTATGACGACGTCATCGAGGGCGTCTACAACACCGGCCTGTACATGGACCGGCTCTACGCCATGCCCTTTGCGACGGACTCGTCCATCATGTTCTACCGCAAGGACTTCCTCGCTGAGGCGGGCATCACCGAGGTCCCCACTGACTGGGACGGCATCAAGGCTGCCATCGACGCCGTGCGCGCCGTGCCCGGCCACGAGAACATCGGTGGCTTCGGCGGCCAGTTCGCCAAGTACGAGGGCCTGACCTGCTGTGCCAGCGAGTTCATCAACAGCTTCGGCGGCGCCTACTACGACAGCGAGAACAAGGTCACCATCAACTCTCCCGAGGCGATCGAGGGCCTGCAGTTCCTCATGGACGCCTTCAAGGACGGCTACATCCCCCAGCAGGCCCTGGAGTGGAAGGAGGAGGACGGCCGCAACGCCTTCGAGTCCGGCAACCTCCTCTTCTACCGCCAGTGGCCCTACCAGTACGCCAACAACGTCGAGGCCCTGGGCACCGACAAGTTCGGTGTCGCCGCCCTGCCCTCGCTCGGCGGACACACCTTCGTGCCCACCCTCGGTGGCCACAACTGCGGTATCTCCGCCTTCTCGAAGAACAAGGCCACTGCCCTGAAGTTCATCAAGTGGTGGACCAGCCCCGAGTCTGAGAAGTACGCCCTCGACACCCAGACCCTCGCTCCCATCAACGCCTCGCTCTACGAGGACGCTGAGATGCTCGACAAGTTCCCCTACCTGCCGACCCTGCGCGAGTCCCTCGACTCCGCCGTCGGCCGTCCGAAGGCCGTTGCCTACGGTGACGTCACCGCCGCCATCCAGGACGCCTTCTACCCGGCGATCCAGCAGCAGAAGACGGCGAAGGAGGCCATCGAGGGCCTCGAGAGCGCCCTCAAGGCGCTGGCCTGAGAACCACTGCTCGATCCCGGTGGTGGGGGCGGCCGCGGTGCCGCCCCCACCACCGGTCGAGCGTGGTGCGCAAAGGAGCCCCTATGAGCACGAGCACGTACTCAGCCAAGGTCGTCAACCACAAGTCCAAGGCATCCATGGCTCAGGCCCGCCTGGCCTGGATCCTGCTGATTCCCACGATCGCGGTCCTCGTGGCCGTCATTATCGTCCCGGTCTTCCAGTCCCTCTACCAGTCCCTCTTCGGCAAGGCCGGACTCGACCCGGAGACCGGCTTCGTCTCGGACACCGAGCCCTTCGTCGGACTGAGCAACTACACCGACATCTTCACTGACGCCGGTTCACGCTTCTGGAACGCCGCCTACAACACGACCCTCTTCGGTGTCGTCACCGTCATCCTGGAGACGGTCCTCGGTGTAGCCATGGCCCTCATCATGCACAAGGCCATGCGCGGTCGCGGACTCGTCCGCGCCGCCATCCTTGTGCCCTGGGCGATCCCCACCGCCGTCTCCGGCATCCTGTGGGGCTGGATCTTCAACCAGAACGGCGTCGCCAACGCCATGCTCAACCAGCACATCATGTGGGCCTCCGGCGACGCTGCCGCCAAGCTCACCATCATCATCGCTGACGTGTGGAAGACCGCGCCCTACATCGGTCTGCTCACCCTCGCGGGCCTGCAGGTCATCCCCGACGAGGTCTACGAGGCTGCCAAGATCGACGGCGCCAACGCCTGGAAGCGCTTCACCCGCATCACCCTGCCGCTGGTCAAGCCCGCCCTCGTCGTCGCCATCCTGTTCCGCACCCTGGACGCCCTGCGCATGTTCGACCTGCCCTACATCCTCATCGGCCCGCGCAAGGAGAGTGTCGAGACCATCTCCATGCTCGTGCAGGACGAGGCCTCCAACCTCAGGTACGGCTCCGCCGCGGCCTACGCGCTCATCCTCTTCCTCTACGTCTTCATCTTCGCCTTCGCCTTCGTCAAGATCACGGGCGCCGACCTGGGCGCCAGCGTCGAGAAAAAGAAGAAGACCCCGGGCGGCAGGCTCAATGCCTCCGTCTTCCTGCCCCGGCGCCGTCGCTCCCCCCAGCCCGTCGCCTCCGTCACCGAAGGAGGACGCTCATGAGCACCACAACCACCGCCGGCCTTGAGCTGAGGAAGAAGAAGACCGACTGGGCGGGGATCGCCTCCGTCTTCGGCATCGGCCTCATCGTCATCTACTGCCTCGCGCCCTTCTACTGGATGATCGTCTCCTCCCTGCGACCGGACAAGGAGATCTTCGAGAACTCCTGGTGGCCGAGGAACCCCTCCCTGGAGAACTACGAGGCGGTCTTCTCCGCGAAGAACAACTTCGCCTCGGGCATCATCAACTCGCTCATCGTCTCGGTCATCGTCACCGTCGTGGCGCTCGTCATCGCGACCTTCGCCTCCTACGCGCTGGCCCGCCTGAGCTTCCGCGGCAAGGGCTTCCTGCTGCTCGTGGTCCTGGCGACCTCGATGTTCCCCCTTGTGGCGATCATCGTGCCCCTGCTGAAGAACTTCACCGCATGGGGGTGGATCAACACCTACCAGGCGATGATCTTCCCCGACCTGTCCTTCTCTCTGGCGCTGGCCGTGTGGTGCCTGACGAGCTTCTTCAGGCAGATGCCCGTCGAGCTCGAGCAGTCCGCCATGGTCGACGGCTGCACCCCGGGACAGGCCTTCCGCAAGATCATCCTCCCGCTGGCCGCCCCCGGCATCTTCACCACCGCCATCATCGTCTTCATCGGCGCCTGGAACGAGTTCCTCGTGGCCGTGACGATGATCAACGACCCGACGATGCAGCCCGCCACGGTCCTGCTGTCGAAGTTCACGGGTGCCTCCCAGTTCAACACGCCCTTCGGCTCCCAGATGGCGGCCGGAGTCATCATGACCCTCCCGCTGGTCATCATGGTGCTGGTCTTCCAGCGCCGGATTGTCGCCGGCCTCGCCGCCGGCGGGCTCAAGTCCTGAGCCTGCTCGGCCCGGGCGCGCACCGCGCCCGGGCCGAGGCAACGGGACGGTCAGCCCGCGCCGCGCTCCCCAGCCGCCGCACCAACCCCTCCCTGACCCGCGTGGCGCGGGACGATCAGCCTCGCCTCCCACCCAGACAAGGACGTCTCGCATGACCGACACTCCGACCCCGCGCCGCGACCTCGACGCCTGGTGGCGTGACGCCGTCATCTACCAGATCTACCCGCGCTCCTTCGCCGACTCCGACGGCGACGGCCTGGGTGACCTTCGGGGCATCACCTCCCGCCTGGAGCACATCGCCTCCCTCGGCGTCGACGCCGTGTGGCTCTCGCCCTTCTACCCCTCGCCCCAGGTGGACGCCGGCTACGACGTCGCCGACTACCGCGACGTCGCCCCCGAGTACGGCACACTCGCCGACTTCGACGCGTTGGTGGCCCGCGCCCATGCGCTCGGCCTCAAGGTGGTCGTCGACCTCGTGCCCAACCACTCCTCGGACCAGCACGCCTGGTTCCAGGCGGCCCTGGCCGCCGGACCGGGCTCGCCCGAGCGCGCCCGCTATCTCTTCCGCCACAGCCCGGACTCGCCGCCCAACAACTGGGGCAGCCTCTTCGGTGGCTCCGCGTGGCAGCCCGTCCAGCCCCTGACCGGCAAGGACGAGGACCGCGACTGGTGGTACCTGCACCTGTTCGCCCCCGAGCAGCCCGACTTCGACTGGACCAACCCCGAGGTCCACGAGATGTTCGATGACGTCCTGCGGTTCTGGGCCGTCGACCACGGGGTGGACGGCTTTAGGGTCGACGTCGCCCACGGCCTGGTCAAGGCCGAGGGGCTGCCCGACGACGAGGTCGGTCCCGACCGCTGGGCGGCCGACGACGATCCCGACGGGCCCAAGGCCCCCGACGTCGGGCCCATGTTCGACCAGCCCGGCGTGCACGAGGTCTACCGGCGGTGGCGCGGCGTGCTGGACGCCATCCGGCCCGAGATCCTCCTCGTTGCCGAGGCCTGGGTGCAGCCGCCCGCCCACACGTCCATGTACGTGCGCCACGACGAGATGAGCCAGGCCTTCAACTTCGACTTCCTCAAGTCACCCTGGGACGCCGGGCACCTGCGTACGGTCATCGACACCACCACGGGCCACAACGACGCCGTCGGGGCCCCCACCACCTGGGTGCTGTCCAACCACGACGTCGTGCGCCACACGAGCCGTTTCGGCTATCCGCCGGGCACGAGCACCGAGCGCGGCATCGGCGCCGACGACCCCCAGCCGGACGAGGTCCTGGGGCTCGAGCGCGCCCGGGCGCTCACCCTCTTCGCCCTGGGGCTGCCGGGCAGCGCCTACCTCTACCAGGGCGAGGAGCTCGGGCTGCCAGAACACACGACGATGGCCGACGAGACCCGCCAGGACCCGACCTGGCTGCGCACGGGACAGCGGGTGCGCGGCCGCGACGGCTGCCGGGTGCCGCTGCCCTGGTCCGTGGAGGGGCCCTCCTTCGGCTTCAACGAGACGGGCGCCAGCTGGCTGCCCCAGCCCGAGGGCTGGGGGCGCTTCGCCCCCGCACAGCAGGACGGCGTGGCCGGCTCGACGCTCGAGATGTACCGCGCCGCACTGCGCACGCGACGCGAGCGCCGCCTGGGGCGCGGCTGCATCGAGTGGCTCCAGGCCCCCGAGGGCGTGCTGGCGCTTCGCAACGGCGACACCGTCGTCGCCCTCAACACGACGGGCGCACCGGTGGCGCTGCCCGTGGCGGGACGCGTGCTTGTGAGCTCTGCGACGGCTCCCGGCCCCGAGGACGTCCTGGCACCCAGCACCTGCCTGTGGCTCGCCGTCTGAGGCGCCCGAACCGACACCACCCGCTGCGGCCGTGGGACCACGGCCAAGGCGGGGCACCGACCCGAGGAGGACACGATGGCGGTGACGCGCGCGGACGTCGCCCAGCTGGCGGGAGTCTCGCCGTCGACCGTCACCTACGTCCTCACCGGTGACCGCTCGGTGTCCCGGGGCACGCAGGAACGCGTGCTGAGGGCTGTGGAGAGGCTCGGCTACCGCCCCAACGCCTCGGCCGCCGCACTGGCCTCCCACCGGGTGCGCAGCATCGGCGTCCTGCTGCGCATGCGACGCGCCGCCGTCGAGGCCGGGGACCTTCTCTACGTCGACGGCGTGCGCTCGCGTGTGGAGCCCGAGGGCATCCAGGTGGTCGTGCCCATGGGTCTGCGTGAGGACCCCGTCGGCGGCGTGAGGGCCCTCATCCGCTCCCAGTCGATCGGCTCGGCGATCCTCATGGACGTGTCCACCGACGACGAGCGTGAGGAGGTCCTGCTCCAGGAGCGGGTCCCCACCGTCCTCATCGGCCGCTCCGGAAGGCTGGGTGGTGCCCCGAGCATCGACGCCGACTTCGTCCAGAGCGCTGTCCTGGCCCTGAGCCACCTGGCTGAGCTGGGCCACCGGCGCGTCATGCTGCTCACCCGGGTGGACGACGACGACCGGGCCCGCGCCTACGTGCTGCAGCGCGGCGCCCTGCTGAGCGGCTCACAGGACCTGGGCATCACCGGTGTCCTGCGCTGCCTGCCCTCCAGCCCCGTGCACGGGGCGCGGCTCGTGGGCCGCAGCGGTCTCGTACAGGGCTGCACCGCCGTCGTGAGCAACAACCCCGCGGCGCTGTCGGGGATCCTGGCGGGGGCCGCAGTCCTGGGCCTGCGGGTGCCTGAGGACCTGTCGGTCGTCTCCATGGGCGTCGACACGGCGCTGGGCGTGGACAACCGGCTGGTGACCGCCTCGACCATCGACGCCCACGCCATGGGCTACGAGGCGGGCAACCTGTTGCTGCGTCTCATCGCCCAGCCGGGCCTGGAGGAGCACCTGCTGCACGCCCCCAGGCTGTACGAGCGCGGGACGACGGCAGCGCCGCGGCACTGACCGGCACGGCCGGGGCTCACAGTCCCCAGCGGCGGAACCCGCCCTCCGCCGAGATGACCTGTCCGGTGACCCAGGCGGCGTCGTCGGTCAGCAGCCAGCAGATGAGCCGGGCGGGGTCCTCGGGCCTGGCGGGCACGCCCCCGGGGAAGGCGGGTGCCAGAGCCTGCTCCAGCTCGGCGTCCATGTAGCCGGTGTTGACCGGCCCGGGGTTGACGGTGTTGAGGCGGATGCCACGGTCGGCCAGGCCGTCGGCCAGTGAGGACGTGGCGCCCACCAGCGCCGCCTTGGAGGTGATGTAGGCGATCTCCTCCGCCATCGGCCCCAGGATCTGGCCCGAGCTCATGAGGACGGCGCTGCGGCGCGCCCGGCCCTGGGCGGGGGCGTCACCGGGACGGTCGTCGGGCAGCGCGGCCATCGCCTGGAGCAGGAGGAGCGAGGCGCGGGCGCCGACCTGCCAGTGGTGGTCGAGGTCCGCGGCCGTGATGTCCTCCAGACGCCCGTCGTGGCCGGACGAGGCCTGGTTGCACACGAGGGCGTCGACGCCTCCCAGGGCCTGGTGCGCCCGCTCGATGACACGGGCGGGCGCCTGCGCGTCGCGCAGGTCCTCGCTCAGGTGCTCCAGCACCGCTCCGGGCGCCAGGTGGCTGCGTACGGAGTTCATCGTGGCCTCGATGCTGTCCGCGCCCCAGGGCTGCTCGGCGTCGTGGGGAGAGTAGTGGTGCAGGAGCAGGGAGGCGCCCATGTCGGCGGCCAGGCAGGCGATGGCGTGGCCGATGCCGGCACGGCGGCTGACGCCGGTGACGACGACACGGCGTCCGGCCAGGGGAGCGGAGGGCAGCTGACTCATGCGGCGATCGTCGCACACCGGCCCGGGCGGCGGGGCGTGCACGGGCGGGCAGGCAGGTCCGGTGTCGGGACCGCTGCCGCCGTCGGGCCGCCTGCGGGCGGGCGGGGGTGCGAGGGTGGGGCCGCGGCCCACGTCCGCGGAGGATGTGTGTGGGCCGGGCACCGGCCGACCTTCCGGTGCCCGGCCCTGTCGCCTGGGGTCGCAGGCCTCAGACGACCTCGGAGACCGCCGCGATGACGTCCTCCGGGATCCCTGCCGCGCGCAGCGCGGACAGAAGAGCAGTTCCGGTGGCCCCTGCCCTGACGGCCACCCACGCACGGTCCTTGACGAGATAGTCGATCTGGGCGGCCTCAATGAGCCGGAAGGCCTCCTGCGCGACGCCCGGGGTGCGCACGGACACGCCCGTGAGCGCCACGCTCACACCCTCACCCGGCCGCACGGTCCCCAGGTGCACGTCGACGCCCGCGCCCAGGGTGAAGCCGTCGGCCTCGCGCTCGCGCACCTCGACCGGACGGCCGTCGACCGTCGCGCCCTCCACGTCGGCGCTCAGCAGGTGCAGGATGATCTCGCGCTCGGCGGGCACGACGCCGTCGGGCCCCTCCTGGACGATGTCCACCCGGGCGGTGCCGGCGGCCTCGTCCCACCCCAGGCTCAGGCGCGTGCGCACGACGGCGTCCTCGCCCGGCTCGGGCGAGCCGTCGTCCTCCTCCATGACCATCTGGCCGTCGGCCCCGGGCACGACGAGGACCCCCAGCGCACGCGGGTTGGAGCCCGCCGCCTCGCTGAGGTCCTCCGCCAGCGGCACGAGGCTGCCGGCGCGGGCCAGCACCGGCAGCTGGGCCAGGTCACGGTGGAAGGTCAGGCCGTGGCCCTCGGTGCCCACCACCTCGTAGCGCCGGCCGGTGGGCAGGTCGAACCAGATCCCCTCGGGCACCCAGGCGGACTCGTGGGCCAGGGTGCTCACCGGGTCGGTGCGCGAGGTCACGGGGATGACGAGCAGGTCGCCGAAGAGGAACTCGCGGCGGTTCTCGTAGGCGGCCAGGCGCCAGGGGTGGTCGTGGAAGACGGGGCGGACGGGCCCGACGCCGTCGGTGTGGGCGCGCCTGGCCCACGTGTACAGGTAGGGCACGAGCCGGTGACGCAGGCGCAGGTACTCGCCCATGGTCGCGCGCGCGTCGCGCGAGTAGCGCCACGGCTCCTTGGAGTTGAACGCCGAGTCCGTCGAGTGGAGGCGGTTGACGGGGGAGAAGCAGCCGAGCTGGACCCAGCGGGCTGCCATCTCGGAGTCCTTCTGGCCGAACATGTGGCCGCCGATGTCGTTGGACCACCAGTAGTAGCCGATGTTGGCGGCGGTGGCGGTGAACTCGGGCTGGTAGCGCAGGGAGTCCCAGGTGGCGTACGTGTCCCCGGAGAAGCCGACCGGGGTGCGGTGGCTGGAGGCGTCGGCGAAGCGGGAGAAGGTCACGGGACGGCGCTGGTAGGTCTCGGTGGAGCCGTCGGGCAGGGTGCGCGTGCGCTGGCGGCCGGAGTCGAGGTAGTGCACGTGGTTGAGCATCCACAGCGGGTCGAGGCCGGGGATGTCGGTGACGCCGCCCTGCTGCCAGTCGAGCCACCAGAAGTCGACGCCGTCCTCCTCCAGCGGGTGGTGGGCGTGCTCGAGGTAGGCGGCGACGAAGTCCTTGTCCCCGATGTTGAAGGCGATGTCCTCGCCGGTGGCGGGGTCCTTGCCCAGCGCCCGCATCATGGGTTCGTAGGCGGTCTCGTGGCGGCGCACACCCGCGGCCGGGTGGAGGTTGAGGGTGACCTGCATGCCGCGCTCGTGCAGGGCGTCGAGGAAGCCCTTGGGGTCCGGGAACAGGTCGGTGTTCCAGGTGTAGCCGGTCCAGCCGTTGCCAATGGCGGGGTCGATGTTCACCCAGTGCCAGTCCATGTCGATGACCGCCACGGAGAAGGGCAGGCCCTCAGACGCGAAGCGGTCCATGAGGGCGAGGTAGGACTCCTGCGTGTAGGCGTGGAAGCGGCTCCACCAGTTGCCCAGGAGGGTGCGCGGCACGAGGGGGGTGGGGCCGGTGAGGGTGAAGAAGTCGGACAGGGCGCGCCGGTACTCCTGCCCGTAGCCGAAGAGGTAGAGGTCCTCGTCCCCGGTGGAGCCGTCGACGGGGCTGGCGCCGAGGCGGGGGCGGACCCACTCGTCCTGCTGCAGGAGCAGGGAGTGAGAGTCGTCCAGGACGCTCACGCCGTTGAGGGCGAGCAGCCCGGGCTCGATGCGGGCGCGGCCGTCGACCTCGTCCAGGGTGCGGCAGGTGCCGCCGAGGTTGGTCGGGAAGGTCTCCTCGGGGTCCCAGGTGTCGCCGTGGTACCAGGTTTCGCCGTGGAGGTTGAGAACCCCCGAGCGCAGGGAGACCTTGAGGCCCGAGCGCGAGAAGCCGCGTGAGGGCTGGTAGCTCAGGTGGAGGTGCTCGGTGAGGATCTCGACGCGGTCGGCGCTGCGACGCACCTCGAAGTCGGGCACAGGACCGAGGTCGCGGCACACGACGAGCTGGGTGGCGGCGTCGGTGAAGGTGCCGCCGGCCGAGTGCTCCATGCGGATGAGCCGGTCGGTGAGGACTGTGAAGCGGGCCGCGTCCCCGACGGTGACGACGGCCCCGGGGCGCGCGGGCGCCAGACGCAGGTCTGCCGGGGCGTCGGACAGGGCTGAGGGCATCGTCGCTCCTGTGGAGTAGGGAGGGGGTGGGAACCGCAACGCGGAGTTTTCCGTTAAACCATCACTACGGTACGCGCCCGTGAGACGTCGGTCAATCGGTCGTCAGAGTTCGGTAGCCTGCGGGCGATCGGCCAGCGTCCGGCAGGCCGACTGAGCAACGAGGACCCCCATGACGACCCTGCGTGATGTGGCCGAGCGTGCCGGCGTGAGTGCCATGACGGTCTCCAACGTCGTCAACGGCCGCACGGGAAAGGTCTCCGGCGCGACCCTGAAGCGCGTGCGCGCCGTCATCGACGAGCTCGGCTACGTGCCCAACGCCCAGGCCCGTGCGCTCGCGGGCTCCTCCTCCCGGCTCGTCGCCCTCGTCTACGGCATCAGCTCGCGTCCCGGTGCCCGCCCGCCCCTGTCGGTGAGCCACGAGTCCCTGTTCGTCGGCGCCTGCGAGCAGGCGTGCCAGCAGCGGGGGCTGGCCCTCATGCTGTGCGGCGCCTCCGACGGCGAGGAGCCGGCCGAGGTGCTGGCCGCCCGGCTGCGCGGCTGGTCCGTCGACGGCGTCATCGCCCTGTCGACCCTCCCTCCCGAGTCGCGCCGCAGGCTCGTCACCATGGGCCTGCCCCTGGTGGAGGTCGACCACGCCGTCGCCGCTGAACGGCCCGGGGCCCGCGTCGTGGGGATCGACGACATCGACGGCGGGCGCCAGGCGGGGGCGCGCCTGCGGGCGGCCGGGCACCGGCACGTGCTCATGGTCGGCCCGGACCCGGCTGGCTCGTGCATCGACTTCGACCGTCTCACCGGACTGTGCCAGGGCCTGGGCGCGGCCGAGTGCGCGCGACCCGACGGGGAGGAGGGCGGCGACGGGGCGGGTGACGGTGCACGGGTGCGCCACCTCGCCTCGGGGCAGAACTACGACGACGGGCTCGCCGTCGGCGAGGACATCGCGGTGCGCCTGCGGGCGGGGGAGGAGGAGGCCTCGGCGGTCTTCGCCTCTGGTGACGTGCTGGCGATGGGCGTCGTCACCGGTCTGCGCCGTCACGGCGTGGACGTGCCCGGACGGGTCTCGGTCATCGGGATGGACGGCTTCGAGGTGTCGCTGTACTGCGAGCCGCCGCTGAGCGCGGTGCGTCAGCCGGTGGAGCGCAAGGCCGCTGAGGCGGTGAGGCTGCTCGTCGCCGCGCTCGAGCGCGACGGCTGCGCATCGAGGGAGGGCGGCGTCCAGAACGAGGGCAAGACCCCGTCCCAGCCGGCGCAGGTCGTGACGCTGCCGGTCACCTGGCGCGAGGGGGGAACCCTGGCTCCGGCAGCGCGCTGAGGCCGACGGTGCGCTGAGGCCGACGGCTCACAGCGTCCCGGCGATGCGCGAGCGCAGGGCGAGCACTGCCGCGCCACGGGCCCACTGGGTGCGGTCGTGCTCGCGCACGACGATGTCCAGCGGCTGGGCGCTGGCCCGCCGCACCGCCGCGATGCCCACCATGACCTGCTCCTCGAAGAGCGCGGCGATGCCGGCGCGCTCGCCGGCCACGACCACCTGCTGCGGCAGGGTGAAGGCGGCGGTGATGCCGATGAAGCGACCCAGGCGTCGCGCGAATGAAGTGCACACGGCCACGGCCTCGGCGTCGCCGGCCTCCGCCAGCTCCACGATGCGGCGGGCGCCCGCCTGCCGGTTCGGGTCCCGGCTGCGGCCGGCGGCGGCCAGGCGCTCGGCCCAGGCGCGCTCGAGCGCGGCGTCGGTCAGGCAGGACATCGCGGGGGAGGAGACCGGGGGGCGGGCGCCGTCGGGGACGGGGACCATGCCCATGAGTCCCAGCTCGGAGTCGGGAGAGGAGATGACCTCGCCGTTGACGACGAGGCCGTAGCCGATGCCGGTGCCGACCGTCACGAGGCAGAAGCGTTCGTGCTCGCGCCCGGCCCCGAACCACAGCTCCTGCTCGCTCATCGCCACCAGGTCGTTGCCGACGAGGGTGGACACACCGGTGCGCGCCTGGACCGCCGCGGCCAGGGGCACGCCGTGCCAGCCCAGGAAGACGGCCTCGTCGACGACGCGCCCGTCGCGGCTGGATCCTCCCAGCGTCAGTCCCAGGCCGGTGACCGGCACCGGTGTGCCGTGCCCGTCGTGGGCCTGGGAGCGCAGGTCCTCCACGGCCTGCGCCAGCAGCGCGACGACGGCGTCGGGACGGTGGTCGGTGACCTCGCGGCGGGTGGTCGTCAGCACCGTCAGGCGCAGGTCGGTGAGCACGGCGATGAGACGGTCGCCGGAGAGGGCGACGCCGATGAGGTGCTCGAGGTTCGCGTCGACCGTGAGGTGGGACTGCGGCCGGCCGGTGGCGCGGACCTGCTCGGTGATGGCCTGCAGCACGCCGGCGTCCAGCAGTGGGGTGCTGAGCCGGGTGACCGAGCCCGCCGAGATGCCCACACGCTCCATGAGCCCGGCGCGTGACATGCGTCCGCGGCGCAGGAGCTCGAGCACGATCCGGCGCTGGGAGTCGCTCAGGCCCGCCCAGATGGACGCGTCGGGCGTGATGGCGGTGTCGGCGGCCGGCGGCATGCCGTGGTCATGGGGGCTCACGGCACCATCCTGCCCGACGGCGGATACGGACGACGAGGGGTTGCGCACGCGTTTATTTTGGAGCAAAATATTCCCGCGGGCGCGCCGACGCCCCGACCACCTCGACACCCACTCCCTTCGCAAGGACGCAAGGAGGTCCCTTTATGACACCACTGAGCAGGCGCTCCTTCCTCGCCGCGGCGGGGACGACGGCGCTCGCGGCCGCGGGCGGAGCGCTCGCGGGCTGCTCCGCCGCCGACGACGGCAAGGCCCACCTCGAGCTCTTCCAGTTCAAGAGCGAGGCGATCGGCCTCTTCGACCGCATCTGCGACGAGTTCAACGCCGCCAACCCCGACATCCTCGTCACCCAGAACTTCCAGGCGGACAACGTCACCTCCTTGCGCGCCCGGCTCGTCAAGGGCGACATGCCCGACCTCGTGACCATCAACGGCGACTACAACTACGGGGCCCTGGCCCGCACCGGTATCTTCGCCGACTTCTCCGCCACCGGGCTGCTCGACGGCGTCAACCCCACCGTCGGCGGCATCCTCAACACCCTGGGCACCGGCGCCGAGGGGGAGACCAACGGAGTCGCCTTCGCCGACAACGGCTCGGGCATCATCTACAACAAGGACATCTTCGACACCGCCGGCCTCGAGCCGCCGACCACCTGGGCCGAGCTCATCGAGGTCTGCGACGAGCTCCAGGCCCAGGGCATCAACCCCTTCTACTGGGCCACCAAGGACAACTGGACGGGCGCCCCCGCCTTCTCCTCCCTGTCCGGCTCCTTCCTCACCGACGGCGTCGCCGCCTGGTACGAGCGGCGCCGCGTCATCGACGGCAGGACCTCCTTCAGGGAGCTGACCCCCGTCTTCGAGAAGATGCTTCGGGCCTACCAGTACGGCAACGCCGACAAGGCCGCCCTGGGCTACAACGACGGCAACCAGGGCTTCGCCCAGGGCAAGGGCGCCATGTACTGGCACGGCACCTACGCCATCCCCGCGATCCGCTCCTACAACCCGGACATCAACCTCGGCACCTTCGCCACCCCCGCCGAGGACCCGGCCGACACCAAGGTCGTCTCCGGCGTCGACGTCGCCTTCACCATGGGCAAGGACCCGGCCCACCCCGAGGAGAGCCTGCGCTTCCTCCGGCACGTCATGAGCGAGGCGAGCATGTCCGCCTACTGCGATGAGCAGACCGCCTACCCGACACTGACCAGCCTGACGGCCGACGACCCGGCGCTGGAGGGCCTGCAGCCCTACTTCGACGACGAGCGCCTGGCCACCTACTCCGACCACAACTTCCCGCAGGCCATCACCCTCAACGCCTACATCCAGAAGTACTTCTTCGACGGCGACCTCGAGGCGCTCATCTCGACCCTGGACACCCAGTGGGACAAGGTCATCCGACGCATCAACGAGACGGCCTGAGACCGAGGACAACCATGACCACCAGCACCACCACCGCCGCGCGCGCCCGCACGGCACCCGCCCCCAACAAGCCCAAGCCGATCGACCGCGCCTTCGTGTGGATGATCGTGCCCGCCGCCCTCGTCTTCACCGTCCTGCTCACCATCCCGCTGCTGACCGGGTTCTTCTACACCTTCACCAGCTACCACGGCTACGGCGAGTGGCACTTCGTGGGCCTGACGAACTACAAGAACCTGTTCCAGGACGACATCATCTGGGGCTCGTACCTGTTCACCTTCAAGTACGCCATCGTCGCCTCGGTGCTGACCAATGTCATCGCCCTGGGGCTGGCGCTGCTGCTCAACTCCAAGCTCAAGGCGCAGAGCCTGTTCCGCGGCGTGTTCTTCGTGCCCTACATCCTGCCGGTCCTCGTCGTCTCCTACATCTTCAGCTACCTGTTCACCAACAACCTGCCGCAGATCGGGCAGGCACTGGGCTGGGAGTGGCTGAGCACCTCCCTGCTGGCCAACGAGGACCTCGCCTGGCTCGCCATCGTCGTCGTCGGCGTGTGGCAGACGGTCGCCTACAACACCATCATCTACCTCGCCGGGCTCCAGACCGTCCCCGAGGAGATCTACGAGGCCTCCGCCCTCGACGGCGCCGGCCCCGCCCGCCGCTTCTGGTCGATGACGCTGCCGCTGATCATCCCCTACCTCGGCATCAACATGGTCCTGTCCTTCAAGGGGTTCCTGGGCGTCTTCGACCAGATCGTCGCCCTGACCAGCGGAGGCCCCGGCACCGCCACCCAGTCCATCTCCTACCTCATCTTCAAGAACGGCTTCCAGGGCGGCGAGTACGCCTACCAGACGGCGAACGGCATCATCTACTTCCTCATCGTGGTGCTGCTGTCCTTCGCCCAGCTGCGTTTCACGCAGAGCCAGGAAAGGGTCTGATCCGCCATGAGCACGACAACCTCCTCCACGACGGGCGCCACGCAGATCGGCGCCGGACCCGCCTCCGCCTACAGGATCCGCCGCGGCGACCGCGGCGCCTTCGGCGGCACCAACTGGTGGACCACGCTGCTCGTGGCCGTCCTGAGCCTAACCGTCCTGGTGCCGCTGTACTTCACGGTCGTCACCGCCTTCAAGACCCCGGCCGAGCTCGCCGCCTCCGGCTGGGCCCTGCCCGAGCGGTGGCACCTCGACAACTTCGCCGAGGCCTGGGAGATGACCGCCTACCCGCGGCGCGTGCTGACCTCGACCATCATCACCGTCGGGGCGACGCTCTTCACCATCCTGACGAACTCGATGGTCGCCTACGCGCTGGGCCGCAACATGCACCGGCGCTGGGTCAAGATGCTCTACTACTACTTCGTGGCGGCCCTGTTCGTCCCCTTCCCGATCATCATGCTGCCGGTGGTCAAGGAGACCGCCATGCTGCACCTGGACAACGAGGCCGGGCTCATCCTGCTGTACGTCGTCTACGGCCTGGCCTTCAACATCCTCATGTACACCTCCTTCATCAAGTCGATCCCGGAGGAGCTGGAGGAGGCGGCCGCCATCGACGGTGCCTCGCGGTGGGGCATCTTCTGGCGGGTCATCTTCCCGCTGCTGTCGCCGATGAACGCCACCGTCGGCATCCTCACCTGCCTGTGGGCGTGGAACGACTTCCTTCTGCCCCTGGTCATCCTCACCGACCAGTCGAAGGCGACGCTGCCGCTGGCGCAGTACGTCTTCCAGGGGCAGTTCAACACGAACTACCCGGTGTCCTTCGCCTCCTACCTGCTGGCGATCGCCCCGATGTTCGTCGTGTACGTCTTCGCCCAGCGCTGGGTCATCTCCGGCGTCATGCGCGGCTCGCAGAAGTGAGGTCGCCGGCCGCCGGGACCGGGAGCCCGGCGGCCGCCCTCACCTCCGGCATCCACCACCCCAAGTGGTTTATCGCTCCACCCGCTGAGGCGTACGCTCCTGCCACCGGCACGGCCGTGTGCCGCAGCACCTTCGCTGCCCGACTCGCCGACCGTCGAACCGTCCGGGGTACCCGGAGCCCGGACGCCTACCCTGCGAACGCCGCGACACCGCCGTCGACTACCCGCACCGCCCCAGGAGGACCCATGAACTACCCCGCCCTCGTCACCAGCTCGCGCCACGTCGGCCAGGACGCCGACTGGTGGCGCCGAGCCGTCGTCTACCAGGTCTACCCCCGCTCCTTCCAGGACACCGACGGTGACGGCTACGGCGACATCCCCGGCATCACCCGCCGCCTCGACCACCTCGACACCCTGGGCGTCGACGTCGTCTGGCTCAGCCCCGTCTACCGCTCCCCCCAGGACGACAACGGCTACGACATCAGCGACTACGAGGACATCGACCCCCTCTTCGGCAGCCTGGAGGACCTCGACGACCTCATCGCGGGCCTGCACGCGCGCGGCATGCGCCTGGTCATGGACCTCGTGGTCAACCACACGAGCGACGAGCACCCCTGGTTCACTCAGTCCCGCGCCTGCCGGGACAACCCCAGGCGCGACTGGTACATCTGGCGCCCGGCGCGCCAGGTCGAGGGCCTGGCACCGGGGGAGCCGGGGACCGAGCCCACCAACTGGGGGTCCGCCTTCTCCGGCTCGGCATGGCAGTGGGACGAGACCACCGGCGAGTTCTACCTCCACCTCTTCTCCGTCAAGCAGCCCGACCTCAACTGGGAGAACCCCGAGGTGCGCACCGCGGTCTACGACATGATGGGCCGCTGGCTCGACCGCGGCGTCGACGGCTTCCGCATGGACGTCATCAACCTCATCTCCAAGACCTACCCGCTGGCCGACGGCCCCCAGGGGGAGGGCGACCTCTACGGCTCGGGATTCGCCGCCGTGGCCAACGGCCCGCGCATCCACCAGTTCCTGCACGAGATGAACGAAACCGTCTTCGCCCCGCGCGGCCGCCACGTCCTCACCGTCGGGGAGATGCCGGGCGTCACCCTGGCGGACGCACCGCTGTACACCGACCCCGCCCGCGGCGAGGTCGACATGGTCTTCCAGTTCGAGCACGTGGGCCTGGCCGAAGGCCCCGGCGGCAAGTTCGACCCCAGGCGCGTGGACATGAGCGCCCTCAAGGACAACCTCGCCGCCTGGCAGGCCGCCCTCGCACCCGCCGTTGACGAGAGCGGCCGCGTCACCGGCGAGCTCGGCTGGGGATCGAGCTACTGGGACAACCACGACCAGCCCCGGGCCGTCTCCCGCTTCGGGGACGACGACCCCGCCTGGCGCGAGACCAGCGCCAAGACCCTCGCCAGCATCCTGCACCTGCACCGCGGCACCCCGTACGTCTACCAGGGTGAGGAGATCGGCATGACCAATGCCGTCTTCACCGGCCTGGAGTCCTACCGGGACCTGGAGTCCGTCAACCACTACCACGAGCGCGTCGCCCACGGCGACGACCCCGAGCGCGTGCTCGCCTCCCTGCCGACGAACTCGCGCGACAACGCCCGCACCCCCGTCCAGTGGGACGACAGCCCCCAGGCCGGCTTCACCACCGGCACGCCCTGGATCGACGTCAACCCGAACTACCCCGTGCTCAACGCCGCCGCCCAGGTGGGCGTGCCCGGCAGCGTCTTCGAGCACTACCGGGCCCTCATCGCCCTGCGCCACGAGGACGAGGCCGTCGCCCTGGGCACCTTCCGCCTGCTCGATGCCGGTGAGGCCGGCTCCTGGTGCGTGCTGCGCGAGCACGTCGGTGCTGACGGGGCGCGCGAGCAGGTCCTGCTGCTGGCGAGCCTGACCCGCGAGGGGATCGCCCTGACGGAGGGCTCGGCGCTGTGCGCCCTGCTCGCCGAGCACGGTGTCGACCTGGCCCAGTGGGCCGACGCTGAGCGCGTGCTGCTCGCCTCCCTGCCGGCCGAGGACGCGGCGGCATCGGGCACCGGCGCGCCTGAGCGCCTGGAGGGATGGGACTCCGTCATCCTGCGCCGCAGCCTGTGAGGACCGGTTAGGGTCTGGTCCATGGTCCACGCGCGACTGACACAGGTGCGGCTCGATCGTTTCAAGTCCTACCGCGATGCCGAGGTGGCACTCGACCGTCTGACGATCGTGACCGGACGCAACTCCAGCGGCAAGTCGAACATCCTCGACGCCATCGAGGTCCTCGCGCGCCTGTCCGGCGGTGGGACACTTGCTCAGGCGCTGGACGGCGCGGGTCAGGAACGTGCTCCCGTGCGCGGGGGCTCTCGTGGTTGTGCGCCCTTCGGTGAGGACTCCTTTGGCCTGGGGTGCCAGATCGACCTGGGTGGGGACAGCGTCCTCGACTACCACATAGAGGTTGAGGTCGAGCCGGTCCTGAGGGTACGCCGCGAGCGCCTGGAGGAACGGGGGGCGACATCGCGCGTGTGGTTCGAGGTCCGGCATGAGCGGCCGGGCAGTCTTCAGGTCGCCTACGCCAAAGGCAAGCGAGGCCAGAACCCTCAGGTGACCGTGCGGGACGACCGCAGCGTACTGGGGCAGCTGAAGACGGTGATCATTGCCGAGACTAAGACAACCCGGGAGCTTTTCGACCGGACAGCGACCGTGAGCGCGGTCCTGGGCAACACCTTCCACCTTGATCCGGTGCCACAGCTCATGCGGGACTACGTCTCCCCGCGCGAGTCCCGGCTGCGCAGGAACGGGGAGAACGTTGCCTCAGCGGTTGCGGACCTCAGAGGCAGGGATCCGGCACTGTTCAGCCGGCTGGAGGACATGGTGCGTACGGTCGCCGACTGCGACGTTCGCGCGCTTGACTTCTCGCACACTGACGACGGTCAGATCATGCTCGCCCTCGATGAGGGACGCGTGCCCAAGACCTCCGCCCGACTCATGAGCGACGGACTGCTGCGATTCCTCGCGGTGGCGACAGCGCTCATGACCGCGTCCACCTCGCTTGAAGTCGGTGAGCCGGACGCTGTCGGATCCTCCCGGGACGGGCATGTCCCCGGGGTCCTGCTCGCCATCGAGGAGATCGAGAACGGGCTCCACCCCTCGCATGCGGCGCGTCTGCTTGAGCTCGTGGAGGAGTCAGCGAAGCAGCCTGGTGTGTCGGTGCTACTGACCACCCACAGCCCAGCGTTGCTGGACGTTCTGAGTGGGGACCTCCTGAGCAGCGTCGTCGTCTGCCACGCTGGCCGCATCTCACGGCTGCAGGACCTACCGGGATACGCCACGGCCATGGCCGGCGGAACACTTGGCAGAGTGGTCTCCAAGGGCGAGCTTGTCTCCGATGAACAGGGCTCCCATCCCGACTACAGCGAGTTCATGCGTCTCATCGGAGTGGATGCATGAACGTCTGGTTCATCGACTCCTCGGTGCTCGACCATCTCGTCCCCGTCCCGGGATGGTCTAAGCCCGGCTCGGAGGACCGCGCAAGGATTCAGACGCTCATGAACGAACGTTCCCAGAACAAGGATGGGTTCGTCCTGCCGATCACCGCCGTCATCGAGACGGGTAACCACATCTGCCAGGTCAACAACGGTGATGAGCGTCGAGACGCTGCTGAGAAGCTCGGCAAGATCCTGCAGCTTGTCGTCGACGGCAGAGCGCCCTGGGTCCTTGATGAGGTCCAGTGGGACGGGACCTTTCTTCAGCAGTTCCTCGACGGGGGTAGCACCGGACAGCCTTGGATTGATCTTGCTACACAGGGCAAGAACGGCCTGGGTGGGGGAGACCTGACTCTCCTCGTTGAGCGCGACCAGTACTGCGCGCGCACGGGACTGACGCCTGAGCGCGTGAGGATCTGGACGCTTGACGCCGCGCTGGAGGCCTACGCCTGAGACAGGGACGCACGCTCATGTGAGTCGGTGCCGCGCGCGATCCGCAGGATTCCGGTGGTGTCCGGCATGAGTACCGTCGTTCGCCCAGCTCCCATGTGCGTGCGGGACACGCACGCACATGGGAGCCACGGCAGCCATCTCCGCGGTCAGAGAGTGAACCGCAGGATTTCAACGAGAGACCCGGCTCGCCGCCGCAGTACGGGTACCACGAGCGTGCCACCGCCCGTGCTGTTACCGGTGACCTAGGGCTGAGACCGGCCCCGGCGGCCGGTGCAGGCGCTCGCGGCCCAGCACGCCACCAGCAGCAGCGGCAGCGTCCACACGGGCCCACGGGCCAGCTCCCACACGAAGAGCGCGGCGAAGACCGGCGCTCGCTGGGTCACGCCCAGGGTGACGCCCGCGCCCGTGAGGGCGGCCGCGCCCACGCTCACCGGCAGTCCGAGCGCGCCCAGCGCCAGGGCGAGGACGGCCCCCACGCTGCCGCCCAGGCAGAAGGAGGGTGCGAGCAGACCTCCCGTCGCTCCTGCCCCGAGCGTCACCGCGGTCAGCAGCGGCTTGATGGCGACGACACCGAGCAGGGCCGCTGCCGCGGCGGCCCCGGTGGGGGAGAGCAGGGCGGCCTGGAAGGCGTCACGCCCGTTGCCGGGCAGCACCGTCAGCCACAGGGAGGCCGTGCCCGTGAGCAGGCCCGCCGCCCCGATCGCCAGCGGAAGCGTCCACCGGCCCTCCAGCGGGTGGCTCCTGACCCATGCCCACAGGGCGCGCGCCGCCCACCCCGCTCCCGCCGCCGCGGGCACGGCGGCGAGGCAGCCGAGCAGCGCAGCCCCGCTGGGGGAGGCCTGCGGCATGACCAGGCTGGGGCGCCCACCCGAGTGAAGCCACGACACGAGCGTGGCGATGACACTCACCGGCAGGGCGAGAAGTGCTCCCCGTCGCCGGGTCCCGGCCAGCATGACGATCTCGACGGCATAGGCGCAGCCCCCGACAGGCGCGTTGTACATGGCCGCCAGGCCGGCACCGGAGGCCGAGGCCACGAGCAGGGTGCTCCAGGAACGCCCCAGCCCCAGCCACCGTGACACCCGCGCGGCGACCGCACCCGCCGCCAGCCGTGGTGCGCCCTCACGGCCCACAGAGTTGCCCGAGCCGACCGTGAGGACCTGGAGGACCGCGTCCCCGAAGGGACGCAGCAGCCCCATGCGCCGGGCGGAGTCCCCGCTGGGGTCGGCCACGACGCGCTCGACACCGATAACGCCCCCTGTCGCGCGCTGCCACCACCACAGGGCCCCGGCCAGCACACCACCCGCCGCGGGCGCCAGGACCCGACGGAGCATCGAGGCCGCCTCCACGCGCTCAGGCAGCGATCCCTCGCCGACACCGTAGAACAGCGTCTCGAAGCCCTCCAGGAGCAGGGCCATCGCGATGCCCACGAGCCCGGCCGCCACACCCGCCAGGACGACGGCGATCACCAGCCGGGCGACGGTGCCGGGACGGCCGACAGGAAGGGCGGGAGGGAGAGGCATCAGCGGCCCAGCGGTGTCACGACTGACGCGGCGCGCGCAGCGGGCGCTCGCGCCCCAGGTACCAGACCGCGGCCGCCGTCACCGCCGTCTCGGCGAGAAGGAGCATGACGAAGGGGCCGTTGAACCGGTACCACCCGCTCACGGTCTCCGACTGGTAAAGCCCGTTGAGCAGGACCCCGGTCAGGTTGCCGCCCACGTGCATGCCCAGGGCGAAGCCCAGGGAGTCCAGACGCAGGACGGACCATCCAGCCACCAGCCCGAAGAGGAGCTTGGCGGGCACCTGGGCGGCGTAGACGGAGGCAGTGCTGCCCGAGGAGATCCAGGTGGGCAGGTGGAGGGCGACGAAGGCCAGGGCAGTGGTCCACAGGGCGAACCCGTCCCCGAAGTGCGCCCGTAGGGGCTCCATGAGGCAGCGTCTCATGGAGACCTCCTCCGGGACGGCGTTCATGAGCACACCGACGCCCACCGCACCGGCCAGGGCGCTGAGGAGCCCACCGGGGGTTACAGGGGCGAGGACGGCACCCGAGTGCTGGATCGGGTAGCTGACCGCGGTGCTCAGGGCACATGGGAGCGCACCCACGGCGAAGAGCAGCCACCCGCTGCGTGGCCCCCGTGACGCGACCAGGTCGCGCCAGCCGCGGCGCCAGACGAGGAACCAGATGGCCAGCGCTCCCAGGTGCAGGAGGACGAAGACCTGCCAGGGGCCGCCGACCAGGGCCAGGACGACACCGACCGACAGCGCCCCGCCGAGCAGCACCAGGGCCGCCCAGGCACTGCGGCGGGTGCGGGCCTCCTCAGCCCCGGGCGGGGCTGGTGCGGGAGCCGACGCCGTGTCCTGAGCCCGGGGGCCGGGCGTGGACGGGGGCGCGGGGAGAGATCTCGTACGGTGCAACGGGATGCCCTCCTGGGCGGAGCAGGCAGGCTACTCGGCGTCGGGGATGAAGGCCGACAGGGAGTCGACCGAGACCAGGCCGGTGTTGTCGTTGACCAGGCCGATGGAGCCGCGCATGCCCATCCACCACTGCGACTTCGGGCGCCGCTTGTCCAGGTCGAGCTCCTCGTGCATGCGGTCCAGCGGGTGGCTGGAGAGCTGGCCCTGCACGAGGCCCACGTAGACGGCGGCGCGGGTGCCCTGCTCCAGCTCGTCGGCCAGCAGGCCGAGCGCGTAGTGCACGAGCTTGGTGGCCATGAGGCGGTCGAAGGCGGTCGGGTTCCCGCCCTGCTGGATGTGGCCGATGATGGCCTCACGCACGTCGTACAGGCCACGAGCCTCCTCGGCGAAGATCTTCGCCAGCACGTCCGTCGTGTAGTTCTCGCTCGCCTTCTCGTTGCGCACCACGAGGTAGAGCTTGCGCCCGGAGCGGAAGGACTCGACCATCCGCTCGGAGTCGGCGGCCAGCTCCTTGAGCGTGATGCCGTCCTCGTTGAGGTAGACGCGCTCGGCACCCGTGGCGATCCCGCTCATGAGCGTGAGGTAGCCGCAGCGGCGCCCCATCGTCTCGGTGACGAAGCAGCGGTGCGAGGCCGCCGCGGAGAGCTTGATCGCGTCCAGGGCCTTGACCGAGGCGTTGAGCGCCGTGTCGGCCCCGATGCTCAGCTCGGAGCCGGGCAGGTTGTTGTCCACGCTGGCGGGCACGCACACAATCGGGATGTTGAAGGCGGGATAGCGGTCGCGCTCGGTGACGAGCAGGTGCGAGGCCAGGTAGGCGTTGTAGCCGCCGATGACGAGCAAGGCGTCGATGCGGGCGGACTCGATGGCCCGTCCCAGCGCGTAGAGCTGCTCGATGCGCGGCACGTCACGGCGCGTGCCGAGCTCGGCGCCGCCGTCACCGACCCAGCCCTCGACGTCGTCCCAGCTGAGCTCGTTGACGTTGCCGTCCAGCAGCCCGGGGAAGCCCCCGCGCACGCCGAGCATGGTCATGCCGTGGTCGAGTCCCAGGCGCACGGCCGCCCGGGCGGCCGTGTTCATGCCCGGGGCCAGGCCCCCGGCGTGGACGATGGCGACCCGCTTGCCCTCGGTGGGCTCGGTCTGGCCGTGCGCGTCGGCCTCGTGGTGCAGCCCGCCCAGCACGGCGGGGGAGAGCTCCGGCGGGGTCGACATGGTCTCGAAGATCGAGATCATCTGGGCGAAGGAGCCGCCCCGGGACCTGACGGCCGCCTCATAGTCCCGTGCGGCGACGAGGCCCTTGATCGCCCGGGTGGCGGCGACCTGCTCCATCATCGGCAGACGGTGGATGCGGTTGTGGTGCTCGGAGATGATGACCGGCTCCGCCCCCGGGGTCGCCAGGATCGCCTCGCGGGCCGCCGCGCAGCCCAGCAGCGTGGACATCCAGCGGTCGTAGGCTGAGGGCTGGCCGCCTCGCTGCACGTGCCCCAGGATCGTCACCCGCGGCGTCTCCCCGGTGCGCTCCTTGATGGCGCGGCTGACGTCGTCGGCGGTGATGCGGTTGCCGTCACGGTCGGTGGCGCCCTCGGCGACGATGACCATGGACTCGCGGCGCCCCGCCTCGCGGCCCTTGGCGAGCTTGAGGCACATGTCGTCCTCCCAGCCCTGGGCGGGCGGCATCTCCGGGATGAGGACGTAGTCACAGCCTCCGGCGACGGCGCTCATGAGTGCGAGGTAGCCGCAGTGGCGGCCCATGACCTCGACGATGAAGGTGCGCTGGTGGGAGGCGGCCGTGGAGGAGATGTCGTCGATGGCCTCAAGGATGCGGTGCAGTGCCGAGTCCGTGCCGATCGTCATGTCCGCGCCGACGAGGTCGTTGTCGATGGAGCCGACGATCCCGGTGACCATGAGCGCGGGGTGGGCGTCGGCCTCCTCCTGGCTCAGGCGCCCCGCGCTCACGAGGTCGGCCAGCAGCCGCGGCCAGTTCGTGCGGAACTCGTTGGTGCCCGTGAGGGAGCCGTCCCCGCCGATGACGATGAGACGGTCGATGCCGTGCTCGAGCAGGTGGGCGGCGGCGTCCATCTGCCCCTCCCACGTGCGGAACTCGTCCGAGCGGGCGGTGCCGATGACGGTGCCGCCGCGGTGGAGCACCGAGCTGACCGAGTCCCACTCCAGGGGGCGGATCCCGTTGCCGCCGGCGACCGCACCGGCCCAACCCTCCATGACGGCGTAGGGCTGAGCCCCCATGCGCAGGGCGGAGCGTACGACGGCGCGCACGGCCGCGTTCATGCCCTGGGCGTCACCGCCGGAGGTGAGTACGCCGATACGCACCTGGTCGCCGTGGGGCGTGAGGACGGGGGAGGAGGTATCGAGGGCGGAGGTGCTCATGCGGGCGTCCTTCTGTGAGGAGATAGGTCCGCACACCATTGTGGTGCCTCAGCGTCGGCGCGTCACGTCTTTGTCGTCAGCCCCCGCCGCGGGCCGGGGCGAGCGGCGCGTCACGGGGTCGGCAGGCCCCCGGACGCCAGTGCGAAGACCGAGGTCCTGAGCGTGTTGGCTGCCCGTGTCCCCTCCTCAGCTCCGGTGCGCGCGCTACCCTCGACGGATAGCCGCACTGAGCGCGCCGCGGGCCCCGCGCCCGACGACGGGAACCGCAAGGAAGGACTTGACGCTCGATGGACCTCTACGAGTACCAGGCCAGGGAGCTCCTCCGCCGTCACGGCGTCCCCGTGCTCCACGGAGAGGTCGCGACCGACCCCGACACCGCCGAGCAGATCGCCACCCGCCTCCTGAGTCCGCAGTGCCCGCTGCTGGTCGTCAAGGCCCAGGTCCGCACCGGCGGACGCGGGAAGGCCGGGGGCGTGCGCCTGGCCCGCACCCCCGCCCAGGCGCGCGAGGCCGCCGAGGCGATCCTCGGCCTGGACATCAAGGGACACACGGTCAAACGGGTGCTTGTCACCGAGGGCGCGGACATTGCCCAGGAGCTCTACGTCTCACTCCTGCTCGACCGCGCCGAGCGCCGCTGGCTCGCCCTGTGCTCCGCCGAGGGTGGCATAGACATCGAGACCCTCGCGCGCGAGCGCCCCGAGGCCCTGGCCCGCGTCGGCATCGACCCGCTCGAGGGTGTCACCGACGAGGTCGCCGGGCGCATCGTCGCTGCGGCTGGGATCACCGGCCCCCTGGCGGAGCAGGTCGCCCGGGTCCTCGTCCTGGCGTGGCAGACCCTCGTCGCCGAGGACGCCACCCTCGTGGAGATCAACCCCCTGGCCGTCACCCCCGAGGGCACCGTCCTGGCCCTCGACGCCAAGATCAGCCTCGATGACAACGCTGCCTTCCGCCGTGCCGAGGTCCCCGGCGGGGGCGACGCCGCTGACACCGACCCCCTGGAGGCCCGCGCCCGCGCGCACGGCCTCGCCTACGTCCGCCTGGAGGGCGAGGTCGGTGTGCTGGGCAACGGTGCGGGCCTGGTCATGTCCACCCTCGATGTCGTCGCCGGTGCGGGCACCCGCCACGGCGGTGTGCGCCCCGCCAACTTCCTGGACCTGGGAGGTGGCTCCACCACCGAGGCGATGGCCGCAGGCCTGGAGTTGGTCGCCTCCGACCCGCAGGTGCGCTCGGTCCTCGTCAACGTCTTCGGTGGTATCACCTCCTGCGACACCGTCGCCGGTGGCATCATCGCCGCGGTCGAGAGCCTGGGCGGTCTCGGCAAGCCCGTCGTCGTCCGCCTGGACGGCAACCGGGCCGAGGATGGGCGGCGCATGCTCGCCCAGGCCGACCTTCCTAACGTCACCGTCGTGCCCACCATGGACGGGGCGGCCGACGTCGTCGCCCGCCTGGCGCACGAGGCCGCCGCCCAGCCCACCCAGCCCGCCGAGACCGCACAGGAGGCCTGAGCCATGAGCATCTTCCTCACCGAGGACGACCTCGTCATCGTCCAGGGCATGACCGGCTCCGAGGGCCGTCGCCACACCCGCCGCATGCTCAGCGCCGGCACACGCGTCGTCGCCGGCGTCAACCCCCGCAAGGCCGGCACCACCGTCACCTTCGAGGTCGAGCCCCTGGGACCCGGTGCCGCCGCCCTCACCGCCGGAGAGGTCAAGGTGCCCGTGCACGGCACGGTCGCCGAGGCGCGGGCCGCCACGGGGGCGCAGGTCTCCGTGGTCTTCGTGCCCCCCGCCCACGTGCGCGCCGCCGTCACGGAGGCCGTCGACGCCGGGATGCGCCTGGTCGTCGTCATCACCGAGGGTGTGCCCGTCGCCGACGCCACCTGGGCCCTGGCCTACGCCCGCGCGCACGGCACCCGCGTCATCGGCCCCAACTGCCCCGGCATCATCTCCCCGGCCCGCTCCAACGTCGGCATCACGCCCCCGGACATCACGGGGCCCGGACCCATCGGCCTGGTCTCCAAGTCCGGCACCCTCACGTACCAGCTCATGCACGAGCTGCGCGACGTCGGCTTCACCACCTGCATCGGCATCGGTGGGGACCCGGTGGTCGGCACCACCCACATCGAGGCGCTCGAGGCCTTCGAGGCCGACGAGGACACGCGCCTGGTCGTCATGATCGGCGAGATCGGCGGAGACGCCGAGGAGCGGGCGGCCGCCTACATCTCCTCCTCGATGAGCACGCCCGTCGTCGCCTACGTGGCCGGCTTCACCGCCCCCGAGGGTCGCACGATGGGCCACGCCGGGGCCATTGTCTCCGGATCCTCAGGCACCGCCGAGGCCAAGAAGGCGGCCCTGGAGGCCGTGGGCGTGCGGGTGGGACGCACCCCCTCCGAGACGGCAGAGCTCGCCCGCGTCCTGCTGCGCGGCCTGGACGGTGCCGCCGACGGCGGTCAGGGGTGAGTGCGGCCCGACCCCGCGGCCGCAGCGGGCACCTGCTGCCCAGGGACTGGCCCTTCGCGGTGCGCACCGGGCTGGAGTCCGTGCTCGGCGGCTGGCTCCTGGCCATCGTGCCCACCATCGCCGTCTACGTCTCCACCTCCTCCCTGGACGCCGCCGCGGCACTGTCCCTGGGCACGGCCGTGCGCACCGGCACGGCCCTGTGGAGCCTGTCGCTGGGCGGCTCCTACGGCCAGGCCTCAGGAGACGACGGCGTCCTCGGTCTGCCGCTGCTGGGCCTGACCCTCCTCATCGTCCTTCTCGTGCGCTCGGCCGTCCGGCGCTCGCGGCCGAGCGGGGTGGCCTCCGTGCTCTGCGCCATGGTGACTACGGCCCTCATGAGCGCGCTCGTGCTCGCCGTCGGGGCCCCCGCGGGCTCGCGGACCTGGCCCGCTGCCCTCGTCCTGCCCGTCCTCGTCGGGCTCGTGGGCGCCGTCGACGTCCAGCGCCGGGGCGTGGGCTCCACCGCCCTGACTGAGTGGTGGTCGCAGCGGCCCCCGTGGGTGTCCCCGGCCCTGGGGCTGGCGCGCGGGACGGCGACCGTGACGCTGGTGCTGGGAGCGGTCCTCCTGGCGGTGGCGGCCGTCGACGGCGCGAACCGCTTCACGCGCCTGCACGACGCGCTCAGCGGCGCTGGCTTCATCGCGGCCCTCGGCCTGCTGCTCATCCAGGCGGCCTGGGTCCCCGACGTCCTCGTGTGGGCGGTGTCCTGGCTCGCCGGTCCCGGCTTCACCGTCGGCTCGGGGACCCTGTTCTCGCCCGACGCCGTCGTCGCCGGCGCCGTGCCGACGCTGCCCCTGCTCGGTCTGCTGCCCACGGGCCCGCTCGGGGGCGAGGGATCGTCCGCCGGACTGTATGTGCCGCTCGTGCTCACGCTGGTGGCGCTGGTCGTCGCCTGGCGGCGCCGGGCCGAGCTCACCGGCCTGGACCTGGGGCAGTCGGCGCTGGCGGGGGCGGGCGCGACCGTGGTCCTCGCCCTGGGGACCTGGCTCGCCTGCCTGGCCGCGTCCGGCCCCATCGGGCCCGGACGGCTGGCCGACGTCGGCCCCGCCACCGTCATGACGGTCCTGCTCGTCGCCCTGGAGACGGGCTTCGGACTCGTCACGGGCTGTGTGCTCGTGCACCCGCGCGCGCGGGTGCTCACGGAGCAGGGGGTGCGCTCGACGGCCGACGCGGCCGCCAGCGCCGCCAGCGGGGCCCGCTCACGTGTGGAGGCCGGCCTCGCTGCGGGACGCGTGGCCGTCCAGGAGCGTCGTGGGGGCTCCCCGGAGGAGACCGGGACCGGACAGGACGGCGAGGAGAGCGCGCTCGACGAGCCGCAGGACCTGCCCGCTGAGCCTGAGCACAGCGCCGCAACCCCTCTCAGCACCGACACCCCGGAGGTCTCATGACCGGCCCCGCACGCCTCGTCGTCCTCGTCTCAGGCACCGGCTCCAACCTCGCCGCCCTCCTGCGGGCCTGCGAGGACCCCGCCTACGGCGCGCGGGTCGTCGGCGTCGTCACCGACACCGAGTGCCCGGCCGCGGCCCTGGGGCGCGACGCCGCGGTGCCCGTCGACGTCGTCCCCCTGAGCGACGGCCGCGACCCCCTCGTGCGCGCCGCCTGGGATGGCCTCCTGGCCGAGGCCGTCAGCGCCCACCGCCCCGACCTCGTCGTCTGCGCCGGGTTCATGCGCCTGCTCGGTCCTGCCTTCCTCGAGCGCTTCCCGGCTCAGGTGCTCAACACCCACCCCTCGCTCCTGCCGAGCTTTCCGGGGGCGCACGCCGTGCGCGACGCCCTGGCGGCCGGGGCCCGGCGCAGTGGGGCCACCCTGTTCTGGGTGGACGAGGGCGTCGACACCGGCGAGCACATCGCCCAGGTGGAGGTCCCCGTCCTGCCCGACGACGACGAGGCCCGCCTCACCGCCCGCATCAAGGCCGCCGAGACGCCCCAGCTCGTCGAGCAGGTGGGGCGCCTGGCCCGCGAGCGCGTCACGGGCGACGGGCGACCCTGAGCCGTCACGAGGGTCACGGACGAGGCCCCGGCGTGCCGGGGGAGAGCGACGATAGGCTGGGCGCGGTCGCAACTGGCGAGGGTGGGCCACCACCGGGGAGCGGCCGCACGATGGATGAGCGGGGGCGTCGCCCGCCTGGGCGCCCCGGCCGACCGATCGCACCAGGAGCGCGTATGAGCACGCCCGTCCCCACCACCCACGTCCCCACCGAGGGCCTCACCGACCCCGAGCAGGTGCCCGTGCGCCGGGCCCTCGTCTCCGTCTACGACAAGACCGGCCTCGTCGAGCTCGCCACCGCCCTGACCGGCGCCGGCGTCGAGGTCCTGTCCACCGGCTCCACCGCCGCGACCATCGCCGCCGCCGGGCTGCCGGTCACGGCCGTCGAGGACGTCACCGGCTTCCCCGAGTGCCTGGAGGGGCGGGTCAAGACCCTGCACCCGCGCATCCACGCCGGTATCCTCGCCGACCGTCGCAAGAGCGAGCACATGAGCGAGCTCGCCGGGCTCGGCGTCGCCCCCATCGACCTCGTCGTCGTCAACCTCTACCCCTTCACGGACACCGTCGCGGGGGGCGCCCCCTTCAACGCCTGTGTCGAGCAGATCGACATCGGGGGGCCCTCCATGGTGCGCGCGGCCGCGAAGAACCACCCGGCCGTCGCCGTCGTCACCGACCCGGCCGACTACCCGCGCGTCATCGCGGCGGTGGCCGCCGGGGGCTTCGGCCTCGCCGAGCGCCGCGAGCTCGCCGCCCGGGCCTTCGCCCACACCGCCGCCTACGACGCCGCCGTCGCCACCTGGTTCGCCCAGCAGGTCGAGGCCGGCCCGGCGCCCGAGGCCAGCGCGACCGGCGATGCCCCAGCCCCCACCCCGCCCGCCTACGTCGGTCTCGGGCTGGAGCGCCTGGCGACCCTGCGCTACGGCGAGAACCCGCACCAGGCGGCCGCCGTCTACACCCAGCCCAGCACCACCGGCGGTGTCGCCCGCGCCACCCAGCTGCACGGCAAGGCCATGAGCTTCAACAACTACACCGACACCGACGCCGCGCTGCGCGCCGCCTACGACCACAGCCCGCAGGTCGCCGTCGCGATCATCAAGCACGCCAACCCCTGCGGTATCGCCGTGTCCGCCGACGGCGACGTCGCCCGGGCCCACCGCAGGGCCCACGGCTGTGACCCCGTCTCCGCCTACGGCGGCGTCATCGCCACCAACGCGACCGTCACCGCCGAGATGGCGCGCCAGGTCGCCCCCGTGTTCACCGAGGTCGTCGCCGCACCTGCCTTCGAGGAGGAGGCGGTGGCGATCCTGTCGGCGAGGAAGAACGTGCGTCTGCTCGTCGTCGAGCCCCCCTCCCGCGAGGGCTACGAGGTCACGCAGGTCTCCGGCGGCGCCGTCGTCCAGCAGCGCGACACCTACCAGGCCCACGACGACGACCCCGCCACCTGGCGGCTCGTCTCCGGTGAGCCTGCCGACGAGGCGACCCTGGCGGACCTGCGTTTCGCCTGGCGCTCGGTGCGTGCCGTGCGCTCCAACGCGATCCTGCTCGCCCACGACGGGGCCACCGTCGGCGTGGGCATGGGACAGGTCAACCGTGTCGACTCCTGCCGCCTGGCCGTCGAGCGCGCCAACACCCTGGGGCTGCGCGCCACCGCGGACGCGGCCGCACCGGCACCCGCCTCACCTGAGTCGGGGGCCGTCGGCGGCGCCGACGCCAGCGAGGTCCTGGGCACCGAGGCCCCCGAGCGCGCCCGCGGCGCCGTGGCCGCCTCCGACGCCTTCTTCCCCTTCGCGGACGGCCTGCAGGTGCTCATCGATGCCGGCGTGCGGGCCGTGGTCCAGCCCGGCGGCTCCATCCGCGACCCGGAGGTCATCGCCGCCGCCCAGGCCGCCGGCATCACCATGTACCTCACGGGCAGCCGCCACTTCGCTCACTGAGCACCCAGGTGCGGTGGGCGGTGGAGCAGGTCGGGCACGCTCCACCGCCCGCCGCCTGTCTCCTGCTGCTCGCGGCCTGAGGGCCGGAGAGGATGAGCCGTGGCGTCGAGCGTCACGAGGGCGCGCCCGGCCCAGTGCCGCGCGCGTGCGACGATGGGCGAGGCCGTGTGCCGACCCGACCCGTCCGACCCAGGAGTCCCCATGCCCCAGGCGCTGCTCGCCGCCCCGCTGGTCCTCGCCCTCGTGCTCGTGGGCGCGGGTGTGCTCAAGCTCGGGGACGATGACGCGGCGACGGCGGTGGAGTGGGACGCCCTCAGGGTCCCTGTCCTCCTCAACCGCCGTCGGGTGCGCCGCGCCCACCCGTGGGGGGAGATCGCCCTGGCCGTGGCGCTGCTGGTCCTGCCGGGGGCGGCGGGCGTGCTGGCCGGGCTGGCGGCCGTCGGGCTGTGCCTTGTGTACACGGTGCTCATCGCCTACGCGCTGCGCTCTCCAGGTTCCGTGTGCAGCTGCTTCGGTGCCGCGCACCAGGCGCCGCTGACGCCCTGGACCCTCGCACGCAACGTCCTGCTCTCGGTGCTGGCGGTCCTGTCCGTGGTGAGCGCGGCAGCCCTCGGGGCGCCCCTGGAGGCAGCGGTGCAGGACGCGACCGTTCTCTCCTGGCTCCTGGCCGTTGCCCTCGCCATGGCCACCGTCCAGCTCGTCAGCTCGCCGCCGTCGGCACCCGCGGCCGCCCGGGAGCCCGGAGGCGGCTCCGCACCCGTCCCCGCAGGTGGGGCGGCGGAGCCCCGGGAGGTCCCCGTCTCCCCGTCCGGAGCGGACAGTGGTGTCACGGGGGGCGCCGCGCAGGAGGGGGACTACCTGCGCACGCTCACGCCCTATGCCACCTTCACGGCAGCGGACGGCCGGACGGTGGACCTCGTCGGCGAGACGCGTCGTCGTGCCCACCTGCTGGTCTTCCTGTCACCGGGCTGCGGCCCCTGCGCGGCGGTCGCCTCCCGGGTCCCCGAGTGGTCCCAGGCGATGCCCCAGCTCGCGGTCCGGATCGTCACGACGGCGTCCGTCGAGCGCGTCCGCGACCGCACCCCCGCCTGGGCTCCTCTCACCTGGCACGACGCGGACGGCGTCGGGGCCCGGATGCTGCGCTGCCTGTCGACACCGAGCGCGGTCCTGCTGGGCACCGACGGGATGCTCGCGGGCGGGCCCGTCACCGGGGCCGAGCAGGTGATCGAGCTCGCGGAGGAGGTCCTCGCCCAGCTCGACCAGGGCTGAACCGCTGCCGGTGCGGATACCATGCGCCTGTGACACAGGAGGACCGAGGTGAGGACCCCACCCCGACGGCGCTCGAGCGCCGCCCCGGACGGGGCCGCCGCCCCGAGCCGTACTCGACGCTGAGCGTCGCGGCGACGACCGCCGCGCTCATCGCCGTGACGGCGCTGGCTCTCACCGACCACCACCGCCTCGCGGTGCTGTGGCTCGCCTGCCTCGTCCTGTGCCTGTCGGTCGTGCGTGTGCTGCGTCCCGACGGCACCTGGATCGCGGCCCGCGGTCGGCTCTTCGACGCTGTCTTCGGTCTGGTCCTGGCTCTGGGCCTCTTTCTCCTGAGCTCCTACGTCGAGCTGCCCCGCGTGCTGTAGGCCCGAGCACGCCCGTCATGTGGTCTTCAGACCGACGTCGGGCCGCACCTGTGGCATGCTGCCGACTCACCGGGAAGCACCCCCGCTCCTCGGGTCCTCATCCCTCGGAAGGCCGCTCATGTCCACCGCGACCACGAACAGCTCCGCCAGCAAGCGCGGGTTCCTCGCCAGGGCAGGAATCCTCGTCTGGGTCCTCACGGCGATCGTCCTCGCCCTCGTCCTCGGCAGCGTCAAGATCGGCGGGAACCACCTCGTTCCCATGGGCGTGGGGCGGGTCTTCGCGACCTTCTCGGACCTGTTCAGCCAGTTCCTCAGCTTCTCGATCCCGCTCATCATCATCGGCCTGGTCACCCCCGCCATCGCCGACCTGGGCCGGGGGGCGGGCAAGTGGCTCGGCATCACCGCCGCCATCGCCTACGGCTCGACGCTCTTCTCCGGGTTCCTCACCTACCTCGTGTGCGCCACCGTGTTCCCGCGCCTGCTCGGCAGCGGCGCCCTGTCGGACGTCGTCGAGCCCGGCAGCGCCCTGAGCTCCTACTTCACCGTCGAGATGCCCGCCGCCGTCGGTGTTATGACCGCCCTGCTGCTCAGCTTCGTGCTGGGCATCGGCCTGTCGATGGTCCCGCGTGGCGTCCTGCGCAAGGGCTTCATCGAGTTCCGCGCCATCATCACCTCGCTCATCGAGAGGATCATCATCCCGCTGCTGCCGCTGCACATCTTCGGCATCTTCCTCAACCTCACCTACACCGGTGAGGCCTGGTCGATCATGCGCACGCTGGTGCGAGTGGTGGTCGTCGTCCTCGTCCTCGAGGTCGTCATCCTCGGGGTGCAGTACCTCGTCGCCGGAGCCATCGGCCGACGCAACCCCCTGAAGTCGCTGGTGACGATGCTGCCCGCCTACCTCACCGCGCTGGGCACCTCCTCCTCCGCGGCGACCATCCCGGTCACCCTCGCCCAGACGAAGAAGAACGGCGTGTCGAGCGCCGTCGCCTCCTTCACGGTGCCGCTGTGCGCCACCATCCACCTGGCCGGCTCCACCTCGAAGATCTTCGCCTTCGCCTTCGCCATCGTCCTCACCCAGGGCATGACGGTCTCCGCGGCCCAGTGGATCGGCTTCATCTTCATGCTCGGCATCACGATGGTCGCCGCCCCGGGCGTGCCCGGCGGCGCCATCATGGCGGCGACCGGTCTGCTGTCCTCGATGCTCGGCTTCGACGACGCCCAGGTCGCGCTCATGATCGCCACCTACATCGCCCTCGACTCCTTCGGCACCGCCACCAACGTCACGGGCGACGGCGCCATCGCCATCGTCGTCGACACGCTGGCCGGCGGCTCCTTCAACGCCGACGACGACCTCGAGAACGCCCGCGAGCTGTCCTTCGACGGCATGAAGTACCTCGACCGTGTGAGCGTCGAGGGCGTCGTCTCCCCGGAGGAGCTCGCCGCCTCCGCCGCAGCGGCCGGACCCAACGCCGTGAGCTGACACCACGCCCCGACCCCGCGAGATGTGCACCTCGCCCCGAGCCCGCGGTGCTGACCGACGCTCGTGAGGCAGAGGTGCACATCTCGTCTCGGACGGGGGTAGCCTGCGCCACAGGCACGAGGTCGTGCCGCAATGGCACGATCCACCCCAGCCCCTCGGCTCCCGGCCGAGACGCTCCGCAGCACAAGGAAGTGACCACGGACGTGACGAGCACACGCGCTCAGCTTCTCCACATGCACGGTGAGGGCACCTCCCTCCTCCTGGGCGTCGGCGAGGGCGGCCTCGCACAGGTGCACTACTGGGGCCCGGACCTCGGCCGGCTCGGCGAGGCCGCCATGGTGGACGCCGCGCGCAGCACCCGGCGCATGCAGGTGGACAACGACCCCGACGTCGTCCTCGACCCGGGCCTGCTGCCCGGAGCCTGGACCGGGTGGAGCGGCCGCCCCGGCCTGCTCGGACGCCGCCCGGGCGGCACCGCCTGGTCGCCGCGCCTGACGACGACGTCGCTGAGCGTGCAGACCGAGGGCGTCTGCGGCGAGCTCGCCGCAGACAGCCGCGTCGAGACGGGGCCCGGGACCGTCGTCCTCACGATGGCCGACGCCGAGGTGGGCTTGTGCGCCACCGTCACCCTCACGCTCGGCCCCGGCGGGACGCTGCTCGTGCGCGCGAGCCTGACCAACACCGGGGAGGGGCCCTACGAGCTCGACGAGCTCACCGTCGCCCTGCCCGTCCCGCTGGAGATGGACGAGATCCTCGACTTCACCGGCCGCTGGGGCCGCGAGCGCTTCCCCCAGCGCACACCGGTCGCCTTCGGCGCGCACCTGCGCGAAGGACGCCACGGGCGCACCGGCTTCGACCACCCCACCCTCATGGCCGTCGGCAGACACGGCTTCGACTTCGCCCGCGGCCCGCTGCGCGCCCTGCACGTCGCTGGACCCGCCAACCACCGCACCTACCTTGAGCGCCTGCCGGAGGGTCGCCAGGTCCTCGGCGGCGGCGAGCTCCTCCACCCCGGCGAGGTCCGCCTCGCCCCAGGTGAGAGCTATGAGGGCCCCGCCCTCCACTTCGTCCACGGCGACGGCCTCGACGAGGCGGCCCACCGGGTCCACACCTGGGTGCGCTGCCTGCCCTCAGCCCCCGGCCCCGAGAGGCCGGTCACCCTCAACGTCTGGGAGGCCGTCCACTTCGACCACTCGCTGCCCACCCTGCTCGCCCTCGCCGACGAGGCCGCCCGCATCGGCGTCGAGCGCTACGTCCTCGACGACGGCTGGTTCGGCGCCCGCCGCGACGACAGCGCCGGGCTCGGCGACTGGGTCGTCTCCGACGAGGCCTGGCCCCAGGGCCTGCACCCGCTCACCGACCACGTCACCGCGCTCGGCATGCAGTTCGGCCTGTGGTTCGAGCCCGAGATGATCAACCCGGACTCCGAGACCGCCCGGAGCCACCCCGAGTGGGTCCTCTCCACCCGCGAGGACCTGCCCCTGCCGTGGCGCCACCAGCAGGTCATCGACCTGACCAACCCCGAGGCCTGGGAGCACGTGCGCTCCCAGATGGACGCCCTGCTCACCGAGTACCCGATCTCCTACATCAAGTGGGACCACAACCGCGACGTCTTCGACGCCGGAACGTCCCGTGAGGCGGGACGCGCCGTCGCGGGCCGTCAGATGCGCGCGGCCCTGGCCCTCATGGATCGCCTGCGCGCCGACCACCCGGGACTGGAGATCGAGTCCTGCTCCTCGGGCGGGGCCCGCATCGACCTGGAGATGGTGCGCCACACCCAGCGCTTCTGGGCCTCGGACTGCATCGACCCGCACGAGCGCCACTCCATCGTGTGCGGCACCGAGCAGGTCATCCCCCCGGAGATGATCGGCACCCACGTCGCCAGCGGACGCAACCAGACCACCGGACGCGTGCACGACCTGTCCTTCCGCGCCTGCACCGCCCTGTGGGGGCACATGGGCATCGAGTGGGACCTCACCAGCGAGTCGCGCGAGGACCTCGATGAGCTCGCCCAGTGGATCGGCTTCTACAAGGCCCACCGGACGCTGCTGCTCACCGGCGACGTCGTGCGCGACCGGGTCGGTGACACCTCCACCTGGCTGCACGGCGTTGTCGCCGCCGACCGCTCCCACGCCCTGTACGGGCTCAGCGTCCTTGAACGCGGCCCCCTGACCATCCAGGGGCGCGTGCGCCTGCGGGGTCTGGAAGCCGAGGCGACCTACCGGGTCCGCCCCGTGCGGATCGGCAGCGCCCCCAGCGGCCTCATCGCCCCGCCGTGGTTCGGGCCGCACTGGGAGGGCGTGAGCGCCACGGGCGCCCAGCTCGCCGCCGTCGGGCTGACCGCGCCGGTCCTTCACCCCGACCAGTCCCTGCTCATCGAGGCCCAGCGGGTGTGAGCCGGATGACACGGGGGGCGAGGGCGACGGGCGCCCATTGTCCCGGGCGCACGGGGGCCGGTGGCCGTAGGCTCGTCCCAGCGGCTGCAGGTACCTGCGGCCCGCAGCCAACGTCCTAGAAGGAGTCCTTCATGGCCAACGCCCCCGTCAACGTCACCATCACCGGTGCCGCCGGCAACATCGGTTACGCCCTGCTCTTCCGCATCGCCTCCGGCGCCCTCCTCGGCCCCGACCAGCGCGTCAACCTGCGCCTGCTGGAGATCCCGCCGGCCATCAAGGCCGCCGAGGGCACCGCCATGGAGCTGTTCGACTCCGCCTTCCCGACGCTGGGCTCCATCGACATCTTCGATGACCCGAAGCAGGCCTTCGAGGGCGCCAACATCGCCTTCCTCGTCGGCTCGATGCCGCGCAAGGCCGGCATGGAGCGTGCGGACCTGCTGTCCGCCAACGGCGGCATCTTCGGCCCCCAGGGTGAGGCCCTCAACGCCGGCGCGGCCGAGGACATCAAGGTCCTCGTCGTCGGCAACCCCGCCAACACGAACGCCCTCATCGCCGCCTCCCACGCCAAGGACATCCCGGCCTCCCGCTTCACGGCGATGACGCGACTGGACCACAACCGCGCCCTCGCCCAGCTGGCCGCCAGGACCGGCGCCCACGTCTCCGAGCTCGACAAGGTCACCGTCTGGGGCAACCACTCCACCACCCAGTACCCGGACCTCACGCAGGCCACTGTCAAGGGCCAGGCCATCCCCGAGATCCTCGCCGACCGCGCCTGGGTCGAGGAGGACTTCATCCCCACCGTCGCCAAGCGCGGCGCCGCCATCATCGAGGCCCGTGGCGCCTCCTCGGCGGCCTCGGCAGCCTCGGCCGCCATCGACCACGTGCGTGACTGGTGCCTGGGCGTCAAGGGCTACTCCTGGACCTCCTCCTCCATCATGAGCGAGGGCCAGTACGGCGTGCCCGAGGGCATCATCTCCTCCTTCCCCTGCACCTCGGAGAACGGTGAGTGGAAGGTCGTCGAGGGCCTGGAGATCGATGAGTTCTCCCGCGCCAAGATCGACGCCTCGGCCGCCGAGCTGCTCGAGGAGAAGAACACCGTCGCCGAGATGGGCCTCATCTGATCCCAGGCGCTGAGCCCGCGCGCGCACGCCGAGCCCCGGGCCCTGGCACTGAGCCCTGACCGAGACGGTGAGGGCTCAGGTCGGGGGCCGGGGCTCGCTGCCGGGCGGGGCGCACGGCGGGTGCGCACGCGGCGATAGGGTCAGGCCCATGGCACGACGCAGCGCGAAGCGTCCCTACGGGGCCGCCCACGTCCCCCTCGACATGAGTCGTCTCGCGTCGTTGCCCCGCACCCAGACCGGTCCCGGCGGCGCCAGCTTCACCGTGCGCCACCTGCGCGGGTCGGACAAGTCCTACACCTGCCCTGGCTGCCACCGGCAGATTCCCCCGGGCACTCCTCACGTCGTCGCCTGGAGCAACGAGCACCTCTTCGGCACGGACCGGGGTCTTGAGGAGCGCCGTCACTGGCACACCTCGTGCTGGGAGCGTCGCCTGTGGTGAGCGCGCCGCCCGGGCTCCCCGGGCTCCCCGGCCCGCTCGGGTGAGGAGGGCCACTCGACGGGCCCGTGGACGCGTGTGGACGAGGGAGGGCCCTCAGGCCAGGGGCTCGGGGGACAGGGTCTCCCAGCCGGGAAGGAGACGCTCGAGCGCGAAACGCAGCGGCACGATGTCGCCGTCGCGCCCGCCCTCCCCGATGGTCAGCGGCACTGGCTCGGCCGCTGGCGTCACGCCCGTGAGCCTGTCCTTGAGGCTCAGCGACATCGACAGGACGTAGAAGTGCCCGTCGACGTCGATCGCCACCGTCCGGTCCGCACGCAGGTACCAGCCCCGCAGTCGGGTGCGTGCCGTCCCGCCCGCGTAGCCCCGCACGACCAGCGGCTCGGGCTCCAGGCCCTGGTCGCGCGCCACCCGGACGAAGAGGGAGACGATCCGGGCCGCCCGGGCGTGCTCGGCCTCGGCGCGCTCACGCATCATCCGTGCCCGCTCGGCCGCCGCCTCGCGACGCTGCGTGGCCCAGTCGGCGTCGGGGGAGGAGCTGTCCGTCGGCTGGACGGGGCCCGGGTTCTCAGGGGAGCTGGTCGGCATACGTGCAGCCTACGTCCTCGTGGCCGGGCCATGTCCTCCCGCTCATGCCCCCTGCCCGGGCGCACACTAGTGGCATGAGCACCAGCCAGGACCTGGGGATCGTTCTCGACGCCGAGTCGACGACCCCCGTCTTCATGCAGATCTGCGACGCCGTGTGCCGGGGTGTGGATGAGGGAAGCCTGAGCGCGGGCACCCGGATGCCACCGACCCGGGCGCTGGCCCAGGCGCTCGACGTCGCCGTCAACACCGTGGCCAAGGCGTACCGGAGCCTGGAGGAGGACGGTGTCCTCGAAGGCCGGGGGCGGCAGGGGACCTTCGTCGTCGAGCGCAGTGCCGGGCAGCGTGAGGCCAGGCGCTTCGCGCTGGCGATGCGGGACGCGGGCCTCACACTGGCGCAGGCCCAGGACCTGCTGCGCTCCGCCTGGGGCACGTGAGGGCACCGCCGCGGGAGGGTGCTGCTCGGGGCCGACGGCGGCCCCGGGGCGACGCACGACGACGGCGGTCGTGGGAGCGGGCGGTCCCGCTCCCACGACCGCCGTCGTGCCTCAGCTCTTCTTCTTGGCCGTCTTGCCCGCGGGCGCGGGTGCTGCGTCGGCCGCGTCCGCGGCGTCCTGCTCGGCCGCGGCCTGCTCGTCGGCCTCGTCGGGGGCGGGAGCGGGGGCGGCGTACACCGGGGTGAAGACGCCCGCGGCCCCCAGGGCCTCGCGCATCTCCTCAAGGTAGCGGGAGACGGAGTCACGCTGGCGCTCGAGCTCCTCGACCTGGCGGGTCGCCGCGACGATCCTGTCCTCGGCGCTCTGGCGCGCCTCGTCGATGAGCAGCTCCGCCTCGGTGCGGGCCTCGCGCAGGATCTCCTCGGCCTGACGCTCAGCCTCCTCCTGGCGGGCACGCACGGCCTGGTCGGTCTGCTCGCGCACGGACTCGGCGCGGGCCATGGCCTCCTGCACCCGGGACTCGGCCTCAGCCGCCTGTTTCTGGGCCTCCTCGTTCATCTCGCGCACGCGGGCGACGGCCTCGTCGTGGTTGCGAGAGTCCTCCAGCGCAGCGGCCTCGTGCGCCGAGGCGATCTCCAGCGCCGCCTGGTGGCGCAGCTCGGTGGCCTCCGAGCGGGCGGCAGCGGCCTCCTCGTGCGCCTGACGCAGCAGGGTCTCGGACTCCGTGCGGGACTTGTTGAGCAGCGACTGCGCCTCCGAGCGGGCGTGCTCGAGCAGGGTCTGGGCCTCGGTCGTGCTTGAGGTGCGCAGGGCGCTGGCCTCGGCGGCGGCGTCCTCCCGGAGCCTGGAGGCCTCGCGCTCGGTGGAGACCGTCAGCTCCGCGGCGGTCTTGCGCGCCTGAGCGACGAGGAGCTCGGCCTCGCGCTCGGCACCGGCTGTCATCGTCGTCGCCTGGGACGTGGCGTCGGAGGTCACCTGGGCGGCGCGGCGCTCGGCCGAGCCGACGAGCTCGTTGGCCCGGGCCTGGGCGTTGGACAGGATGGTGGAGGCCTGCGCCTCGGCGTTGGAGCGCGTCTCCTCAGCCTCGCGGCGCGCGTCCGACAGGAGGGTCGCCGCCTCCTTCGAGGCCTGCTCGGTGACACGGCCGGCGTTCGCGGAGGCGCGTGCCGTCAGGGCGTCCGCCTCAGAGGTCGCCTTGGCCATGACGGAGGCCGACTGCTCCTCGGCGCTGCGCAGGAGCTGCTCGATACGCGACCCCAGGCCCGAGTACGTGGGCTTGCCTGACTCGCGCAGGCGCTGGCGCGCCTCGGCGAGCTCTCCCGCGAGCGTCATCGCGCGCTGGTCGAGACTGGCGACCTCGCGGCGCGCCTCCTTGAGGCTACGGCTCAGGGACTCGATGCGCTGGTCGACCTGGGCGCGGTCGTATCCGCGCATGGTGATCGCGAATTCTTCGGTCCCTTCGGCCATGGTGGTTCCTCCAGATGCTGGGTAGATCGGGTAGTTCGGGGTGGGACGGCGGCGCCGTCTGTGCCAAGGTTAGTCATGCGCGCCTCCGGGGACGAGAGGACTATCGCCCCGTTCTCCGTGGCCGAGAAACCGGCCTCTCTCCCGTGAGACGGTCAGCCCGTCAGGAGCCCGTCCGTGCGTCCGCTCAGGGCGCAGGACGCTGTGAGATTGCCCGGGACGACTGCGAGGAGCACCGTCGACGTGGGAGTCTGGGGCGTCAGGCCCCTGTGGCGGGCTTGGGTGCTTGCCTGAGCCTGTCCGCGGCCGGCCCCGTCACCGGGGTGTCCTGCCATCGACAGCAAGGAGTCCACGTCGTGAACCGACGTATCGTGAGCGCGGTCGCCGCCGTCCTCGGTCTCGTCGCCATCGTGCTCGCCGTCTGCTCCGCCACCGTGTGGCGGCCCAGCGCGACCGCGACGGCGACCCTCACCCAGGAACCCGACCAGCCCTACCTGCTCGTCGAGCCCGGTGTCCTCGGCCTCGTCGACTCCGACGTCACGGTCACCGCCTCCTCGGAGGGCTCCGACGTGCTCCTCGCCGTGGCCTACTCCGCTGACGCCCACGCCTGGCTCGCCGACGACCCCTACGTGTCCGTCACGGGGCTGACGAGCTGGACGGCCCTGAGCTCGACCAGCGTCACCGAGCGCTGCACGGCGGACGCCGACGCGACCGCCAGCGCCACCCCGACGGCCGCTGCCAGCGCGACGCAGACCGCCACCGAGGCCCCGGCCGGTGACGCCTCCGCCGAGGCCACGGACGCGGCCAGCGCCACCGCGAGCGCCACGGCCGCTGCTTCCGCCTCCCCCGGCTGCACCGCCCTGAAGCCTTCGGGTACCTCGCCCGCCGACTCGATCCTGTGGCAGAGCGTCGTCACGGGTGAGGGCTCGGCGACTCTCGACCTGGACGCCACGGACTCCGACCTCGTCGTCCTGGCGGCCACGGACGGCACCGCCGCCGCCCCCAGCATCACGCTGACCTGGCCGCGTTCGGTCGCCACCCCCTTCTTCATCCCGGGCCTGGTCGTTGGTGCGCTGCTCATCCTCGGGGGCGTCGGGGGCCTCCTGTTCGACCTGCAGGTGCGTCGCGCTGACGAGGAGCGCCGCCGTCGGGCCGCCGAGCGCGCCGCCCGCCTGGCCAACGCCGACTCCGTCGACACCGCCAGCATCCCGCGCGCGGACGACCCGGACCGTCCTCTCACCCGACGCGAGCAGCGCGACAAGGAGCGTGCCGAGGCCTCCGGCGAGGAGTGGGTCGACCCGCGCACCGGCGTCGTCTACGTCGACGGCGTCGCCGCCCCGCCGGTGCCCCCGGCCGACGACGAGGCACTGTACGGGGACTGGACCCAGGCCCTCGACGACGTCGGCGCCCCGCGGGGATCGGCTGTCGTGCCGGGCCTGGACCCGGACGCCACCGCCGCCTACCGCGCGGCCCGCGAGCTGGAGGACGACGCCCCCTTCACGGTCGCGGACGACGAGACGACCGGTGTCCAGGAGACCGACAGCACCATGGACATGGGGAACCTCAGGGACCGGTACGACGAGGAGGACAACTGATGACGAGCACCCGCCGCACCTTCATCTCCGCAGCCTCGGCCACGGCCCTGGCCGCGGTCCTGGCCGCCTGCTCACAGGACCTGCCGACCGTCACCCCGCCGAGTGTGGCGCCCTCGCACCCGGTGCTGGACGCCACGCGGCTGGGCACGGCTCTTGAGCGCATCAGCACCGGCCTGGACGCGGCCGACGCGGCCAAGGACGCCACGCTCCTCACCGGCTACCTGTCGGGCCCCGCCGCACGGGTGCGCACCGAGGAGTACGCCCTGGCGACGCTCTCCCAGGACGACTCCCACGTCCACCAGTTCACGACGGACGTGCAGGCCGGGGTCGTCGGGCTCACCAGCGCCTTCCCCCGCACGGCGGTCGTCATCACCGAGCCGGCCGACGGCGAGCCCACCTACTACCTCACCCTGTCCCAGGACGCGGCTCGTGAGGACTACCAGCTGTGGTCCTGGACGCGGCTGGGTGACGTCGAGGTCCCGGCGACCCCCAGCTCCTCCGTCGGCGCCGCCGAGGTCACGGCGGAGGGCAACGCCGCGGCCGGTGAGCCGGCCTCCACGCTTGCCGCCGAGCCCCGGGAGGTGCTGGAGTCCTACCTCGACGTCCTCAACAACCCGGACGGGGAGAACGCCTCGGCCTTCGCCGACGACGCCCTGCGCCAGCGCCTGGCCTCCGAGAGGGCCGTCGACCTGTCGGGCATGGGCACCGTCACCGTCACGGCCGCGGCCCACAAGGACGGCCTGCGGGGGCTGCGCACCGCCGACGGCGGCGCCATCTTCACCGCCGCCCTGACCTTCACGACCGAGTTCCGCAAGACGGTCGCCGGCTCCACCCTCAACCTGGGGGGCAACGTCGGACGCATGCTCGGCGACAACACCCAGATCACCGGCGTCGTCCTCGCGCACTATGACGCCATGGTCTCCTTCGCCGTACCCTCGGCCACGAAGGGAGGGCGCAGTACCGTCCTGGGCACGGACGTCGTCCTCGCCTCGGTCGAGCGTGACGACTCCCAGGCACCTGCCTAGGCTCTGGCGCAGGACCCGACACGCCACGACGGGCCCCACCCGCGGTCGCGGGTGGTGCCCGTCGCGTGTCACATGAACGACACGGGCCACCGGGCCCAGGAAGGACCTCAGATGAGCATGTTCGGAGCCGTCGACCTGTCAGCTCTCGCGCAGCGGCAGGAGCCCGGCGGCGGGCAGGCGCCCGCGGCAGAGGCCTCCGGCGGGGCGCCGGGCTCCGACGGGGTGTACCCCGCGCCGCTCGTCGTCGACCTGAGCGCCGAGAACCTGCGGGACGTCGCCCAGGTCTCGACCCAGGTGCCGGTCGTCGTCGTCGCCTTCTCCTTACGCTCCGAGGCCTCCACCGAGCTCGTCTCCCGGCTCGCGCACCTGGCCGCTGAGACGGGCGGGCGCTTCCAGCTCGCGCGCCTGGACGTCGACGTCGCCCCCGAGGTCGCCCAGGCGCTCCAGGTGAGCGCGGTGCCGACGGTGATGGCGCTGCTTGCCGGGCAGCCGGTGCCCATCTTCCAGGGCGCGGCGGCGGACGACCAGCTGCGCCAGGTCCTGGAGCAGCTGTTCAAGCTCGCTGCCGCCAACGGCGTACGCGGACGCGTCGCGGTCGACGGCCTCGACGAGGAGCCTGAGACCCCGGAGACGGAGGTGGAGCGCGCCGCTCGCGAGGCGATGGAGCGCGGAGACTACGCGGCAGCCATCGAGGTCTACGACCACGCGGTGGCCCAGAACCCGGCCGATACGTCCCTCCAGGTGGCCCGCAGCCAGATCCGTGTCCTGGCTCGCATGGACGGCAAGGACCCCCGGGCGCTGCTCGCCGCGGCGGACACGTCCCCGCAGGACGTCGAGGCGGCGCTGGCGGGCGCTGACGCCGCCCTGGCGCTGGGGGACATCGACGGCGCCCTGGGGCGCGCCCTGGAGGCGGTGCGCAGCCACACCGGCCAGGACCGTGAGACCGCGCGCCTGCGGCTGCTCGAGCTCTTCGACGTCATCGGCACCGGTGTGCCCGAGGTCGCCCGCGCCCGCCGCCAGCTCGCGAACCTCCTGTTCTGAGGACACTGCGCCCGACGACGTGGGTGGCCCTCCCCGGCACGTGCCGGGGAGGGCCACCCACGTCTACGCGTCAACGACGCGGCCACCGCGGACGGTCCGGGCGCGCAGGCGCCCGGACCGCAGCGCTCAGATGGACTCGGGCTCGATGCGCCACACCTCGCGGGCGTAGTCGCTGATCGTGCGGTCCGAGGAGAAGCGCCCCGAGCCGGTGATGTTGACCCACACCTTGCGCTGCCAGGCGCGCTGGTCGGCGTAGTCGGCGGCCATACGGTCCTTGGTCTCGCGGTAGGCGGCGAAGTCGCCCAGGACGTAGTAGACGTCGGCGCTCTCGTAGCTCGTCTCCAGCAGGGAGCGGCGGATGTCGGCGAAGCCGCCGGTGCCGTGGTCGTCGAGGGTGCCGTCGATGAGGGCGTCGACGACGCGCTTGAGACCGGGGACGCTCTCGTAGGTCGTGCGCGGGTCGTAGGACTGGCGCAGCACGGGCAGCTCGTCCTCGGTGGCACCGAAGATGTAGGCGTTGTCGTCGCCGACCTGGTCGAGGATCTCGACGTTGGCGCCGTCGAGGGTACCCAGGGTGAGGGCGCCGTTCATCATGAACTTCATGTTCGAGGTGCCCGAGGCCTCCTTGCCGGCCATCGAGATCTGCTCGGAGACGTCGGCGGCCGGGATGATGTGCTCGGCGGGGGACACGTTGTAGTTGTGGACGAAGACGACCTTGAGGGTGCGCGAGACCACCGGGTCGTTGTTGACCAGCGCGGCGATGGTGTTGATGAGCTTGATGATCGCCTTGGCGCGCACGTAGCCCGGGGCCGCCTTCGCACCGAAGATGAAGACGCGCTTGGGCACGACCAGCGACGGGTCCTCCTTCATGCGGAAGTACAGGTCGAGGATGTACAGCGCGTTGAGCAGCTGGCGCTTGTACTCGTGCAGACGCTTGATCTGGACGTCGAAGACGGCGTCGGGGTCGATCTCGACGCCCTCGCGCTCCAGGACCCAGGCGGCGAAGTCGACCTTGTTGGCGTGCTTGACCTCGGCCAGGCGGTCGAGGATCTCGTCGCTGACGCCCTCGGTGTGACGGCCCAGGACCGACAGGTCACGCACCCACGAGTCGTCGCCGACGACGTCGTCGAGCACGGCCGACAGCCGCGGGTTGCACTGGCGCAGCCAGCGGCGCGGGGTCACGCCGTTGGTCTTGTTGTTGAAGCGCTCGGGCCAGATGGCGTGCCACTCCTTGAGCGTGTCGCGCTTGATGATCTCGGTGTGGATCGCGGCCACGCCGTTGATGGAGTAGGCGGCGTAGCAGGCGATCCAGGCCATGCGCACCACGCCGTCCTGGACGGGCGCCATGTAGGCGATGGTGGACTCGTCCAGGCCACGCCCGCGCATCTCCTCATGGAAGCGACGGTCGATCTCGTAGACGATCTCCAGCACGCGCGGGAACAGGCGCTCGAAGATGGACACCTCCCAGGTCTCCAGCGCCTCGGCGAGGACCGTGTGGTTGGTGTAGGCGAAGGTCTTGGTGACCTCGGCCCAGGCCTCCTCCCAGCCCAGGCCGTGCTCGTCCATGAGCAGGCGCATGAGCTCGGGGATCGCCAGGACCGGGTGGGTGTCGTTGAGCTGGATGGCGTTGTAGTCGGAGAAGCCGCGCAGGTCCTCGCCGTGGTGGGACACGTAGGTCTCGACGATCTCCTGCAGGGAGGCCGAGCAGAAGAAGTACTGCTGGCGCACGCGCAGGACCTTGCCCTCGTAGGTCGTGTCGTTGGGGTAGAGGACCCTGGAGATGTCGGCGGTGCGCTCGCGCTCGACGATGGCGTCGGTGAAGCGCTGGGAGTTGAAGGCGTCGTAGTCGAACTCCTCCATCGGCTCGGCCTTCCACAGGCGCAGCGTGTTGACGTTCTTCGTGCCGTAGCCGGTGATGGGCATGTCGTGGGGCACGGCGCGCACGGTCAGGTCCTGGTAGCGGACGATGCGCTGGGCCTCCTCGTGGCGGATGACGAAGGGGTAGCCCTCCTCCATCCAGGCGTCAGGGTGCTCGGTCTGGAAGCCGTCCTCGAAGAGCTGCTTGAACAGGCCGTAGCGGTAGAGGATGCCGTAGCCGGACACCGGCAGGTCGAGGGTAGCGCAGGAGTCGAGGAAGCAGGCGGCCAGGCGGCCCAGGCCGCCGTTGCCCAGGGCGGCGTCGGGCTCCTGCTCAAGGATGTCGGAGAGGTTCTGGCCGAAGGCGCCCACCGCCTTCTCGGCCTCCTCGACGAGACCGAGGTTGGTGAGGTTGTTGAGCAGGGCGCGTCCCATGAGGAACTCGGCGGAGAAGTAGTGCTCCATGCGTCCGGCGCGGTAGCGCTGCTCCGTGGCGTGCCAGCTGTCAGCGATGGCGTCGACGACGGCGGCCGACAGCCCCTGCCACACCTCCATCTGGGTGGATGACTGTGCGGGTCGGCCGGAGACCGCACGCACCTGTGAGGGCACAGTGCTAGCCAGGTTCTGCGTCATTGTTCTTCCCTTGTCAGACGACGGGTCCGCTCCTGGGTCGTGGAGCAGCGCGCGATTCGTGCGTGCCACGGGCGAGAACACGGGCCAGGCGTGTCCGTCCGCCCCGACGCGTACGACAACAGGGTACAGAAAACAACGGTTGAGAGGGCGGCCAACGGCGGGTGGCCGACTGTGAGGCCTCAGACCCCGCAGCCGGCCACCCGCCGGTCAGTGACTCAGTGACTCCGTCAGTCCCTGCTGGGACGCAGGAACACCGCGCCCAGCGGAGGCACGCGCAGGCGCACCGAGGCCGGGCGGCCGTTCCACGGCAGCTCCTCGGCCTCGACGTGGCCGAGGTTGCCCACGCCGGACCCGCCGTACTCGGGGGCGTCGGTGTTGATGACCTCGTCCCAGCCGCCGGCGAAGGGCAGCCCCACCCGGTAGCCCTCGTGCGGGGTGCCGGCGAAGTTGACGACGGCAACGACGAGGTCGTTGCGCCCATCCGGTCCGACGCCCTTGCGCAGGTAGGACAGGACGTTGTGGTCGCCGTCGCCCGCCTCGATCCACTCGAAGCCACGGTGGGAGAAGTCGTCCGCCCACAGGGCCGGCGAGTCCGTGTAGAAGGCGTTGAGGTCGCTCACCAGGCGCAGCAGGCCCTGGTGGCCCGGGTCGTCGAGGATCCACCAGTCCAGCGAGGTGTCCGCGTTCCACTCCGAGCCCTGGCCGAACTCCTGTCCCATGAACAGCAGCTGCTTGCCCGGGTGCGACCACTGGTAGGCGTACAGGGCACGCAGGTTCGCCAGCTCCTGCCACGGGTCACCGGGCATCTTCGACAGCAGCGAGCCCTTGCCGTGCACGACCTCGTCGTGGCTCAGCGGCAGGGTGAACTGCTCGGAGAAGGCGTACACGAGCGAGAAGGTCAGCTCGCCGTGGTGGTAGCGCCGGTTGATCGGCTCCTCCCGCATGTAGCGCAGGGTGTCGTTCATCCAGCCCATATTCCACTTGAGGCCGAAGCCCAGGCCGCCGTACTCGGTGGGGGTGGTCACGCCCGGCCACGCCGTCGACTCCTCCGCCACCATGACGATGCCGGGGTTCTTGCGGTAGGCGGTGGCGGTCGCCTCCTGCAGGAAGCTGATGGCCTCCAGGTTCTCGCGCCCGCCGAACTGGTTGGGGTGCCACTGGTGCTCCTCGCGCGAGTAGTCGAGGTAGAGCATGGAGGCCACCGCGTCGACCCGCAGGCCGTCGGCGTGGAACTCCTCCAGCCAGTACAGGGCGTTGGCGACGAGGAAGTTACGCACCTCGTTGCGCCCGAAGTTGAAGATGTAGGTGCCCCAGTCAGGGTGCTCGCCGCGCTGCGGGTCCGGGTCCTCGTACAGGGCGGTGCCGTCGAAGCGGGCCAGGGCCCACTCGTCCTTGGGGAAGTGGGCGGGCACCCAGTCGAGGATGACGCCGATACCCGCCTGGTGGAGCTGGTCGACGAGGTAGCGGAAGTCGTCGGGGGTGCCGAAGCGGGCCGTGGGCGCGTAGTAGCCGGTCACCTGGTAGCCCCAGGAGCCACCGAAGGGGTGCTCCGCCACGGGCAAGAACTCCACGTGCGTGAAGCCGGTCTCCTTGAGGTAGGGGACGAGCTCGTCGGCCAGGCCGCGGTAGCCCAGCCCCTGGCGCCAGGAGCCCACGTGCAGCTCGTAGACACTCATCGGCCCGGAGTGCGGGTCGATGGTGGCGCGACGCTCCATCCACTCCTGGTCGCCCCACTCGTGGAACTGGTCGGTGACGACGGAGGCCGTGGCGGGCGGCACCTCCGTGGCCCGGGCCATCGGGTCGGCCTTCTGGTGCCAGGAGCCGTCCGCGAAGCAGATCTCGAACTTGTAGCGGGCGCCGACGCCGACCCCGGGGATGAACAGCTCCCACACGCCCGAGATGCCCAGGGAGCGCATGGCCGTGGCGGTGCCGTCCCAGTAGTTGAAGTCACCGACGACGCGCACCGCGCGCGCGTTGGGCGCCCACACGGCGAAGGCGGTGCCCGAGACCGGACCCATGGTGCTGTCGTAGGTCTTGACATGCGCGCCCAGCACCTCCCAGAGGGCCTCGTGGCGGCCCTCGGAGATGAGGTACGTGTCCATCTCGCCCAGGGTCGGCAGGAAACGGTAGGGGTCGTCGACGCGAGTCGTCTCGTTGCCGTAGGTGACGTCGAGGCGGTAGTCCGGGATGGCGTCACCGGGCAGGACCACCACCCACACGCCGTCCTGCTCGTGCTCGGCGGGGAAGCTCCCCTCGGCGGTGACGACGGCGACAGCGTCCGCGAGGTGGCGGACGGTGCGGATCGTCACCCCGTGCTCGCCCAGGTGGGCGCCGAGGACCTCGTGAGGGTTGTGGTAGCGCGCGTAGGCGATATCGGCCAGCACCCACGGCTCGACCGGCACGGGGCTGGGCGGCGTGGGTGTGGGCGTGGTGCTGGTTGCGGCGGGCGTGGGCTCGGGGGCGGTGACGTCGCTCATACCGTTAACTCTCCCATGCGGGTCGGGGGCGAGGGGGGACTTTGATCCGAGGACACGACGGATCCCGGCCAGTGGGACCGGGACCCAGTCGGGGCGTTGCCGGGCCTCGTAGACGGCCTCGTAAAGGGCCTTGTCGAGCTCGAGGGCGGCGATGACGGTGGCGTCGCGCTGGGCGTCGGCACCGGTGGCGGGCCGGACCCTGCGGTAGCCGTCGAGGAAGGCCTGGCGCACCTCCACCAGCCAGGAGGCGTCCGTGGCGCCGCCGACGGCGGCCGCGTAGTCGAAGGAACGCAGCATCCCGGCGACGTCACGCAGCGGCTGGTCGTGCACGCAGCGCTCCGCCAGCGGGCGCAGGGGCTCGCCCTCGAAGTCGAGGACGTACCAGCGTCCGTCGTCCTCGGTTCCGTGCAGCGTCTGACCCAGGTGGTAGTCGCCGTGGACCCGGGAGGCGGCGGGCAGCTCCTCCAGGGCGGCCAGGCGGGCGAGCACCGACTCCACCCGCTGGGGCAGGTCGGGTATGGCCTCGGTGAGCAGGGGCACCTCCTGGGTCGCCCAGGTGGCGCGTGCGCGCAGGGCGTGGGCGAGGTCCGCGGCGGCCCCGGGGGCGCTGGTGCCCAGCGCGGCGGCGAGGTGGTCGTGCATCTGGGCGGTCGTCTCACCGAGGTCCCCGGCGAGGTCGAGGGCCCGCAGCCGCTGGGGGCTGAGCTGTCCGTCGTCGTCACCGGCCAGGGCGCAGAACAGGGCGAAGCCGTCCTCGGCCGCGGGCACGAAGGTCGTGGCGACGGCGGCGTCCGCGCTCACCGGGGTGTCCGTCGCGGGCACCCGGAGCATGAGCGTCGACCATGCGACCGGGGCCGGCACCCGGTCCCAGCCGCTGCGTGCCAGCGCCACGGGCACCTCGACGTCGGGGTTGCGGCCCGGCTCGAGCACGCGCAGGAGCTTGACGATGAGGTCGGGGGTCGCGGCGTCCTGCTCGCCGACGGGCTGTGCGGGAGCGTCCTGCTGGGTGCCGTCGGCGGTGGGCGCCGTCGGCGCGGGCATGACGACGCTCGTGTTCGACTGCTCGCCGGTGCTCACCCGCAGGCGCTCGGCACGCTGGATGACGGCCTCGACGGCCGTCGGGCTCAGCGTGGTCCCGGCCTCGCGCACGCCCGCCGCCCAGGCCCGCCAGAAGGCGGGATGGTGCGGGCCGTCGACGAGAGCGGTGCTCTCGTCCAGCACCAGGCCTGCGGCGCCCTCGGCCTCACCGGGACCGGTGAGGCGCTCCAGGTCCGCGGCCTGGCCCAGCACGAGCGGCACGTGCAGCAGCACGGGGGCCGCGCCCTCGTCACCCGTGGGCAGGGCGATGACGAGGTCACGCACCCCCGGCGCCAGGTGGTCGTCGGCGACGACGGTGCAGGCGGTGGACTCCGGGACCGCCCCCTTGAGGGGGAACCAGCGGCGCTCACGCGCCCATGACAGGACGGCGGCCAGCAGCGTGTCCGCAGCGGGCCACTGGGGTGTCTGGGACATGGCTCAGATCTCCTTCGTTCGTGACAGGCTCAGCCAGCGGTAGCCCCGTGGCGGCAGGGTGACGCCCAGACGCCCGTCGTCGCCGACGCACGCGTCCTCACGGGCGCCCGCGGGACCGGCGAGGACGACGTCGCTACGGGCCCCGGCCAGGCCATCCAGCTCGACGACGGCCTCCTGCGGCTCGTCGCTCACGTTGGCCAGGCACAGGAGCATCTCGCCGTCGGCCTCGGGCGCGTCCTGGCGAGTGTGGGCCAGGACCGCCGCGCTCGAGGACGGGCGCATGACGAAGGACCCGCGGCCCAGGGCCGGGTGGAGACGGCGCACGGCCAGCAGGTCGCGCAGCGCGTGCAGGAAGGAGCCGGGGTCGGCCAGGGAGTCGGCGACGTTGCGCTCGGCCCAGCCGGGGGCGCTGATGAGCGGCAGGGTGAGCGCGTCCGCCTCAGCCGCCGTCGAGAAGCCCATGTGCTCGCTGCGGTCCCACTGCATGGGGGTGCGCACGGCGTCGCGGTCCTCCAGCCAGATGTTCTCG